>CAZDTG010000183.1:0-7629 GCA_964508005.1 uncultured Steroidobacteraceae bacterium
GAGCGAGTCCCCACCGGACTACGCCTGCGGCGTGCCCACTAGGGGCGGTAGTGATGATCGAGCAGCAGGATCGCGAACAGCAATAGCAGGTAAGTAATCGAATAGCGAAAAACGCCCATCGCCCGCTCCGGGCTGCAGCGAGCCTTCAGGGCATATGCCCGCCCTACGAAAATCGCGTTCAGCACCGTTGCCCCTGCGAGGTATGCAAGTCCGCTGAGGCCAGTGAGATAGGGCAACGTGGTCACGACGCAGAGCAAGACGGCATAGAGCAGAATGTGAGTGCAGGTGAGTTCCACCCCGTGTGTCACCGGCAGCATGGGTATGCCCGCCTTGGCATATTCCGCGCGTCTCGCGATCGCCAGCGCCCAGAAATGGGGAGGCGTCCAGACAAAGATGATCAGAAATAGTAGCAACGCGTTTGCGTCGACACTGTTCTGGACCGCGGCCCAGCCCAGCAGCGGCGGCGCCGCGCCCGCCGCGCCCCCAATCACGATATTCTGCGGAGTTAGGTGCTTCAGCCACACTGTGTAAAGAACGGAATACCCGATCAACGAGCCGAGGGTCAGCGCGGCCGTCAATATGTTAACCCAGAGCACCAGAACCGTCATGGCCGCCAGGCCCAGCATGATCGCGAATACCAGTGCCTGGCGCTGCGTGAGCTGGCCGCTCGGCAGCGGACGGCGCCGGGTGCGCCTCATCGCCGCATCGAGCTCACGATCGATCACATGGTTCAGCGCGGCTGCCGAAGCCGCCGCGAGCCAGATGCCCACGCAGGCGAGAAGCACCAGATCGAGTCGCGGGAGACTGCGGCTCGCCAACAGCATCCCCACGCACGCCGTGAAGACAATGGCTGCCACGACCTTGGGCTTCGTGAGCTGCCAGTAGCTGCGTAGACCGCTCAAATAGCCTGTCGCTACGGCGACTGCAGATGACAGCATACTGTCGACCCCCGTGTCACAAACGCAGCACCCATGCGTTCATCCCTCGTGTAGAGACCCTATAACAGGGGGGCTCACAGGAACCACACGGAAGCCGATTGCGTTTCGGCTTCGGATCTCGCCATTGTCTGCAAACGCAACGGCACGCGGCACGGACACCACCCGTGGATGCAGCTGGGAAGAAGCAGTTGTCGGTGGTTAGCAGAAGCTGGCGATCGGTGTGCTACATGCGAGTCCGGCCGTCGTAGGGTCAACTCCAGCATGGCACGCGCGCTGTGGGCGCAGTGCAGGTGGTCAGAGATTTATAGGAAGCAAGAGGAGATGATTTGTGCGAATTTCAAGCCAGGAAATACTCGTAGCCGCGGTCCTATCGCTTGTCTCGAGCGTGACGATCGCTGCATCAAAGACCGTTGATCCGTACAAGCTGCCCAAAGTCGAATGCTCATCGCTGCGTTACTCTAAGGCGTTCTTGGATAAGTATCCGACCGCTCCCGCAGCCTGTCTGGAAGCACGCGTGTACAAGGGTGAGACATACATGGAGGTGAAGGGCAATGTCTATATCCTCGACTACCCCACGCTGTCGGTTGCGCTCATGGACCCGTATGGCAACACGCTGGGAACGGTTACGGTTAGAGATTCGAAACTTCGCGTGATCATGGATGGAAAGGAAACGGACGTGGCCGATCTGCGCACCGACCAGGAGCTCACGTTGTGGGTTCCGGAGTCGATGTTCTCTGCCGAGCCCACGGCGGCCGAGCAGTAAGCGTTAGTGGCGCCAGGCCGCAGGCTACGCCTGCGGCCTGGCGTCGCTAGTGTGTGTCTCACATTCGCCGTCCCGATACGCATAACAATCGGTCCAATCCCTCGCTCAAGCGTTCGCAGGCTCCCGTCGCGACTGCGATAAGACCGGCCGGCGCGAATGACGAGACCTGTCAGCTGATTGGACACTCCGCGACTCCACCGCCGACAGATCCCTGCGCAACCGTTGCGATTTGATCGGCGATGAGGGCGACGGCGCGCTGGTACCCCCTGACCATATCCGGGTAACCCTCCCTCACCTGCTCGTACGCGCGTGTTCGGCAGACGACCCGGACGTCCTTTCCGGCTTCCTTCAGCTCAAAACGCCACGAAGCCTCGATGAGCGCGTATTGATTCGGGGACGATTCGAAGCGCTCAACATTGAGACGCACCGATATGGAATCTGCTCCTGTCGCCTTGGCGAGATCGCCATCGCCGAGTCTCTGCAGAAGCTCAACCGAAAGAGCGTTCTGCAGCTCATCAGCGACCGGAGCGATCCATCGATCGCCGTCCGCAATCGCGATGCCGCTACCGGGGAGCTGGGTAACGAGTTCCAAGCGATCGACCTGAGCGGGAATCCTGACCGGGTCGACTTTCATCCTAGAGCCAGCTGCCGCCGCCCCGGAGGGGTTGTGCCCCGATTCGGGCACGAGCGTATAGAAGCGAGGGGATGTCGAAGCGCAACCAGCCAAGAGCGACGTGATGACGATGCATGACCAGCGCACGACGTTCATTCGGTCCCCCGCGGAGCGGCAGTAGATGATTTGCTCACCGTCGATTGCGAAGGATGTCGGCCGCGAAGCAGGGCCTCCGGGTGACGGTCGAGATAGTCGGTCAGCGAACGCACGGAGCGTAGGGTGCTTCGCGTTTCCACCAGTGTCTGGTCGATGTTGTCACGCCATGGAGCATCGCCGGCCAGCGCGTGGTCGACCGTTCCCAGCGTCGTGTGCAGGGAATTGAGAGCTGCATCCCCCGCCGGCAGCACGTCTGTTCGCAATTCTCGGAGAGCGCTGTCCAGGTCGACGAGGTCCTCATCGAGATGCCCGCCGATCTGCACTATAGGAATACGATCGATCTTGTCGACGATGCTCACGAGCTTCTGCTGCAACTCCTGAACGCTCCCCGGGACCGTCGGGATCTCCAGTGGGCGCGCGCCCACGTTAAATCTTGTCTGGCGAGTCCCCGGGATGAAGTCCAGGGCGATGTAGAGTTGGCCGTAAGGAGACTCCCGGTGCGCGGTTGGGCTCGCAAACCGCGTGCCACCACCTGCGAGACGAGTCTTGCCATCTTCGCCCGCGAAAGACGCGCTAGCTGATCAATGCGTAGAAGATCACGACGGAACTCACTGACAGCACACGACAGCGGCTCGATCTGCCCAACCGAGCGCCATCGAAGAAAGCCGGTACATACACGCACGGGGCGGGGTCCGCCAAGACCGGCGAACGGGGGATTGAGACGATGCTTCGGCAGGAAGCATCCATCAGGCCAGCTCATTGATCGGGTAATGCTTAAGTTGCAGACGATATGTCGGATCAATTCCCAACTTGTGAAGCGACACCGCCTTCATTCGACCGCGCGCCTGGTGGCAGCTCGCTAAGAGCGATTTCGAGGCGGCAGCCCACTAGCTCGCCCGCAGTTAACCGAGTCGATGGCAGTCCTGCTCAAGTTCCAAGCGGCGTCGAGCCGCAGCATCGGGACAAACTTCTAGTTAGAGGCGAGGAACCGCAACCGGGGTCACATCTCATCTCGCCCCGGCGCGGATACATGCACCATGGGATCTACGTCGGTGATGGCAAGGTCGTGCACTATTCGGGTCTCGCACGCGGACAATTCCGTGGACGAATCGAAGAAGTGTCGCTCGCGCAGTTCGCATACGGCCGCGGCGTATGGACACGAAGTTCCGACCTGCCGGAATTTCCTCCACAAGAAGTGATTGGGCGGGCCCGCTCCCGCGTGGGCGAGAACCGCTACCGAATATTGCGCAATAACTGCGAACACTTCTGCGAGTGGTGCCTGCACGGAGAATCACGCAGCTACCAAGTCGAGCGCTTATTTTGTACCCGCCCTGCCCTGGGCATGATACTCGGGGTTATCTCGTTGGCCGCCGGTAAGCGCAGACAATCTGAAAACACGAGAAGGCAAAACCGTTTTACCGGGTGGCAGGCAATCTAGGGTTGCGAAGAGTGGGATGACCTGCCGGAGGCGCTTACCACCAAAAGGAGGTCCCGAACTTCCAAGCGCCAGATCGACCCTTCGCGCTAAATAAGGTCCTCAAGATCGAAGTGCCGCACCAGACGCGGCGGTTGTCTAGAGGAGGCCTGAAATGCCGCAAGGCTCTGCTTTACCGTGCTCCCCCCTTGTCGCTGAGCTCGACCGTGCCGAGACGACGCAAGTAGTGGAAGCGGCAAGGGCGCTGATTGAAGTTGATCCTCGGAAGCTGTCATGGCGCGATCATACAATGCTGGCCGCCTACGTCGCATTGCAACGCCCCGACCGCGAAGAGTGCCATCGACTCTTGGCGCACTCGCTCGCCGCTTCGCCGATCGCATCACAAGCCTTTGCTCGCTTTCCGACGCAAATGGCGGAGCTCTGCATCGAGGCTTTACGTTCGGGCACCGAGACGGTGCGCGAGCTCACCAAACAGTACTCCCGACGGCCTTCTCCGGGGCTGGAAAGCGCGCGGACCTGGCCGTTCAAGGTGTTTGTGCTGGGACGCTTTCAAGTGCTCAAGGACGATGCCCCGATTCGCTTCTCGCGGCGCCAGCAGCGCAAGCCGCTAGAGCTGCTTCAGGCACTGATTGCATTCGGTGGCACCGAGGTTGGCGCTGGCAAGCTCACCGATGCCCTATGGCCCGACTCCGAAGGTGACGCCGGTTACCACGCCCTCGAGAGCGCCCTGTACCGTCTTCGCCAGTTGCTCGGTGCGCCGAGTGCCGTCGTCATGGCGGGTGGAAAACTTACGCTGGATAGCCGGCAGCTCTGGGTGGATATGTGGGCATTCGAGAGTGAGCTGCGAGCGGGAACTGCGGATGACAGCAGCCCTGCTGACCGACTCTCGCGACTGCGTGAGCTCTACGTGGGGCATTTTCTTGCGCAGGAGGGTGAAAAAACCTGGGCGGTTGAAAAACGTCAGATCCTGCGCGAGAGGTATGTCCGGGCCATCGGTGATTTCGCGCGGAGTTATGAGAAGCGCGGTCTGTGGCAGGAGGCCGCCGGCGTATACCAGGTTGGAATCGAGGTGGACGGCCTGGAGGAAGAGTTTCATCGCGGGTTGATGATGTGTTACCGCGAGCTTGGAGATCACGCGGCGGCTGTGCAGGCTTACCGTCGGTGCAGCGAGCTTCTGCTCAAGAGATTGGGAGTGCAGCCGAGCTCGAGAACGCTGACGCTTTACCAAAGTGTCAGGCGCGAAGCCATGTCACGAGCTGTTGCTGGAGTAGCTTTAGATCTCGCGCCCATGCGCAAACTGCGAAGGATCGAATAGCTGACTGCCGCTCTTCAATAGCGCAGGATGGCGGTGATGCCGTAAGTGGGAGGTGGATGGCTCAACATGTAATAGGGCAGTGAGCCCGGCGCGTTGTGCGAAATCGCGAGCGGCGCTTCTTCGTTTGTGACGTTCTTTCCAAAGAGCGACAGTTCCCAACGACCCACAAAAATCCCAGCGCGCACGTCCAGTGATTTCTCGGAGCCCGCGAGGCGAGCTGTGGAATCGTACCCGAAAGTTCGGGGATCAAAAGCTGGGTAACCGTTATGATAGCTATAGTCGGCCCGGAAGAATGTCCTGTGGTGGACTAGCGTGAAGTTGTAGACCAGCCAGGCAGCGATAGAGAACGGCGGGCCTCCGATGACGTCCCCTTTCTCGACAAGCACGGCATTGAGCCCTTCATAGACGTTCCGATCGTAGGTCAGACTGACATAGCCTGCGTTAAACCCTGCAAGAAGTTTCTGTGTTAGTTTGAAACGTGCGGAGATATCGCCGCCATAGCCGGTTGCCGAGCCGAGATTGCCCACATAGGTAAATCCGCAAGATGGCAGCAGGACGGGTCTCTGAATAGCCTGCCACTTTATGGTGTAAATGCTCGAATCAAAGGCAAGGCGTCCCCCGAACAGGCTGTCCTTCGCCCCGAGCTCGTAGCTCCATAGCGAGTCGGGCAAGTAAGTGGCGGGCGTCGTCGTCAACCCGAGCGCATGAAGATCTGTGTTGCACAGGTTCGGCGGCACGTTACCATTGACGCCTCCCGGACGAAAGCCTTTGGTGGCAGTCGCATACAGGTAGTTGTCTGCATCAAGCTGATAGGAAATGCCGAGTCTCGGTGTTCCAGACCGATTACCCTGTGTCCCGGAAATGGGCGTGAGCGGTAACCCGGTGGAGGTCGCGGTCTGGTCGAAATGGAACCGGTCATCGGAAATTCGAAGCCCGGCAATCACCTTGACGGCACGTGTCACGTTTCCCTCGACATACCCGTAGCCCGCCAATTGCCGATCAGTCGCTTCGGTGAACTGGGTGAAGGCGGGGAGATTGCCATTGACCTTCGTATACAGGGCTTGTCCGTCGGTCCTGAGATTGTGATCGGTCTGTGTGAGGTTGGAATAGAAGACACCGACCGTCCACACGAGGAAGGCCGATCGATCGTTCGACTGTAGCCGTGCTTCCTCGGTGAACCCTCGCTGGTTGTTGTCGACGTAGGCAGCGGATGGCTCGTCTCCAGCCAGAAACCTCAGTGGATCACCATCAAAGAGCGATGCGAAGTAGTTAGTGTAATCGAGCTTCGCTTCCTCCAGATGGTAGAACCAGGACAGATTTGAAGTGAACAGCATCCGGTCCAGGCTGAGCTCCATCTTCAGCGCCGGCAAGTAGAACCTCTCGGTCGCTGGCTGACGCAGTCGGCTTGCCCGGCTGAATTCATCTGCATCCGGATCACTCAGAGTAGACCAATACACGTTACGATCGTGGCTGCTGACGCCTTGATATAGGAGCGAAGCTGTCACTTTCAGGTTCTCGACCGGCACTATCGTCAGCGCGGCTCTGCTCTCTACCGACTGCTGGTAGTTGGCGTTGGCATCGATCCTCTGTCCGGTATCGGGAGAGACACGGTCGATGTAGCCTCCGTCGTGCCGCCCCCAAACGCTCAGGCGGAAGCCCGCTCTGTCTTCCACGATCGGCCCACCGACGGCAGCTCCCACCTCGTAGCTTGGACCACCATTCAGCGTCTCCGAGATCTCGCCGCGCGCGTAGCCGCTGTACGTGCGCAGCCCAGGCTCCGGCGTGATGAAGCGAATGGCACCGCCCTCTGCGCCGGCTCCGAACAGTGTGCCTTGCGGGCCGCGTAGAACCTCAATGCGATCGAGATCGAACACCTGCGGGAAGGCATTCGAGTTCCAGTAGCCGACGTTGCGTATCTGCACGGGTGTGTCGTCGATGTAGATTCCGGTGGTCGGTGCGCCTACGTCGGAGAAAACACCGCGGATGGCGAGATTGCTGCTGTTGTTGCCCACAACGCCCGTCGTGTGAGTGAAACGGACGTCAGGTATCAAACGGGCGATATCGTCCATTTGCTTGATGCCCTGGTCGACCATCAGCGCCTCGCTCAGGGCGCTGACGTTGAGCGGGACCCTGTTGACGTCCTCAACCCTGGTCGTCGCGGTAACGGTAATCTCCTCGAGCGTAGGCTTGGCCGTCTGGATCTCGTCGGCAGCTTTCACTGCACCCACGCCCAGCAGCGCCGAAAGCATGGCCGCGATGCGCCCAAGGGTGAGCTGCGGCATGTCGCAGGCGAGGAGGATGGCAGCTCGCATAAACGCGCCGCTTGTTCGCTGTAGCACGTACATCGGAATCGCTTGGGCTATCTTGAGCCGCAAGGGGAGCGAGGAGACCTGGCGCAAACTCGTTTTG
>CAZDTG010000184.1:0-7609 GCA_964508005.1 uncultured Steroidobacteraceae bacterium
TGCTGTAGAGATACTGCAGGTAAGCCGTCGCCAGCTCCCGAGTCCCCCGGCGCAGCGCGACCTTGTCGATCACCGCGACCGGCGGCTCCGCGAGCACACTCACGGTAGGAACCACGATTTGCAACTTGTCCGCCCCTAACTCCTTGATCGCGAGCAACGCCTCGTTTTCCCACGCCAGCAGCACATCCCCGAGTCCACGTTGCACGAACGTCGTGGTCGCGCCGCGGGCGCCCGTGTCCAGGACCGGCACGTTCTTGTAGAGCTTGCGCACGAATTCCTTCGCGGTCGCCGCATTGCCGCCAGGTTGCTTCAGCGCCCAGGCCCACGCGGCAAGATAGTTCCAGCGCGCACCCCCTGAGGTCTTCGGGTTGGGCGTGATGACCGACACGCCCGGCTTGATGAGATCGTCCCAGTCACGCATGCCCTTGGGATTTCCCTTGCGCACGAGGAAAACGATCGTGGACGTGTAAGGTGAGCTGTTGTCCGGAAAGCGGCTCTGCCAGTTGATCGGCAGCAGCTTGCCCTGTGCCGCTATCGCATCGATGTCGGCGGCGAGAGCGAGCGTCACGACGTCCGCCTGCAGGCCGTCGATCACCGACCGGGCCTGCTTGCCTGAGCCGCCATGGGACTGGTTGATCTTGATGTCCTGACCCGTCTTCGCCTTCCAGTACTTCGCGAACGCGCTGTTGTAATCCACGTACAACTCGCGTGTCGGATCGTAGGAGACGTTGAGGAGCGTAACCTCGGCCGCAGTCGCCAGCGCGGGGCCGAACAAGGCGGCAGAAACAATCGCGGCAGTCAGGAAGGCGGCCATCCGCGGCAGCGCCAACCGCAGGCCCCGCGCCGCAAATTCTGTCATCCGCGGCAACACCCACCCGGGGGCCCGCGCCGCAATTCCTGCCACTCGCGGCAGCCCGTTCTTCGATTGCATTAAATGACTCCGCTTGCGATGCAGGTAGGACCGGCGATTGTAGCCGGCCGCCTCTCGCCGCGGGGTTATGGCCTCATACCCGAAAGATCGCTCAGGAGCCTGTCAGACGGCCTCTTGCGGGGCAAAGCCCAGCGCGCGCAGCAGGTGCGGCTCGAGGGCATCCGCAGCAGCGCCAACCGAATCCGGTCCCGCGAGGTCCGTGAGCCGTATCATCTGGAGGCCTTCGTAACCGCAGGGATTGATCCGCCCGAAGGGCTCGAGATCGAGGCTCACATTCATCGCGAGCCCGTGATAGCTCGCGCCCCGGCGGACACGAATGCCCACGCTCGCGAGCTTTCTGCCCTCGACATACACGCCTGGTGCACTGCGACGGCATTCAGCCGTAATGCCAAGCTCTGCTGCGAGCGCGATGACACTACGCTCGAGCGCCGTCACCAGTTCGCGAATTCCCAGCCCCGCGCGGCGTAAATCAACCAGCGGGTAAACCACGAGCTGTCCAGGGCCGTGGTACGTCACCTGGCCGCCGCGGTCGATCTGTATCACCGGAATGTCACCCGGTGCCAACACGTGAGCGCGGCTCGCGTTCATCCCGAGCGTGAATACGGGCGGATGCTCGAGAAACCAGATCTCGTCAGGGGTTGCTGGATCGCGCTCGTCCGTAAAGCGTTGCATGGCGCGCCACGTCGGCTCGTACTCGACGAGCCCTAACCGTCGAATCAGCGGCACCGGAACGTCATGAGCGATTCTTTTGGCGCGAAGCGCAGTCACGCCATCCGGCGTCGGCCCGCATACCCCGGGCGCCCCGCCGGTGATCGGCGCAGCAACTCGAGCGTTGTTCACCGCGGCGCTCACTTCGCCAGACTGCGATTGTCCAGGCCCGCGTTGTTACGGTTGAGAGCCTGCTCCGCTCGATAGCTCGAGCGCACGAGCGGTCCGGACACGCACTCGAGGAAGCCTCTCGCCAACGCCCGCTCGCGAAAGCCGTCAAACTCCGCGGGCGTGACGAAACGCTCTATCGGAAGGTGGTTGAGCGTGGGCCGCAGATACTGTCCCAGCGTGACAATATCGACACCCACCGCGCGCAGGTCATCGAGCGTTTCCTCGACTTCCTGCTCAGTCTCACCCAGACCGAGCATGAGGCTGCTCTTCGTCAGAACATTGGGCTTATGGCGCTTTGCGTGCTCGAGCACACGCAGCGTCTGCTCGTAACCGGCGCGAGGATCGCGCACCGGATGAGTCAGCCGGCGTACGGTCTCGATGTTCTGAGCAAACACCTCGATGCCGGAATCCACGACGACTTCGACATCTTGCAACACGCCCTGAAAATCAGGGGTCAGAGCCTCGACCGCCGTTTGCGGATTGCGTTTCTTGATGGCGCGAATGCAAGCCGCGTAATGCGAGGCGCCACCGTCCGAAAGATCGTCGCGATTGACCGAGGTGAGCACGACATACCTGAGCTTCATCAGCTCGACGGTGCGGGCCGCATTTTCCGGCTCCTCTGCATCCAGCCAACCGCGCGGATTACCCGTATCGACGGCGCAGAAACGACACGCGCGCGTACAAACAGCGCCCATCAGCATGATTGTGGCCGTACCGGCATTCCAGCACTCGCCGATGTTCGGGCACTTGGCCTCCTCACATACCGTGGCGAGCCGATGCTCCGTGACGATGGCCTTGACGCCCTGGAAACCCGCGCCCGCCGGCGCCTTCGCCCGAAGCCACGCCGGCTTGCCGGAGAGGGGTGTGCGGACCCCCGCGCCCCCCTGCGCCTTGATCCCGTCGCGGATCGCCGTAAACCCTTGTGGCGTCATATATTTCTCGCCACTTCGCGCCCGCGTCGCATCCTCGACGACGGGGATACCTTTGAGGTTCGACATGCGCCCATTGTACGGCCAAACGTCCCCAGAGCCGAATCCGGGCCCCCCGGACCTCCGCTACCTCAATGGAGCCACCCGAACGCCTTGGCAGTCCGGACAAGCCCAGCGCAACGACAATGAGCGCTCTGGAGAGAACCCGAAAATCGCGCTCGTGACGTTCGCCCAAGGCGTGCGTCTCGAATTCATGTCGGGCTATTTTTTCGCCAGCCGCGTGCGAACTTCAGCGTCCAGCGCAGCGAGACGCTCCGGCGTTCCAACATCACACCATTCGCCACGGTGCAACTCCCCCCGGAGCAACCGGGCGGCGATCGCGCGCTTCATGAGCGGCAGCATCGGGAACCGGCCGGGCGTACATCCGGCGAAGAACGCCGGGCGATACACGCCAACACCGGAGTAAGTGAAACGATCGACCTCACGCTCAACCACCACGTCGCCTTCGACGCCAAAATCACCACGCAAGTTATGCGTCGGGTTCGACACGAGCACGATGCGTCCGTTCGCACCGTCGTCCAGCGCAAGGCGGCCGTAGTCGATATCACTCCAGATGTCGCCATTGACGACGAGAAAGGGCCCCGGCCCCAGAAAAGGCAGCGCGTTGAAGACGCCGCCGCCTGTCTCGAGCGGCACCGGACCCTCCTCGCTGTACGTAATTGAGAGTCCATAGTCCCGGCCATCGCCCAACGCAGCGCGGATCCGATCCCCCAGCCAGGAGAGATTCACGACGACATCGCGGACCCCGGCCCGGCCGAGACGCTCCAGGTGGTAACCGATCAACGGCTTGCCCGCCACGGGCACCAACGGCTTAGGCAACGTATCCGTGATCGGCCGCATGCGCTCACCGCGGCCCGCCGCCAGGATCATCGCCTTCATGACTTGGCAGCGGCGGCCGCAGCCGCAGCCGCCACGCGCGCATTCGCACGCGGCAACTCGGGAACGACACGCTCCTCCAAAAACCGCGCGAGCTCCGTCAACTCGGAGTACCGCGTGCAGGTATCACGCACGTACTCCAGCGTCCGGGGCAGGTCGCCCAGATATCCCGACTTGCCGTCCCGGTACCACAGCCGTGCAAAAATCCCCAGCACCTTGATATGCCGCTGCACCCCGATCAAATCGAACCACCGCAGGAACTCGGTGTCATCCGCACCGCTCAACCGGACACCCGCGTCACCTCGCGACCCCAGCAGTGAGCGGTAGTTGCGAACCCAACGCACCACCCGCTCGCGCGGCCACGAAATGTAACAATCCTTCAGCACCGACACGAGGTCATAACCAATCGGTCCACGCAGCGCGTCCTGGAAGTCCAGGATGCCGGGATTGCGATCGGCAACGACCATGAGATTGCGCGAATGGTAATCGCGATGGACGAACACCGCGGGCTGGGCAAGCGCCTCCACGATCAGGAATTCAAAAGCCGCCGCAATCATCCGCGTTTCCGAGGCCGCGAGCTCGAGCGCAAGATGCCGCCCGAGAAACCACTCCGGCATCAGCGCGACCTCGCGAGCGAGGGGCTCGCGGTCATAAGGAGCGAGCTGTAACGCCGCATCTGTTCCGCGCACCTGGATATCGGCGAGTACGCGCAAGGCGTCCCCATACAGGCGCTCCGGATCGTCCCCGGCAGTGAGCCGCGAAAGATAGAGCGTCACGCCAAGATCCTCGAGGAGCAGGAGCCCGCGTGCGATATCGGCCTCGTGGACGTGGGGGACATGCGCTCCCAGCATCTCGAGCAGCCGCGTTACCTTCAGATAGGGGCGAACGTCCTCCTTCCCCGGAGGCGCGTCCATCACAACGTACGTAGTCCCGTTGTTAAATGCACGAAAATAGCGCCGGAAGCTCGCATCGGCGGAGGCCGGCTCGACGCGCTCGGGCCGCAAGCCCAGATCGCGCGACAACCATTCGTTTATGAGCGCAAGCCGCGCGTCGGTCTCAGGCATGTAGCATCGAGTTTTTCGCACCCTCGGCGCGAGGGCGCGACATTATAATGCCGCCCCTCATGCTGCGTCCGAACCCAATCTGGCTCGCCATCCTGTCGTTCGGCGCCCTTGCGCCCGTGGCACGAGCTGCAGATCCGACCTGTCCGTCGCAGAAGCTACCGTCCCTGCTCCCGCCGCAAGCGCCGGCGTCCATACAAAAGCCCAAGGGGGAAAAAGACGTCTCCACGGGCGGCTTGATCAGCGTGGACGCTGACCACAGCGACTATGACGTCACGAGCGATACGGCGACCTTCAGCGGGCACGTCGTGATTCGCCAGGGCGAGCGCGAAATCAAGGCCGACCAGGTCCAGATCGACAAGAAGAAAAACATCAAGGGGCAGGGAGGTGTCGATTACACCGACCCGGTGGTGCACGTCCTCGGAGAGGGCGGCGATTACTCCCCGACGGGAGGCGCGGACTTCAAGTCCGCGCAGTTCGAGCTGCTCCAGCGCCCGGCGCGCGGCGCCGCGCAAACCATGAACCTCACGCCCGAGGGCATCCTCAACCTGAAGGACGTGACATTCACGACCTGCCCGCCAAACGATAAATCATGGTCGCTGACGGCAAAGGACATCACTCTCGATACGCGCGCCAAAGTCGGTGAAGCCAGCCATGCCAAGATCGACTTCAAGGGCGTCCCGATAATTTATCTTCCGTACATGTCATTTCCGCTTGGTGACGAGCGCAAGAGTGGCTTTCTCTATCCGACGATCGGCACCACATCGAGCGTTGGCTTCGAGCTTGCCGTCCCCTACTACTGGAACATCGCCCCGAACATGGATTTCACCGCCCAGCCCATCTTGTACAGCCGGCGCGGTATGGACCTCGGTGGCGATTTCCGCTATCTCGAGCCGGGCTCGCGCGGCGAGCTGTCGTGGAACTATCTGCCGCACGACATGGTATTCGGCGGCAGCCGCAGCGACATCAGGCTGCGCAACACGGCGGACCTGACCCACAACCTGCGCTTCGTGGTCGACGCGGAAACCGTCAGCGACCCGCTGTATTTTCAGGACTTCTCACAAGGCCCGGAAGGCACGAGCACAGCCTTCGTGGAGCGGCGCGGGACTTTCTCCTATCGCGACGAGCACTGGCGCATCGACGGCGAGGCACAGGAGTACGAGACGATTGATAACACGCTCGCCGAGGTCAACCGCCCCTACGCGCGTGTACCGAGCCTGAGTGCGGGTGCCGACTTTGGCTGGGGACCGCGGAGTCTGCTGCGTTACGGCTTCGACTCCGAATTCACGAATTTCGACCGCGACGTCACCCATATCGCCAACTGCACGCCGCCTCCCGGATTCGTCTCTCCGTGTGTCACCGGGTGGCGCGCGGACGTCACGCCTACGGTGTCGCTGAACCTCGGCGGTCCCGGCTATTTCCTGCGGCCCGCTCTGGCTTACCGCGCGACGCAGTACGAGCTGGACAACACACTGCCGGGAGAAAAGGCGAGGCCGTCGCGCGCTCTGCCGATCGCGAGTGTCGATACCGGAGTGCAGTTCGAGCGCGACCTGGGCTCCACGGGCTACCGCAAGGTTACCCTCGAGCCGCGATTGTTATATCTCTACGTGCCCTACCGGAATCAGAACGATCTTCCGGTATTCGACACGGCGCTGCCGGACTTCGTACCGGTCGAGCTGTTCCGCACCAACCGCTATGTTGGCGCGGACCGGGTGAGCGACGCCAACCAGGTCGCCATGGGCCTGACGAGCCGGCTGCTCGATGGCCACAACGGGCGCCAGTTTCTGGCGCTCACCGTCGGGCAGATCTATTATTTCCAGAGCCCGCGCGTGGTGCTGCCGTACGAGGTGCCGCAGACCGGCACGCGCTCCGACTTCGTCACGCAGCTTGCGATAAACGCCTTCAAGGACTGGAGCTCCAACATCGGGCTGGAGTGGAATCCCCAGACCTCGCAAACCGAGCGCACGGACGTGAATATCCAGTACAAGCCGGCCCCGGACAAGGTCATCAACCTCGCCTTCCGCTTCGAGCGCGGCACGATCCATCCGGCGAGCCAGTGCAACATCCTCGATGCCGACGGAACGGCGACCGCCGCGCTGACGGCAGCCGAATATTCCCAGGCGGGCATCTGCGGCTTTGAGCAGGCCGAGCTGTCCACGGCCTGGCCGATCGGGGACCACTGGAACGCCTTCGCACGGGAGGTCTACTCCCTGCAGGACAAGACCCCACTGGAGAGTTTCGTCGGGTTCCAGTACGGTTCGTGCTGCTGGCGGCTTCGCTTCGGGGCGCGCCGCTATATCAGCAGGCGCCCGCCGACGCCGCAGAGCACTTCGGTAGGAGCCCAGGACACCGGCGCGTGGCTGCAACTGGAACTCACGGGTCTTGCCAGTGTCGGATCAGCGTCGGATGCCTTCCTGAAAGACGAGATCCGCGGCTATACGCCCTCGGAAGCGAGCTCGCAAAAACTATTCAAGGGCCCCTGAAGGCTCCAAGGCCGATTATGCTGAAGCCTCCTATGCTGAAGCCTCCCCTGACCAAGGAAAGCCTGTCCATGCGACGTATCCTGTCCCCCTTCATGGGCGCCGCCATCGCCTGCGGCTGCGCCGCCCTGCTGTTCCAGGCCGAGGCGGGCGCCCAGACCCGCGAGCTGGCGACCAAAGGTGACCTGCTGGACCGGGTCGCCGCGGTGGTGAATGACGGCGTCGTGCTCAATAGCGAGCTCGACGACCAGATCGCCATCGTGAGTGAGCGGCTGCGCCAGCAGAAGCTCGAGCTGCCGCCCCAGAACGTACTGCGCCAGCAGGTACTGGAGCGCCTCGTGCTGCAGGAGATCCAGTCCCAGCGCGCCACCAAGGCCGGCCTGAAAGTGCCGG
>CAZDTG010000185.1:0-7493 GCA_964508005.1 uncultured Steroidobacteraceae bacterium
TGCTGGCCGGGCTCCCGAAACCGCCGCGTTCGATCCGGCAAGCGGTCTGGTGGCCGTCATGGCGGGCAGCGGCGAGGTGACCCTGATCGATCCGGGCAAGGGCGTCGTCGTGGGCTCGATCCCGGTGGAGGGCATTCTCGAAAGCGGCGTCGCCGACGGCAAGGGTCACCTCTACATCAATCTCGAAGACAAGAGTCGGATCGCCATCGTCGATCTCGCGGACCGCAAGCTGGTGGGGACTTACGCGCTCCCGGGTTGCGAGGGGCCAACCGGCCTCGGTTCGACACGCAATCCAACCTGCTGCTATCGGCTTGCGCCAACCACGTCGCCAAAGCGGTCGACGCGACCAATGGGGCCGAACGCGGTACCATCCAGATTGGCAGCGGACCCGATGCCGTGCTGATCGATTCACAGCGGCGGGTCGCTTTCGTACCGTGCAGCGAGGGGCGCCTCGCGGTCATCAGTCTGGCGGCCGGGCAACCCAGCCTGTTGGAATCGATCCCGACCGCACGCGGCGCGAAGACCGGCGCCGTCGACCCGACGACGGGCCGAGTCTATCTGCCCGTAGGCCGTTCCGCCGCAACCGACTTCGGCGGCCGTGCTGTGCCGGGTTTCGCCGTGCTCGTCGTTGAGCCGCAATAGGGTTTGTTCAGGCCGCAACCGGAGTTGGGAGATCACATGATGGAAGCTGAAAAGAAGCGCTCGCCCGGAAAAGCGACGGCCGCAGTCTGGGCAGGCGAGCAAAGTCATGCGCCGTACGAACGCGCTACGCAGGTTCCGGTCGTGCACAGCGTATCGTTCGGATACCGGGACATCGACAACTGGCATGCCGTGGCTCTGGGCCGGGAAGAGGGCCACATCTACTCGCGCAATACCAACCCCACCGTGCGCGCATTTGAGGAGAAGGTTCGCGACCTGGAGGGCGCGGAGGCGGCTACGAGCTTCTCCTCCGGTATGGCGGCAATCAGTGCAGCGTTCTTTGGTGTGCTGCGGCCCGGGGACCGCGTAGCGTCGATCAAGGACACCTATGGGGGGACGAACAAGCTGTTCACGGAATTCCTGCCGACGTTTGGAATCCAGGTGCAACTGTGCGACACGACGAATTACGAGCAGATCGAGAGGGAGCTGGCGCGAGGTTGCAAGCTTCTCTATCTCGAGACACCCACAAACCCCACCGTCAAGATCGTTGACATCGCGCGGCTCGCCCAGACGGCGCACGCCGCAGGCTCCCTGGTTGCAGTGGACAATACCTTCGCAACGCCAATCAATCAGAACCCGTTGCAGCTCGGGGCCGATTCTGGTGCTGCATAGTGCGACCAAATTTCTCGGCGGCCACGCCGATGCGCTGGGTGGGGCGGCGTGCGGCAGCAAATCGCTCGTCGAGCAGCTTTATCACTACCGTGAGATCAACGGCGCGGCGCTGGGCCCGGCTGACGCATATAACTTATTGCGGGGAATGAAGACGTTGAGCCTGCGCGTGCAGCGCCAGAACGAGAGCGCGCTAACCATCGCGCGCTGGTTGCGGAGCCATCCTGCTGTCGAGCAGGTCAACTATCCGGGTCTCGAATCACATCTGCACCATGGCGTGGCGGTGCAGCAGATGCGTGGTTTCGGCGGTGTACTGAGCTTCAGTGTCCGTGGAGGGTTGCAAGCCATCAAGACGTTCCTCCCGAAGCTCCGGTACGCGCATCTCGCCGCAAACCTGGGCTGCGTCGAGACGGTAGTGGGGCCGCCATTGGTGACGAGCCACGTCGAGTGTACGGTCGAGGAACGCGCCGCTGCCGGGATTCCGGAGGGGCTCGTCCGCTATTCCACAGGCATCGAGGACGTTGAGGACTTGACCCGCGATCTCGAGCAAGCAAGCGCTGGCCGCTCTCGATTGAAACGACCCTAGCCTCGGAATTTTGATCGTCGACGGCAAGCTACGCGCGCCACCAACGAGGCGGGCGGTGTAAAAAGGGGGCTCGCTGTCGATCCGACTTGACACATCCCCCTAGGTGAGCTCTCGGGTGTCGCCTCGGAAAATACACACGCGCGATCTCGTTCGTACATCCGCACCAACGATCTCTGAGAGGGGCTGAACGGATTCCGTAGTCTCGGATTGTGGCCCGGCCGACTGAGTGTGGGAGTTTTTCTCGCGACATGTATTCGCGCGAGTAGGTGATGTGCCAGAAAAGAGTGTGTCTGCTCGAAGCTAGTCGCTCACATTTGACCCTGGGACCAACACTGTTGCGGGCGGCGCACTGGATAGGCAATAAGAGAACGCGAACTTGTTACCCAATCCGTTACCCGGCCCTCCAAAAAGCTGTTACCCAGCGCCGATTGGGGGGCAAGAAAGTGCGAATAGACCTTTTAGACGTGGTCGGGGTGACAGGATTTGAACCTGCGACACCTGCGTCCCGAACGGAATGGTCCACGAGGCTGGCGTGGAGCGAACATT
The DNA here is from genome assembly GCA_964508005.1 of uncultured Steroidobacteraceae bacterium. Taxonomy (GTDB): domain Bacteria; phylum Pseudomonadota; class Gammaproteobacteria; order Steroidobacterales; family Steroidobacteraceae; genus 13-2-20CM-66-19. The sequence continues at coordinate 2,441 of CAZDTG010000185.1, forward strand.
ACCTAGCGGGGCGCCTGCAGTACCGATCGGATGTGGGATTTGGGGTCCGGAGACACTCCCCACGACGTGAGCAATCCGTTACGGCTTGCCCACCTCCATTCCCGCCTTCTGCGACTCACGCGATCTCACTGCATTCCCGGTGCTCGGCGTTTCTTCTGTGGGCAGTTGCCTGTTTGCGTCCGCGTGCTGCCTCGCGGAGTCCGTCCAGGTGATCGGCCCAAGCCTGCATCATCCGCCGACGTTCGGGCAGGTGCTCGGCGTAGTTATAGGCGGCGCGGACTTTATTACGCGGGGCGTGGGCAAGCTGACGTTCGATGGCATCCGGATGCCAGCACTGTTGTTCGTTAAGCAGCGTCGAGGCCATGCTACGGAAACCATGACCCGTCATGACGTCGCCCGAGTAACCGAGCGTCCGAAGTGCTTTGTTAATCGTGTTCTCGCTCATGACGCCTTCCTTGCTCCCGAGGACAGGAAACAGAAAGCGCGCGTTTTCAACTGCCGCCCTCTTCAGGTCGTACAAAACCACCAGCGCCTGCTTACTGAGCGGCACGATGTGCGGTGAGTTCATCTTCATCCGCTCGGCCGGGATGCGCCAATCGGCTTTCTCAAAACTGATCTCGGACCACTCGGCAAAGCGCAGTTCATACGGCCGCAAGATCACCAGTGGCGCCAGCTTCAGGGCACAGCGCGTTTCGGGTTGCCCGCTGTAGCGGTCGATGGCCAAGAGCAGTTTGCCAACTTCCTCCGGATTGGTGATGGAGGCGTGGTGTGCCACGACGACCGGGGCTAGGGCATCACGCAGCGAGAGTGTAATGTCCCCCTGGGGAGCACGGCCGGTTGAATGGGCGTAATAGAAGATCCGGCTCGCGATCGAGCGAACCCGGTGCGCGGTCTCGTTCTTGCCCTCCTGCTCGATGCGCTTCAACACAGGCAGGAGTTGCTGGGCGGTGATTTGCGCGATCGGCCAATTCCCGAGCGCAGGATTCAGGTACGTGTCAAGGATCCAGCGGTGCTTTTTAATGGTCGCCGGATCCAGCGCGGCATTGAAATCGCGGTCTTCACCCTCACCCTCGGTCCGGGATGTTCCGTCCGTTCTCGCGCCTCCTGACATCATCTGCACCCATTCCTCGGCGACTCCAGTAAACAAAACCGCTCGCGCTTCTCGGGCGGCTTTCTTTTCGAGTCGGGGATTCATGCCGCGGGCGAGCTGCTGGCGCGCCTCGTCGCGTCGCTCGCGCGCCAGCTTCAGGCTCACGGCGGGGTAGGTGCCAAAGGCGATCTCTTGAGGACGGCCGGCGAAGTGGTACTTCATGTACCAGTACTTTCCGCCCTTGGGGTGCACGAGGATGTACAGTCCATCCCCGTCAAAGACCTTAAACTTCTTGCCCTGCGATTTCAGGGTTAGAATTTCCTTGTCCGTCAGTGCCACAGGCGTCTCCCACGGAACCGAACCTTTCGGAATCGAACTTTATTTTACCCCCTATTTTACCCCCCGCAAAGGCTCGGCTAGGGACGGACGCAGCCGAACCGCCGCGAACCACAACTCGAAATGAGAACAATGACTTATACGATTTTTTCGGACCGGCGCGAACCGCCACGCACAGGGGCGGAAGGGGTCATGGTGCCCGGGAGAGGACTCGAACCTCCACGGTGTTACCCGCTAGTACCTGAAACTAGTGCGTCTACCAATTCCGCCACCCGGGCAGGTGAGGAAGGCCGCGCAATGTACGCAGGGGGTCGGGAGCTGTCAAATTGAGCCCGCGCAGAACCAAGTTCGGACGGCAGGACCGCAAGGCCGGTGCGCATACCGGTGCACATAAGAAAAACGTGCGTTCTTCCGGTGGCGGCGCCAAGGGTGGAGCATCACGGTCGCGCACCTCGGATGGTGCTCACCGGGGTACGGCCGCACGGCCCGGTGCCGGAGCGCAGAGAGAGGGGGGCTCGGGCCGCGGTGCTGGTGCCGGCGGCCAGAGCAGCGCTCGAGGTAGGGGTGGCGAGCACAAGAGTACCGCCTCGGCCAAACCCGGAAGCACTGTCGAAGGGACCGTCAGCGCGAATCGCGCAGGCTACGGCTTTCTTCGCGTAGACGGCCTGAAGGAGAGTGTCTTCATTCCTCCGCCGGAAATGCGTGGGGTGATGCACGGCGATCGCTTACGGGTAAGACTTTCGCGCGATGCGAGCGACCGTTGGTCGGGTGCTGTCGAGCAGGTTGTCGAGCGGGGAGTCAATGCGTTCCTTGGCACTGTCGAGGTCATGGGCCGCAGCGCGTGGGTAACCGCTGCCGATCGCCGGCTGCAACTGCGCTGTTCCCTCAGTCACAGCGATCTGCACAGTGTACGCGATGGAGACTGGGTAATCGCGCTTATCACGAAGCATGCGACCGCGGGCGCGCCGGCGCAGGCACGGGTCGAGAAGCGCCTTGATCCGGATCGTCCGGTTGAGCTTGCCACTGAGGCTGCCATTGCTCGCTTCGACTTGCCGCACGAGTTTTCACCGGCGGCGCTTCGAGAGGCACAGTCGTGGGGTGAAGAGGTCGACCCCGTCGAAGCGAATTCGCGAATTGACCTGCGCGAGCTTCCCCTCGTCACGATCGATGGCGAGGATGCGAAGGATTTCGACGACGCCGTTTACGCGGAACCTCATCCCAGCGGCTTCCGCCTGATTGTCGCGATCGCGGACGTCAGTCATTACGTGAGGCCGGGAACGGCCGTCGACACAGAGGCGAAGGAGCGGGGCACGTCCGTCTATTTCCCGACGCGCGTGATCCCGATGCTTCCTTTCGCGCTCTCGGATCGGCTCTGCTCGCTCGCGCCGCATGTTGACCGTCTGTGCTTCGCCGCGGATATGGTGATCAACAAGCACGGAGCACTTAAGTCGGCGCGCTTCTATCCGGCGGTGATGCGCTCCGCCGCGCGTCTCACCTACACGGCGGCATACGATGCATTGTTCAAGGGCACTCCTGCGGCACAGACGCAGCTGGGACCGCTCGTCGACAAGCTGCTGGTGCTCGTCGATGTCTATCGCGCGCTACACAAAGCGCGTGTGCGGCGTGGCGCTCTCGACTTCGATGCGCCGGAAGCGGAGTTTGTGATCGACTCTGCGGAGCATGTGCGGGCGATTGAGCTGCGGGGGCGAAACGACGCCCACAAGCTCATTGAAGAATGCATGATCATGGCCAATGTGGCCGTGGCGCATGAGTTAGAGCAAACCCGCACGCCGACTCTATATCGCGTGCACGGTAAGCCTGATGAGCAGAAGCTCGACAAGCTGCTGTCCACGCTGACCGCACTGGGGATCGAAGCCCAGATACCCGAGAACGTTTCGCCCCGCGATCTGCAGGCACTCACGAGGCGCCTCGGCAACTCACCGGAGCGTCCGTTCGTCGAATCGCTCATCGTGCGCTCGATGCCGCAGGCCGTCTACCAGCCCACCAACATCGGCCACTTTGGCCTCGCGTTGACGGAATACACACACTTCACGTCTCCGATCCGGCGTTATCCCGACCTCGTCGTTCACCGCACGTTGAAGGCTCTGATAGAGGCGCCCGGCGGTAGCGGCGTGAAGTACGACACGGAGACGCTGGGCGCCCTGGGTGAAAGCACGTCAAAGCTCGAGAAGCGGGCAGACGAGGCTGATCGCTACGTCAACACGTTCCTTAAATGCACGTATCTGCGCGAGCGAATTGGCCAGACGTTCCATGGCCTCATCACAACCGTGGTGGAATTCGGGTGCTTCGTACAGATCCTGGACGTCTCGGTGGACGGTCTGCTGCACATCGACTCGCTGCGAGACGATCAGTACGAAATGGAAGACGATGGGCTGGCGTGGGTGGGACGACGCACCGGTCGACGATTGCGCACTGGCCAACAGATAAGAGTCGTCGTAACCGCGGTGAATCCGATCGAGGGACTCATCGATCTCGAGCTCGCTGAAGACGTCTGAGGGATCGAGGCCGACGTGAAAGATACGGAGACGATTTATGGTCTGCACGCCGTGCGGGTCATGCTGGAGCGCCATCCGGAGCGTGTAAACGCAATACGCTTGGCAGAGCGGCGTGACGATCCGCGCGTGAGGGAGATCGAGGAGCTGGCGCGCCTTCACAAGCGTCCGATCCAGCGCGTTGATGCACATGCACTGAAGCAGCAGCTGGGGGATGTGGCGCACCAGGGAGTCGCCGCGGATATCACGCCGCTGCCGCCGTGGACAGAGGACCAGCTGTTTGTTGCCCTGCAGAGCGCCAGCCATCCACTCATATTGGCATTGGACGGAGTGCAGGACCCCCACAACCTGGGTGCATGCCTGCGTACAGCGGATGCCTGCGGCGCGCTCGCGGTCGTGATACCTCGTGACCGGGCCGCGCAGGTGACACCGACAGTGCGCAAGGTCGCTGTCGGTGCTGCGGAGACGACCCCCGTCGTCGCTGTCACGAATCTCGTGCGTACCCTGAAACTGCTCCAGCAAGCGGGCTTGTGGGTCGTGGGGGCCGACGCTGAAGGGGCGCGGTTGGCTCACGAAGTCGACCTCACGGGCGGAATCGTGCTTGCGCTCGGCGCGGAAGGGACAGGGCTGCGGCACCTCACGCGGCAGACCTGCGACTGGATGGTGAGACTGCCGCAGCTGGGAGCGGTTGAGAGCCTGAACGTCTCGGTCGCCGCGGGAATGCTCCTATATGAGACGGTCCGGCAACGGACCGTGGGCAAGTGAGCCGTAAGTCTTTGATCCGCCAGCGACGGTCATTCGACCGCCATTGCAGTCCGCCCGCCATTTGAGTATTCTGCGCGCCCTTTTTGAAGGGCCGTGACCGGACGGGCACATGCGCCCACCGGCTCGGTGCTCCTTGCCGCACCGCGCAGCGCCTCGCGTCGGGCGGCTCAAATCCGTAAGGAGGTACCATGAGGCATTACGAGATCGTATTCCTGGTCCATCCCGATCAGAGCGAGCAGGTGCCCGCGATGATCGAGCGCTACAAAGGCATGATCGCCGCCGGTGAAGGCCGCCTGCATCGCCTCGAGGACTGGGGCCGCCGGCAGCTCACTTATCCCATTGCCAAGGT
>CAZDTG010000186.1:0-7355 GCA_964508005.1 uncultured Steroidobacteraceae bacterium
CCCTTCGCCGAAGCGTACGAATGGGGCGTGAAGGGCAAGATCCGCGACGGCAAGACCGCGCTGGGCCTGGTCCGTGCACACTATTTGCGCACCACGCGGTGAGCCTCCGGGTCGAAGCAGCCTGTCTGATCGCCGCAGCACGGGCTGGCTTGACATAACATCTGCCGCGTTGGGTCATCTTCTGACAATCCGTGACGCACTTCTCGGCAAGAGCCTGGCCCGCGCAGTTAACTTTCCCACGGGAGGGTCTGGCAGGTTACGCACCTTGTTCCATGGATAACTCCAAGAAAAAACCGCTTGCTGCGGACAGCGACACCGTCGCGTCGACGGGCGAACGCCGGCGAATCGGGCGTATCGTTCACGACGATCGCGGTAATGCCCGCGTGGATTGGGTGAACGCGCCGTCCGACTACAAGCGCCCGGTTTTCGAGATCGAGGATGAGTCGAAGCGCGGGTTGTCGACCCAAACCCCTTCCCGGACCTTCAATCCTTACGAGTGCACTCCGCTGCCCCACGCGAAGAAGGAGGCGGCGCCGCGCAAGGATCTGAAAAAGCTGTCGGAGTGGATCAAGCTCATGCGCGAGCTCGAGGAGCGCAAGCTTCGAGGAGACTCGGAAGAGGAATCGGAGGGGTAATCCGCCGCCTCACCGGCGTGCGCGCCTCGGGCCCCTCGCCGGCTAGGCAGACCTTTCGATGTGCGCCACCTTCCGCGCGTTCGTGAGGCGGTAGAACCGCCGCAGCTCCGCCAGAACCTCGCCCGCCGAATCCCCACGCGCGCCCCGCAGCGACTGCTCGAGGCGCCGGCAGAACTTCTCCGCATAGCGGCTCGCATCGCGATACATGCCCTCCCGCCCGCGAGCCAGGCGGGAATCGATCCGCGTGCGCTCGAACAGCAAGCTCAGCAACTCCGCGGGAAAGCGCCCCGGGAGCTGCTCGCGCATGAGCCAGTAGCTCGCCACGTACTTGTCGATCTCCGCCTGCATCTCGAGCTCGAGCAGCGATACCGGTCGATCATGTCCGGCGTTCCACGCGAGGTAGAGGAAGTGGCTCACTCCTTCGAGGGCGGTCCAGTAGTCCGCGACGTTGCCATCGTGGAGCCGGACCATGGGATCCGCGAGCGCCAGGCGCTTCAGCAGCGCGGGATCGAGGTATAGCGACATGCCGACCTCGCCGCCGTTCCCCTCCGCCGGCTGTGCAACGATGAGCTCCTCGTCGGCGTCGCCCGAGCGGGCCGCGACGGGCAGATGGCCGCGGTCGGTGACCAGAAAGTCGTATACGTCGTGAGCGATGCTCACATCGTAGATGCCACTGATGAGACCCTGCAGCTGTGTCAGTAACATGCTCAGTCAGTCAATGGGCGAACGCGGTGCCGCCGGCGGGGGTGGGCTCCACGCCCAGGCGCTTCAGAATCTCGTAGCAGCGGCGACTGCCCGTCTTCAGCCAGAGCTCGTACAACCGCAGGATGTCCTTCTGGGAGTGGGAATAGGAGCTCTCGCTCACTTCATTCAACGCATCCACCATCGGTTGGAAATTCGTCGACAGCTCGGCGAATACTTGGCCGAGAACCCGGCCCTTGCCGCGGGACATGGTCTCGGCCAACGCGCCATAAGCGCGGCCCCCCATGGCAATGTGGTAATCGATGTCGATCAGCTTGCGGGCGAAGCTCTGCGCGAAGAAACCCGCGATGAACAGGGACACGTCGCCCAGCCGCTGCAAGCCGCGGTTCCGATCACCCTCCGAGCGAGCCTCGAGAGCCTCGGACAGCATCACGACCAGCGGTTTCAGGCGCGCGCCGTCCGGCGTGGCGTCGTAGAGCTCCTCCGAGCGCGAGAACAGGGTGAGGAGATTCACCACGTAGTGCTCAGTCTGGTCTTCGACCGAGAGTTGTCGCTTCTCCAGGGCGCCGTGGAGGGCGTCCCTGAAGAACTCCCGCAGGTTCGCCACCGGCAGTACGCGTTTCGAGGCTTGACCGTCGTGCATCGTAAAAAACCTCCTACCCAATATAGAACGGCGCTTGGCGCCTAAAGTTCACCGCCACGGGCCCCCCATTTGCGTGACGGAGTGCGCTAATCATGCGCGAAATTTCAGCATGTTTGAAATACTGGGATGTAAGAGCGTACTCTGCGGTTGGCAGCTGAGGGGGTAGACTGCTAACACATGGCCCACACGCTCCAACCCGTGAACCGTGCCACCGTGCTGGGCTTTTCCGGCTACCACTGGCTCGTCATTCTCGCCGCGTGGGCCGGATGGGGATTCGACGTCTTCGACGCCCTGCTCTTCAATTTCGTGGCGCCGAACTGCATTCCCATTCTGCTCCATTTGCCGCCCGGCTCGGCCGCAGCGCGCGAAGCCACGGTGTTTTGGACGGGGACCATCACGTCCATTTTGCTTGTCGGTTGGGCTGTTGGCGGCGTGTTGTTCGGATGGGTAGGGGATCGCCTCGGGCGCAAGCGCGCACTATTCATCACGATAACGATTTACGCCGTGGGCACTGCGCTGTGCGCGCTGGCCACGAATCTCTGGGAGTTGATTGGTTTCCGCGTCCTCGCGAGCCTGGGTATTGGCGGGGAGTGGGGAGTCGGGGCGACGCTGGTCGCGGAGGCTGTGCCGGAGAGCCGCAGAGTCGAGGCCGGTGTGCTCCTGCAAACATCGTCCCCCATGGGCCTGGTTCTGGCGAGCGCGGTCAATTACCAAATCGCGGGAGTCTGGTTCGCCGGGGAACCGGAGAGCTGGCGTTACGTCTTCCTGGCGGGACTGGCGCCGGTGATCGTCGCGTTCGGGGTGCGACTGTTCGTGCGCGAGAGCGATCATTGGTCGGCGCAAGTCGCGCACGCGAGTCGGCCTGCTCCGCGCGAATTGTTTCGTCCGGAGATCGTTGCGCGCACGGTCAGCGGACTCGTGGTTGCGGTCACCGCGGTGCTGAGCTGGTGGGCCTGCAACGCCTTCCTGCCGATCCTGGGCGGGACGCTGGCATCCGAACACGCGAGCCAGGCGGATCTGACACCGGCCGCCGCGCGAATGCTCGTCGAGGCGTGGAAGGCAAGGGCCTCCAACGCATTCAACATCGGCGGTTTATTGGGCGCGCTCGCCGCCGTGCCGCTCGCCCGGCTGCTGGGCCGCAGGCGCATGTTCGTCGCGTACTTCCTTTTTTCGGCGGCGGCCCTCTTTGCGACGTTCGGGCTCGACCTCGAGCCGCAGGCGCGGCTTGCGATGTTGTATCTGGTGGGGGCCGGGGTGTTCGGGGTATTCGGGGCGTTTCCGTTCTATCTCACCGAGCTGTTTCCAGCGCGTCTGCGCGCCACGGGGGCGGGCCTGTGCTACAACATTGGGCGGGTATTCGCCGCGGCGGGGCCGTTCGTGGTGGGAAGCGTCTCCGCTGCCGCGGGAGGCTCGAGTGCGGTGATCATTCACACCATGTTCTGGCTCGGGGTCATCCCGCTGGCTGCGGCTCTCGGTGCGCCGGCGTTTATCGTGGAGACGAGCGGGAGAACGCTGTCGGTTCAGGCGTGAGGCCGAAACCTGGCCATGGATTGAAAGCCGGGGCGCAGCACCCCGGCCTCGCGGGTATGGGCCAATCTGCGCGGCCTAGACGCCGAGAGCGTCGGCGAGTTGCAGGCAGTCGGTGACCGTGACGTCGGCTGGGGCGATCGTGCTTGGCCACTGTTGAGCGAACCGATTCACCCAGGCGGTGCTCAGCCCGGACGCACGCGCGGCCTCGACATCGAGAAGCGGGTCGTCACCGACATAGACGATGTCATGGGGCTCTAGACGCAGCTCGCCGGCGAGACGCTCGAAGCAGCGCGGGTGGGGTTTCCCCACCCCGATCTGCCGGGCATTCAGCGTCAGGACGAAGAACTCAGCGAGACCGATGCGTGCGAGATCGGCGTTGCCGTTGCTGAGGGTCGCAAGCGAGTACCGCGAGCGAAGCCGCTCGAGGGCCGGCCGAACGTCCGGAAAGAGAGCGAGCTCGTTGCGAGCGGCGAAGAACACTTCGAACGCGCGCTGGGCGATTGCCTCGTCGTAGCCGCATTCGCGGGCGTGCCGGGCCAGGGAAGCGATCCGCAGGTACGTGAAATCGTGCGCGTTGTGGGGCTCTTCGCGCGCGAGCGACTCGCGCGCCGCACGCATTTCCTCTAGCGAGACCCTCTCGGGGATCCGCGGGCAGTGCTCGCTCAGCCAGGCGCGCAAGCGCAGTTCCGCGCGCTCGATCACCGGCCCGATATCCCAAAGGGTATTATCAAGATCGAAAGCTACGGCGCGGACTTTATCGAGCATCTCATTCAGTGCCTTGGACTGCAGCGGTACAAGGGGTACCGCCCTGGGCTAAAGGGTAGCATCGTATGTCGGATCTCACTCTGGTCATCGGGAACAAGAACTACTCTTCGTGGTCATTGCGGCCCTGGCTCCTGATGAAGCACCTCGGGGTCGAGTTCCGGGAGATGCTCATCCCGCTGTCGCAGCCTGCCACCCGGGACGAGGTTGAGAAGTACAGTCCGAGCGGCCGCGTCCCTGTGCTGCGCCAGGGCGAGCTTTGCGTGTGGGACTCGCTGGCGATTTGCGAATACGTCTGCGAGCTGACGGGACGCGGCTGGCCGAAAGATCCTGGAGCACGCGCGGTGGCGCGTTCCGTGAGCGCCGAAATGCACTCCGGCTTCGTCAATCTGCGCTCCGAGTGGCCGATGAACGCCAGGGCCCGCCACCGCCGCACGCCCATGACACCCGGACTCAAGGCCGACGTCGACCGCGTCGAGGAGATCTGGAGCGACTGTCGCAGCCGTTTCGGCAAGAGCGGCGGCCCGTGGTTGTTTGGCGAGTACTCGGCCGCGGACGCGATGTACGCGCCGGTCGTGCTGCGCTTCAACACCTACGGCGCGCAGCTTTCGGAAACGGCGCGCTGGTACATGGCGGCGGTGATCGAGGATCCGGCGCTCCAGGAGTGGGTACGCGCTGCGAAAGAAGAGCCCTGGACGATCGACAGCGAGGAGATCGGCTGAAGCTCCCGGGAGCGGGTTCGGATCGGTTCGAGTAGTACTCTGCCGGCTCACGCGAGCGGGTTCGGGTCCGTTCGAGCGGTACGCTGCCGGACCGAAATGAAGCCAGCATCGCGGGCATGGCCGGCCGGCCCCAACCTCCAGGTCCGGATCGCGAGCTCGGCTATAATGGCGGATTCGTTCAGCACGGAGCTGCCATGTCGGTTGAAAAACGGTCGGTTGCGAGTCGCCTCGCCCTCTCTTTGATTGTACCGGCGCTTGCCGTCGCGTCGGCGCTCGCCATGCGGACCGCGGTTGCGCAGAGCGTGTCGGCGCACGCCGGCGCACAGCCCTTCACGGTCGAGGACCTCGTCCGCCTGAAGCGATTGACCGACCCACATGTCTCTCCAGACGGTCGTTACGTCGCGTATGTCCTGCGCGAGACCGACATGGACGCCAACAAAGGCCGCACCAACATCTGGCTGCTGGATCTCTCGCAAAAGGACGCACAGCCTCGGCAACTGACGACCGGTCCGGCGAATGACACGAGCCCGCGCTGGACTCCGGACAGCCGTGCTCTGTACTTTCTCTCCACGCGCAGCGGCCGTTCGCAGGTGTGGCGTATCCGGATGGACGGCGGTGAAGCGACGCGCGTCACGGATTACCCGCTCGATGTCGGCACGCTGAAAGTCTCGCCCCGCGGGGACTTGCTGGCGGTATCGATGGAGGTGCTGCCGGAGTGTAACGATCTCAACTGCACCAAGGACAAGCTCGAGGCGCGCGCGAAGGATAAGGCGACGGGCCGCATTTACGACCGGTTGTTCGTTCGCCACTGGGACACGTGGAGCAACGGTACGCGCGCTCACCTGTTTGCCGCGCGCCTCGGTGCCGATGGCACGGCGAGTGGCGCACCGGTGGATCTGTCGAAGGCGCTTGACGCCGATGTCCCCTCCAAGCCGTTCGGCGGCGATGAGGACTTCAACTTCAGTCCGGACGGCGCCTCGCTCGTGTTCTCGGCACGCATCGCCGGGCGCACCGAGCCCCTGTCGACCAACTTCGACCTGTTTCAGGTTGCGGTGGACGGCTCCGGCGCGCCGCACAACCTGACGGCCAACAATCCCGCCTGGGACGCCCAGCCGGTGTTCCTCAAAAACGGTGACCTGGCGTGGCTCGCGATGGACCGCCCGGGGTTCGAGGCCGACCGCTTCCATGTCATGTTGAAAGACGCGCGCACGGGTGTCGTGCGGCCGCTTACGCGCGACTGGGACCGGTCGGTGAGCCGGCTGGGAGCGATGCCGGATGGCCATACCCTGCTGGCGACCGTGCCGGATATGGGCCAGACGGCGCTGTTCGCGATCGACATCGGGACGGGCAAGCCGCGCCGGCTCGTGGGCAGCGGCGAGGTCGCCGACTTCTCTGCCGCCAAGGACCGGATCGTTTATGCGCTGGCCAGCCTGAGCGCGCCGGAGGAGCTGCATGTGATTGCGGCCGGCGGCGGCGCTTCGCGACAACTCACGCACGTCAACGAGCAGCTGCTGGGCGGCCGCCGGATGAGCGAGTTCGAGCAGTTCAGCTTCAAGGGCTGGAACGACGAGACTGTCTACGGCTATGTCATGAAGCCCTACGGGTTCGAGGCGGGCAAACGCTTTCCGATCGCGTTCATCGTCCACGGCGGCCCGCAGGTGAGCTTTCAGAACGTGTGGAGCTACCGTTGGAACGCGCAGGCCTTCGCCGGGGGCGGCTACGCGGTCGTCATGATCGATTTCCACGGCTCGCCGGGCTACGGCCAGGCGTTCACCGACTCCATCAGCCGCGACTGGGGCGGCAAGCCGCTCGTGGACCTGAAGAAAGGACTGGATGCGGCGCTGGCCAAATACGATTGGCTCGATGGCAACCGCGCCTGTGCGCTGGGCGCCTCGTACGGCGGCTTCATGATGAACTGGATCGAGGGCAACTGGCCGGACCGGTTCCGCTGCATCGTCAACCACGACGGCGTCTTCGACCAGCGGATGATGTACTACTCCACGGAGGAGCTGTGGTTCATGGAGTGGGAATTCGGCGGTCCGCAGTACGAACACCCGGAAGCGTACGAGAAGTTCAATCCGATCAACTTCGTGTCGAAATGGCACACGCCGATGCTCGTCATCCACGGCGAGCAGGACTTCCGCATTCCCTACTCGCAGGGCATCGGGGCGTTCACGGCGCTACAACGCCGCAACATCGAGAGCAGGCTGCTGGTTTTTCCGGACGAGAATCACTGGACGCTGAAGCCTGCCAACAGCGTGCTCTGGTACCACACCGTGTTGGCGTGGCTCGATGAGCACGTGAAGAAGTAGCGGGTCAGGGTTTGCGGGGCGGCTTGCGCGTGACGCCTTTGCCGTAGGG
>CAZDTG010000187.1:0-7329 GCA_964508005.1 uncultured Steroidobacteraceae bacterium
TGCGATCGCTTGCGCGAGATCGTAAACCGACATCGCGTAGCGGGAGCTCCCGTTATAGCGGGTGATGACGTAGAAATTCTTGAACCCGACGCGGTACGCCGGACCGTCCGGCTGCTCCGCCGGGATGAGCACGGCCGGCGTGTCCGCGGGGAGGGGCAGGTCGATCTTCACGCCCTGCGCGTTGAGGCTGCCGACGGTCTCGTTGAGATCGACTTTGTGTGGATCGATCTGGAAGGTCGGATCGGGCTCCAGGCGGGCCTCGGCCAGCACCGGGCCGCCCGCCTCCCAGCCGTGCTCCTGCAGGTAATTGGCGACACTCGCAATGATGTCGTCCCAATCGCTCCACAGGTCGCGCTTGTGATCCGTGTCGTCGTCGATGGCGTAGCGGCGATAGGTCGAAGGCATGAATTGCGGCGCGCCCATGGCTCCCGCATAGGACCCGGTCGTGGTGAGCGGGTTCAGTTTGTCCTCGTTCGCGAGCAGGAGGAACTGCTCCAGCTCGCTGCGGAAGTACTCGCCGCGCGGCGGGTAGTCGAATGCCAGTGTGGCGAGAGCGTCGAGCACCCGGTATTTGCCCGTGGAGCGCCCGTAGCGAGTCTCGACGCCGACGACCGCGATCAGGTACTCCGGCGGGACGCCGCGCTGTGCTGCAATCCGCTCGAGCGATTGGCGGTGATCCGACCAGAATTGCGCGCCCAGCTCGATCCGCTCCGGTGTGAGGAAGCGATCGTGGTACTCCCACCACGGCGTGACTTTCTCGGCCGGCCGGGTCATGAGCTCGATGATCTTCGGTTGCGGCTCCGCCTTAGCGAGCAGCGCCAGCACCGCCTTGCGCTCGAGGGGATCGCGCGCCACGACCTCGTTGACAAAGCTCACGATTTCCGGCCGCTTCAGGTCGAAACCGGTCTTGTGATGGTGCGGCCCAAGCGCGGGCTGCGCGGTGACGGGCGCGAGAACGGCTGCCAACAGAAGGGCGAAACGTCGGTCCAAATCTAATTCCCGGCGCGCAGCGTAACGATCGGGCGTTACGAGCTGATGAGTTTCCGGTGCGAATACAGCGCCATGAGAATACCGAAGCCTGCGAGCAGGGTCACCACCGAGGTTCCGCCGTAGCTGACGAGCGGAAGCGGGACCCCCACCACGGGCAGCAGGCCCGTGACCATTCCCGCATTGATGAAGACATAGACGAAGAAGGTGAGCGCGAGACTGCCTGCGAGCAGGCGCGCAAAGGTGTCCTGCGTCTGCATGGCCAGATAGATGGCACGCGCGGTGACGAACATGTAGAGCACCAGCAGCAGCGCGAGTCCGAGCAGCCCGAACTCCTCGCCAATCACGGCGAACACGAAGTCGGTCGAGCGCTCGGGCAGAAAATCCAACTGCGCCTGGCTGCCGTTCATCCAACCCTTGCCGAAGATGCCGCCGGAGCCGATCGCGATCTGCGATTGGATGATGTGATATCCGGCACCGAGCGGATCGGTCTGCGGGTCGAGGAAGGTCAGCACCCGCTTGCGCTGGTAGTCGTGCATGAACCTCCAGCCGAACCAGGCGCCCACCGCGGCGAGAGCCGCAAGGGCCGCCATGATACGCACCTGCAGTCCGGCCATGACGATGACGAGCGCGCCGGCGACCCCGATCAGCGCCGCCGTGCCCAGGTCGGGCTCGACAGCCACCAGCCCGACCGGCACAACAATGAGCCCCGCGAGCAGCAACAGCGAGGCGAAGCTTGGCGGCAACGCCCGCTCGTGCAGATACCACGCGCACATCATCGGGACTGCCAGCTTCATGAGCTCGGACGGTTGGAAGCGAATGAATCCCAGACTCAACCAACGTTGGGCACCCAACCCGATGTGACCGAATGCGGCGACGACGACGAGGAGGAATACGCCGATCAGGTACAGCCAGGGCGTGGTACGCCGCAGGAAGTTGGGATTCACGCGCGCCAGCACGAGCATTGCGATCGTTCCCAGCAACAGCCGGATCACCGTGCGGATGATCGTGGCGACGTTTTGCCCGGAGGCGCTATACAGGACGATCAGCCCATAGACTGCGATGAGCCCGAGCCCGACGACGAGGGGTCCATCGACGTTCAGCTCGAACAGGACGCGCGCGGCGCCGGTCAACGTGCGGCGGGTGCGCGATCCCGTGTTGAGCTCTTCGTACATCATGCCGGCTCTTTCTGCTGGGCCGCCGGGACCGTGTGCACTTGCGGACCGACAGGCAGTGGAGTGCGCGCCGGCTTCCCGGCGGGAACCGGCGCTAGTGTTGCTGGCGGGCCCTGAGTCCGGGCCGGGGGCGGTGCGGGCGCCCGAGGTTGGGTCGGCGGCGGAGCTTCGTTCGACCGCGCACCTTGGGTTCGCGCGGTGCTCTGCGGCGGCAGGGTGCTTTCCGTGGGTGTCGGGGGCGCGGGGACTGGTGCGACGTCCTCAGGTGCGTCGGCTGACTTGAGCTTGCCATCCGGTCCCAACAGGTAGGAGTCGAGAACTTTCCGCGCGATGGGTGCGGCCGCGCTCGCACCCGCGCCACCGTTCTCCTCGATCACCGCGACCGCGATTCGCGGCGCATCCGCCGGGGCGAAGGCGATGAACCACGAGTGGTCGCGCAGGCGCTCATCGAGCGCCTTGGCGTTGTATTTCTCGTTCTGGCCGACCGTGAAGACCTGTGCGGTCCCGGTCTTGCCGGCGAATGGATAGGGCGCCTTCGCGCCGATCGCGGCCGCCGTGCCATGGGTGGTGACACCGATCATTCCGTGAACCACACGTGCCCAGTCCTCCGCGCTGACACCTGCGATATCCCGCTCGGCGACCGGAGGAATGCGATGGATCGCGCCGGTCTTCGGGTCGCGCAGGCCGGTGATCAGGCGCGGTTTCCAGGCTTTGCCGCGCGTGGCCATGATGGTAGCGTAGTGCGCGAGCTCCAGCGGCGTGACGGTGAGGTAGCCCTGGCCGATGCCGAAGTTCACCGTCTCGCCCGGGAACCAGATCTGGTCCGCGGGGCGGGCGAACGCTTTCTGCTTCCATTCACGCGAAGGCAGGATGCCCGCTTTCTCGCCGCTGATGTCGATGCCGGTGGGCTTTCCGAACCCGAAAGGCGCCATGAACGTCGAGATCCGATCCACGCCGATGGTGTTTGCGAGACCGTAGAAATAGACATCGCACGAGCGTGCGATGGCGTCATCGAGATCGACGTATCCGTGGTGCTCGTTGTGATACTCGCGGAAGACGTGCGCACTCCCGGGAAGATGGAACGAGCCGGCGCAGAAGTGGCGCTGTAACGGATCCACCATGTGATAGGTGAGTGCCGCGAGTGCGATGAGAGGCTTCACCGTCGATCCCGGCGGATAGGTGCCGCGTATCGCGCGGTTGAAAAGCGGGCGGTCAATGTCGGTATTCAGAACCGTGTATTCCGCCGAGGTGATGCCGCGGCCAAACATGTTGGGATCAAATCCGGGCAGACTGACGAGCGCTATGACGTCACCACTGTTCGGATCGAGGGCGACGACGGCGCCACGATGGCCCGCAAGCGCAGCTTCGGCCACCCGTTGTACTTTGAGATCGATGGAGAGGAGTACGTCGTCACCCGCCATCGGTGCCTTCGTCCGCAGCTCCGGGACGAACGCCCCCTGCTTATCGACCGAGCGGCCCTGCGCGTTGACGAGAACCTCGCGAAAGCCGTTCGCGCCGTGCAACTGCTGCTCGTAAGCGCTTTCGACGCCGAGTTTGCCGATGAGCGCGGTGCCGGCATACGCCTGACGGTCGATGTGCTCGAGATCCGCCTCGCTGATCGCGCCGACATAGCCCAGCGCGTGAACCGCGAGACCGCCGCTCGGGTACCAGCGCGTCTGTCGGGTCTTGATATCGAGACCGGGAAATTCGAAGCGCCGGACGGCAAAGCGCGCGACGTCCTCATCGGACATGCGCAGGCGGATCGGCACGCTGTCGAAGCTGCGGCGGGACTTGATCGTCCGCATGAGCTCACCGACCTCCTCGGGACGGATGAGCTCGAGTCCTACCAGCGCCTTGAGTGTGCCGGGCAGGTCGGGCACTTCCTCCGGAATGAGCTCGAGCTGATAGGCGGGCTGATTCCCCGCAATCACCTCACGGCTGCGATCCATGATGAGCCCGCGGGCGGCCGGGATCGGCTCGGTACGCACCCGATTACCCTGCGAGAGATCGGCGTAATAGTCGTGCCGTATCACCTGCAGCAGGAACAGGCGGCCGACGAGGGTGAAAGTCAGCAGGACCATCAGGACGCCTGCGATCAGCGAGCGCTGGTCGAACAGACGCTGCTCGCCCCAATGATCTTTGATGCGGCCTGCGGGCATGCCTAAGTCCCCAGCGATCCTGCAATCCCGAGCGATCCGGCGCTCATGCGCGTCGCGCGTGGCGATGACCGAGAACGGCGGCTGCGGGAGCCCAGATGAGCGCGCCGGTCACGCAGTGGATCCAGCGCAGCGGACTCGTCAGCGGATGGCCGGTCCAACCATCGATAGCGAACACGATGAATTCGTAGGTCGCGAGCGTGACGAGGACGATGAGGGACTGCTGGAACCCGGGCTTGGAGCGGATTCTCTGATGCTCGCGGCAGAATACATACGTCACAGCCGACAGCGCCACGGCGTGCTGGCCCAGCACCGGGCCCTGAAATACATCCAGCAGCAGGCCCGAGAACCACCCCAGCGCAATACCGCCCGCGCGCGGCGCATAGATCGACCAGAAGAGGACGGTCAACACCAGGAAGGCCGGCCGCACGAGGTCCACGTAGGGCGGCAGCGGCAGGACCGTCAGCACTAAAGCGATGAGCGCGGTCATCAGCATGCGCCCACGCGGCTCTTCCGAACTCATGGATCCCTCGGCGTCGTGTCGGGCGGTGGTGCCTGAGTCTTGGGCGTGGCTGGCGTGACGTCACCGGCAGCGGATTCCTTCGTGTTGTCGGGTACGACGGGGGGCGACCCGTCCGATGCTGGAGCGGCCGCGGAGACCCCCTTCTTCGACGTTGGGGCTGCGGTTGGGTTCACTGTGCCGGAGGGGGCGGCCGAGTTCCGTGCACCAGCCGACGCATTCGGGTTGGCCTCGGAATGCTGGCCACCTGGTACCCCTCCGGGGGTGGCTTCAGAAGTTGGGTTTTTCGGGCGCGGCGGCGGAGCCGGTTGCGGCTGCAGGGTGGCGTTCCCGTTGCGCAGATCTCCCGTGGTATTCGAGGCAGGAGCGGCCGGATGATTCGGCCGGAACCACAAGAGAACGACTTCGCTGTCGGTGTCGAGAGTCGCAAACGGGGTCGCTTTCACCTGAGCCAGGGGCTGGACGGCGTCCCTATGGACCTCGGTCACCCGCGCCACGGGGTAGCCGGCAGGGAACACTCCGCCAAGACCGGATGTGACCAGCAGGTCGCCACTCTTGATGTCCGCGTTCCCAGGTAGATACGGAAGCGCAAGCGAGGCCGTATCCCCGGCTCCGACGGCGATGGTCCGGAGTCCGGTGCGCTCGATCTGGACGGGAATCGCGTGCTCGGGGTCGGTGATGAGGATGACCTCGGCGCTGAAGGGTCCCACGTGGGTGGTCTGCCCGATCACGCCCTTGTCATCCAGCACGGCCTGGGCCTTGAAGACGCCATTCACGGTGCCGCGATTGATGAGCACACGCTGGCGCAGGCTGTTGAGCTGAATGTTCACGATCTCCGCGGCCAGCCAGCGCTCGGCGACGGGCGGGAGTGCATCGCGCAGTCCCCGGAGCTGGCCGTTCTCGCGCTCGAGCGCCTCATAGCGCATCGCGCGCAGCTCGAGCTCACGCTGGCGTGCACGAAGGAGCTGGTTCTCGGCGCGCAGCGCGTCCCGGGTCTCGAAGGTCTCCCGCAACCAGCTCCAGGCGGAGGAAGGGGAGCTCACGGCAAGCTGGACAGGGTAGGCGGCGGCCTGCAGGACGAAACGGGCCTGTTCCAGCCAGCCGTGGCGCTGGTCGAGGAACATGACCACAATCGAAAGCATCGCGTACAGGGTGAAGCGGAAACCCAGCGAGGGCCCGCGGGTTTGCGATCTACTGCCCCCTGTGCCGAAGGCGGCCACTCAAACCACTATTCAAGGCCGAAGTGGCCAGGGCCCAGCTCGTCCATCAGCTCGAGGATGCGCCCACCGCCGCGTGCGACACAGGTGAGAGGGTCATCCGCGACGACGACGGGAAGGCCGGTCTCTTCCGTGAGAAGCTTGTCGATGTCGCGCAGGAGGGCGCCACCGCCGGTCAGGACGATGCCCCGTTCGGCGACGTCCGCTCCGAGCTCCGGAGGAGTCTGCTCGAGCGCCTGCTTCACGGCGCTGACGATGCTCTGCAGGGGCTCCTGCAGAGCCTCGAGGATTTCGTTACTGTTGAGAGTGAAGCTGCGCGGCACGCCCTCGGACAGGTTGCGGCCCTTGACGGAGAGCTCACGGACTTGCTGGCCGGGGTAGGCCGAGCCGATCTCGATCTTGATGCGCTCGGCGGTGGCCTCACCTATGAGAATGCCGTAATTGCGGCGGACGTAATTCATGATCGCTTCATCGAAGCGGTCGCCACCGATGCGGGCGGAGTTCGCATAAACGATGCCGTTGAGCGAAAGTACCGCGACTTCGGAGGTACCGCCACCGATGTCGAGTACCATGGAGCCGCGGGCCTCGTGCACGGGAAGTCCGGCGCCGACCGCCGCGGCCATCGGCTCGCTGACGATCGCGACGTTGCGCGCGCCGGCGCCTTCGGCGGACTCCCGGATCGCGCGGCGCTCGACCTGCGTCGAGCCGAAGGGCACGCAGACGAGGACGCGCGGCGAGGGCGTCAACATGCGGTTGCCGTGCACCTTGTTGATGAAATGCTGGAGCATCTTCTCGGTGTACGTGAAGTCGGCGATGACGCCGTCCTTCATCGGACGTACCGCGGTGATGTGCCCGGGTGTGCGGCCGAGCATGTTCTTGGCCTCGGAGCCGACAGCGACAATGATTTTGCCGCCCCGTCCGGGCTCGTCCTGCACCGCGACCACGGACGGCTCGTTGAGCACGATGCCCTTGTCGCGGACATAGATGAGTGTGTTGGCCGTGCCGAGATCGATGGACAGATCACTGGAAAAATAGCCGCGCAGGCGTTTGAACATGAAGCAACCGGAAAGTGCGGCGGGGGACCCCCGAAGTGGCGCGTAATCTAGCAACCGAGGGGACATTCAGCAAGGCAACATGTATGATTTTGCGCTGTTTTTCTCATTGTGCCCGATGGGCACACACTCACACCCTTCCGCACACACACTGAAATCTCATGGCGCTTACACGCGAGCAGATTGAAAACATCGCCCACCTGGCGCGTCTCGAGCTGCAGC
>CAZDTG010000188.1:0-7320 GCA_964508005.1 uncultured Steroidobacteraceae bacterium
AGTTCATCAATTGTCATCGACGGGTCAGTCGCACCCATCACCGCCGATCCAGGCCACATGCGCGACGTAGCAGGGCGCACGCTGATGCACGCCATGTACCAAACACTGTTGGGCTTCACAGGGGAGAGTGTCAGCGAGGTGCAGCCGGTTCTCGCGTCGAGTTATTCGCTCTCAGCGGATAACAAGACGCTGACCCTTCACCTGAGATCCGGCATCCGTTTCTCAGACGGCAGCCCGATGACAGCGGAGGACGTGCTGTTCAGCCTCAATCGTGTGAAGTACCTCCTCGGGCAGCCGGCTTTCCTGCTCAAGGGCATCACAATCACATCTCCAGATCCAACCACGATCGTTCTGCAATCCAGCGCTCCGGAACCAGAGCTGCCCTTCGTGGTTACCGATCCCGCACTTGGGATTCTGAATTCCAAAGTTGTCAAGGCGAACGGCGGTGTCGATACACCAGACGCCGCGACCGCGGATCACGCGCAGGCATACCTCGAGGCCCACTCGGCCGGAAGTGGGCCGTACGTGTTGACGACCTTTTCAACAACCACCGAGACGATTCTGGCCGCGAATGAAAACTTCTCAGGACCAGGCCCTAAGCCCACATACACACAGGTCGTGTATCGGCTCGCTCAGGCTTCTGCGCAACAAATCGAAGTACAGAGTGGTACCGCTCAGATCGCGCTGGGCTTGTCGGCTCGTGAGGCTACGCCGCTCGGCGCCAACTTCAACGTCAGAAGCCACCCAGCCGGGAGCACCTGGTTCTTGCTGCTAAACCAGAATCCCAAAATCTCATCAGTTACATCAAACAAGTACTTTGTAGCTGCCGTCCGCGCCGGTATCGATTACAACAAGATCCTCGAAGTCGCCGGCGCCGGCAACCAGCGCGAGGCCAGCATCAGCCCGCAGACGTTGGCGTATGCGCTGCCGATGACTGACGCACCCAAGTACGATCTCGCCAAGGCCAAGGACCTGCTCGCGCAGTCTGGATTGACGAAACCGTCTGTCACGTTCGAGTACGCCGATCCCTACGGCAGCAGCGGAGTCGTGTACGGGCAGATTGCACAGGCCGTGCAGGCCAGCCTCGCCAAGGTGGGTATCACAGCAATACTCAAGCCGACAGCCGCCTCGGTCGCCCTATCCAACTACCTCGCCGGGACAGAGGAGTTCAGCCTATGGTCGTACTCAATCAGCCCGCCTGATCCCATCTCCGGGATAGCGAGGCAGTTCGGGCCGGGCGATAAGTTCGGCTTGCGTGCAGGCTGGTCGGCCAATGCCGACCCGGAGGTAGCGTCGATAGTGAACCAGATCATCACGAGCCCGGGCTCAGACCGGGCCGGGTTGTTCCATCGATTCTATGCCCGCCTGAATGACACGGCGCCGTACGTCCCGCTGTTTGCAGCCGCAGACACCATTGTGTCCGCCAAGGGCGTGACCAATATCGTCCATAACCCGCAATGGACGATCGACTTTGCGGCCCTGAAGCCAGCCGCGTAGCCGAATTCCACCTGGTGACGCCGCTCATGATCCATCCATGCGCCCACGTTGGATGACGTGGCCTCGGCCCCCGGATGAGCCGAGCCCCAGCTGGTTGGGGTCATCGCGCGAACGCGGCGCACCTCTCGCCAACGGTAGAGGCCGGAGCTCGGCACCGGCGCTGCTACCGAATTGGGTCTGAGCTTAGTAGGGATGGACGCACCTAACTCGCAAAGCCCGATGATTGGGGCTGCAAAAGGCTCGTTTGACGCAGAAGCGTGGCGGATGCATCCAGTGGTCACGGCTCTTCGCTTGCTCGGCAGACGCTTCGTTGTGCTGGTCGGCCAGATTGTCGCCATCACGATTGTCTCGTTCGCGTTGACTCACGTGGTCCCGGCCGATCCGGTGGCAGCGAACCTGAGCACGGAAGCACAGGCCGACCCGCAGACGGTCGCTGCGTATCGCCACAAATATGGGCTCGACCAGCCACTGCCTATTCAATACTTCCGATACATGGAACAGATTGCGCATGGCGATCTCGGTCTCTCCCTGCAGACCGGAATTCCCGTTAGACGTGCGCTTGATGCCGCAGTTCCCGCCTCGTTTGAGCTTGCTGGAGCGGCAATAATCATCGCAATCATCCTCGGCGTGGGCCTTGGGATTCTGTCCGGGACTAGGCTGCTTCGGCGCCCGCTGGAGGCGGTGCTCAATGCATCGAGTCTGGCTGCCCTGTCGATCCCGACGTTCTGGCTCGCGCTGCTTGCGTACTACTTTCTGTTCTTCAAGCTGGGCCTCTTCCCCGGCGGCGGCCGGCTCGATCCGGGCTCATCAGCTCCGCCGGGCGTCACCGGCTTTTACACGGTTGACGCACTGATTGCCGGCGAGTGGGTGGTGTTCGCAAGTGCCTTAAAGCACCTTGTCCTTCCAGCGCTTGTATTGGCGACATCCACAATCGGCCTTCTGTTGCGTTACACCAGCGCAGCCGTCCGCGAGGTGATGGCGAACGCGTATGTCCGCACCGCCCGTGCCAAAGGACTCACTGAGTGGACCGTCATCCTTCGACACATCCTCCGGCCGGCCCTGGTGTCGATCATCACCGTGACGGGTCTCGCCTTCGGCCACCTTCTCGCAGGCACGGTGCTGGTCGAGAGCGTGTTCCTGTGGCCGGGGCTCGGTCAGTATGCCTATCGAAGCGCGCTCGCACTCGATGTTCCCGCCATCATGGGCGTCACTATCGTGATCGCCTGTATCTACGTGGCGGTGAACTTCTGCGTCGACGTCTGCTACCTGGCGATTGATCCACGGCTGAGGGACCCTGCGTGACCGGAGAGATGGCCATGCAGGTGAGCTCGTGGGCTTCCAAAGGCTCTCGAGTTCGCGAGTTGCGCCATCACCCCATTCTCATCGCTGCCCTGCTCGTAATTGCGGCTTGGGTGGTGGTTGCGATCGCCGCCCCAGCGATTGGGTCAGGAGATCCGATCGGCCAGGATTACCCGCTGCTGATGCCGCCAGGGCCGGCTCATCTGTTTGGGACGGACGAACTCGGCCGGGACGTGCTCAGTCGAGTGGCCTTCGGGGCGCGGGTGTCCATCCCGCTCGCGCTTGCGCTGGTGGGACTGTCTGGATGTATCGGTGTGGTCGTTGGCGGCGTCGCCGGGTTCTTCGGTGGGTGGGTCGACGCGGTACTCATGCGGATTGCGGACATCGTCTTTGCGTTTCCCGGAATCATTCTCGCAATGGCCGTCACCGCCGCCCTTGGGCCGGGACTTGCGAACGCGGTGGTCGCTCTGACCATCGTGTCCTGGCCCGGCTTCGCTCGTCTGACCCGGAGTCTCGTTCTCTCTTTACGCAGGTCGGATTTCGTGATTGCGGCGCGGCTCACCGGCGCATCTAGCCTCCGCGCCCTTGCGGTTGAGATTGGTCCGAATGTGGCTGGGCCAGTGGTCGTCTTCGCTGTTGTGGACGTGGGACGGGCGATCCTGCTGTTGGCGGCACTCTCCTTTCTTGGGCTGGGCGCTCGCCCACCCGCCGCCGAGTGGGGGGCGATGATCTCGGCGGCCACGGCCAATCTCGGTGACTGGTGGCTGGCGGTGTTCCCGGGACTCGCGATCTTCACCGTCGTGGCTGCGTTCAACATCGCTGGCGATTATGTTCGGCAAATCCTGGATCCCCAGTCTCGAGGCGCCATCGCCACGTCCAGATGAGCACCGTGTTGGACGTGCGTGATCTGCGCGTTGACCTTGCCAGCCGAAACGGGCGCGTGCCGATAGTCGCGGGCGTCGACTTCAAGGTCGGGGCGCGGGAAATCGTCGGAATCGTTGGCGAGAGCGGCAGCGGCAAGAGCCTGAGCGCACTTTCTGTCATGGGCCTGTTGCCTTCTGCCATGAGGAGCGCGGGGACTGCGCAATTCGCATCCACGAATCTCATCGGGGCGCCGCCGGCGACGCTGCGGTCGATACGCGGGCGGGATATTGGAATGGTCTTTCAGGATTCGCTCGCAAGCCTCCATCCGATGCTGACTGTCGAGAGGCAGCTAACCGAGCCCCTCCGCCGCCACCTGCGGCTCTCAGGCGCACTCGCGCATCAGCGGGCGATCGAGTTGCTGACTCAGGTCAGGATCCCTGATCCGATTAGGGCCTTGAAGAAGTATCCGCACCATTTCTCCGGGGGCATGCGGCAGCGGATCGCGATTGCCATGGCGCTCGCCTGCAGGCCGCGCCTGTTGATCGCCGATGAGCCGACCACCGCCCTTGACGTGACCGTACAGGCGGGGATCCTTCGACTGATCGGCGACTTGAGAAGCGAGACCGGGCTAGCCGTACTGGTGATCACCCACGATCTTGGTGTACTGTCCGCGATCGCCGATCGCCTCTACGTTTTCTACGGGGGTCGGGTCGTTGAGTCCGGCTCCACGCGCGACCTCCTCGCCCAGCCGAGGCATCCGTACACAAAGGCCCTGCTGGACGCGGTACCTAAGCCGATGGCCGAGCGCGCCAAATCGAAAGGAATTCCGGGATCTCCCCCTAGACCGGGTCTGTGGCCGGCGGGATGCATATTCCAGCCGCGCTGCTCGTTCGCCGAGGACGCGTGCCGCTCCCGGGAGCCGGCGCTGGCAGTGGCCGGGGAGGATCGTGAGCTCCGTTGCGCGATCGACCCCTTTGTGACCACGTACCAGTGAGCGCGATCCTCGTAGTCAAGGACCTGCGCGCGTCGTATGCCAGTGCGCGCGGTCCCGCCGTGGAGGCGGTCGCAGGAGTCGACTTGACTGTCGAGGCCGGCGAGATCGTTGGAGTGGTGGGTGAATCGGGTTGCGGGAAGTCGACGCTCGCCGCGGCGATAACCGGAGTGCATTCACGAAGATCAGGGTCAATCATTTTCGATGGGCAGGAAGTCCGTCCATTGGGTTTCCGCAAGCGCAGCGATCACGAGCGACGGATGCAGATGATCTTTCAGAATCCGTATGCGGCGTTCAATCCGCGACGGAAAGTCGGCAAGCAGATTGCCGATGCGATGAAACTCAGCGCCGGAGGCACCTCGAAGCACAGCATCGCCCAACTCCTGGAACGGGTCGGTCTGCCAGCCGATGCCGGTGACAGATACCCGCACGAGTTCAGTGGTGGCCAGCTCCAACGGCTGGCGATCGCTCGGGCGTTATCGGCGAGTCCGGCCCTGATCGTTGCTGATGAGCCCATCGCGGGCTTGGATGCGTCCGCTCAGGTTCAGATCGCGGAGTTGCTCGCCGACCTCGTCAGGGAAGAGCGGGTTTCAGTGCTGTTCATCTCGCACGACCTCAGCGTTGTCAGCGAAATGACCGACATGATTGCTGTCATGTACCTGGGGAAGATAGTCGAGTATGGCCCGACGAGCTCTATCTGGCGGACGCCGGCGCATCCCTACTCGCGGGTGTTGATCGACGCGATTCCTGTCGTCAGCGCTGAGCGGCGGATGCCGACTACTCTTGCCGGGGAAGTTCCGAATCCGGCCGCGCCGCCGTCCGGATGTCGGTTTCATCCTCGTTGCCCTCGCGCGTTTGAGAGATGCGCGCACGAGGAGCCGGTCACGCTCGTCACGGGTGACGACCGGACCGTGGCGTGTTGGCTCCACGCAGAGCCTGAGGCCCTGCGTTTGGATACCGCCGTCGGCGGCGCCCCTGCGGACGAGTAAGACGACCGGCGACCATAAGAACCGGCGTTGCATCAGTTACAACCGCCGGCCTAGGTCGCTGATGAGTACACGGTCGGCGACCAGTACTCGGTGAAGGTGCTGGCCACCAATGGGCCGTTCACTTCGCTCTCGGCCTTGCCCTTTAGCCATTCGGGATCGGCCTTGAAGGCCTGCCACGTCGCCTCGCTCTCGGCGCGGTCCTTCCAGCGCAGCACATAAACGATCCGGTTTGAATCGTCCGGGATCCAGAAGCCGACCTGATCAATCCCTAGCCGTTGAAAGATCGGGCACGTCAGCTCTTTAAAGCGGCGGTTGAGCTCCTGCAATTTGCCGGGGGCCGCCTCGTAGGAGCGGTACTCGTAAATCAAATCGTCTAATCCTCCACTAGTGAACGGGAGTTACATTGCAATTCCGTACGGACCTCCATGACGAGGAGGGCCAGCTGCCGAAACGGTTTTCGACCTTGCCCGGGGACACGGTGGTCAAGCTGAGCTTCGCTGGGTGGGACGCAGACCGCCGCTAGCGCAGGTCCTCGTCGCGGAGGACTGCGTGGACACCGACCACGCCCGCGTTCACAATTTGGGTGACGCGCAGGTCGACCACGACGCTAGCCAGCGCGAGCGCCTCGGCGCGCGGGACGTCGAGCCGCGACTGCATCAGGTCGAGCATGGCGTTAAGCGCCTCGAAACCGGCCGCGTCGAGGTTCCCGCCAACGCCGATCGTGATCCACGCTTCGGGTGTGCGGGCCCACGGCGTGCTGATCTCCATGTCGTCCCGAACGTTGAAGGTCAGTTCAGCGACGTCCATCGGGCATTCGATGGCGTTGCCCGACACCTCGCCGTCGCCCTGCCGTCCGTGCCCGTCGCCGCACGAAAACAACGCGCCCTCGACCGCGATCGGGAGATAGAGCGTGGCGCCCTCGGTCAGCTCTTTGCAGTCGAGGTTGCCGCCGGTCGGCCGAGGCGGCGCTGTGAGGTGTCGGCCCGGTGCAGCCGGTGCGTTTCCCATGACGCCTAGGAAGGGCCGGAGCGCGATGTGACGCCCGGCCTGATCGGTTGCGACTCCGGCTTGAGCGTCGATCGACCACAGTTGCCAGTGGGCGTCACCGACCACGCCGAGGCGCCGGTACAACTCCTGGTCGACGCCACCGCCGACGGTCCAGCCCCAGGATCCGGGTACCAGCCGGCCGACGCTGATCTCGAGAACCAGACCGGGCCGAGCTCCTTCTACAAGGATTGGCCCGATGAGGGCGTGTCCCCGGGGGTCCTGGCGCATCCGGTTGACAATTTTCCCGGGCGCCGTGTGCGGCTCGAGGTTCCAACGCGCGTCGAGGGTTCGATACCGGACTGTGTCGCCGGGCTCAATCGTCAGTACCGGAGGGGCCGCTCGGTCGAAGTGATCGATCAGTGTGCCCTCGTCTGGTTCGAGGGTATGCAAAGTCACGGCTCGCAACCGTACTACCTTCGCTTGATTCTGTGGTCCGACAGCATGCACGTCGCGTTGTTGCTATCGATCTCATTGGTGAGGGTCGAAGAACAAGCAGGTTCGCCCGCCGTCCCGCCCCCGCCATTCAAGGCACCAGTGCCCGCGAGCATGTGGACTGGACGTCGGTCCGCAGCGCTTCTGGACAGGCCGACTTGCGGCTGATTTCTGGAGATCCTGGACCCTCAATTGCCGAGC
>CAZDTG010000189.1:0-7314 GCA_964508005.1 uncultured Steroidobacteraceae bacterium
TGGCAAGGTCGTGCTCTACCAACTGAGCTATTCCCGCTTCGTGTGCAGGCAGGCCCGGAATTGTAGGTGCATGCCCCGCGAAGTCAAGGCGGATCGAGGGGCGGCCCTCGCCAAAAAACCAGTGCACTCGCCCACTTAGCGTCTTTTGCAGCAAAGATGTGCGGCGGCGCTGGTTCCGAGCTGCGCGGAAGCCTTCGCGAGTCCTCGAAGGCCGGCACCCGCCGCCTCCCCTAGCCCTGCTTCGCCGAAGGCTTTCAGCGCTTCAGCTCAGGCCACGCCGCGCGCAGATAGGCAACCATCGAAACGAGGGTCGCCGCGGCAGCGAGCTCGGTGAAAACCACCCCTAGCCAGTAGATCGGCAGCCCCAGCAGGTCCCGCCGGAACAGCATCATCGACAGGCCGACGATCTGCAGGATGGTCTTGTACTTGCCGAGCTGGGACACAGCGACCTTGCGCCGCTGACCGATCTCGGCCATCCATTCGCGCAGGGCCGAAATCGTGATTTCGCGGCCGATGATGACGGCGGCGGTGAGCACGATCAAAGGCCGCGTGTCCTTGCTCACGAGCAGCACGAGGGCTACCGCCACGACCAGCTTGTCCGCGACCGGATCCAGGAACGCTCCGAGGCGGGACGTCTGCCCCAGGCGCCGTGCGAGGTAGCCGTCGAGCGAATCAGTGATGCCCGCGGCCGCGAACAGCAGTCCCGCCGCCGGATCCGCCCACGGATACGGCATGAAGAACAGCAGGACTATGAGCGGAATCGCGGCGATGCGAATCCACGTCAGGGTGTTCGGCACATTCCACAGCATCAGGAATCAGGCGCTACGGGCCGCGGCGGGCGGGCATGAGGCGGGCAGGCTCCTAGGAACCGGGGTGGAGGTGATCATAAAGACTTCGCGCCAGGGATGCCCCGATTCCGGGCACCTGCTCGAAGTCCGCGACGCCCGCGCGCATGACCCCCTGCAGTCCCCCGAAATGCTTGAGCAACTCACGGCGCTTCGCGGGTCCCAGGCCCGGCACGACTTCCAGCACCGATTGGTTGTAACGCCGTGCACGCCTGCGCCTGTGGCCGGTGATGGCAAAGCGGTGCGCCTCGTCCCGGATACGTTGGATGAGACGTGACGCCGGAGAGTGCGCCTCCGGTACCCGGGGCGCAGCGGCGCCATAGACGAACAAACGCTCCTGCCCCGGTTTTCGATCAGGCCCCTTGGCCACACCGACCAGCGCGATGTCCCCGAACCCGAGCGCGGCCAGCGCCTCGTGCACCTCGCCAATCTGTCCGAGGCCGCCGTCGATGAGCAACAGGTCGGGCGGCGGCACCTCGCCCGCGCGAATGCGCGTGTAGCGTCGCTCCAGAGCCTGGCGCAAAGCGCCGTAGTCATCACCCGGAGTGATGCCCGTGATGTTGAAGCGCCGATACTCCTTCTTCAACGGCCCTTCGGGACCGAACACCACGCAGGACGCCACCGTGCCTTCGCCGCCCGTGTGACTGATGTCGAAACACTCGATGCGCGCCGGCGGCTCCGGCAGATCCAGCTCGTCGGCAAGCGCTGCGAGCATCTCGTCCATGCCCTGCTTTTGCGCGAGCCGGATGCGCAGGCCCTGCGTCGCGTTCTCCCGGGTCATCTCGACCCAGCGAACCCCGAGGCCGCGCACGGGACAGCGGACCTCCACCGCATGCCCGGCACGGCTGCTGAGCACCTCGCCGAGCGATTGCGCATCATCGAGCTTGCGGCCGACAAACACCTCGGGCGGCGGGTCCTGGCTCGCGTAATACTGCATGACGAAGGACGCCAGCGCCTCATCCGGCTCCGCGAGCGCGGCGCGCGGAAAATAACCCGTGGTGCCGAGATTGCGGCCGCCGCGGACCAACATGACGCTCACGGCGTACTCGCCCGGCTCGCCGATGATGGCGAACACATCGACATCCCGCTCGCCCTCGGCCGTCACCACCTGTTGCCCCTGAATGCGCTTCAACGTGGCCAGCTGATCGCGCAGCAGCGCCGCTCGCTCGAACTCGAGCCGGCCGGCGGCAGCCTCCATCCGCGCCTGCAGGTCCGCATTGACCTCATCGCTGCGGCCCTCGAGCACTTTCACCGCGGCTTCGATGTCCTGCGCATACTCCTCCCGCGTGATGAGCCCGACACAAGGCGCCGAGCAACGCCCGATCTGGTGCTGCAGGCACGGACGGCTGCGATTGGCGAAGAAGCTGTCACGGCAGTTGCGGATGCGGAACAGCTTCTGGATCTGGTTGAGACTGTCGCGCACCGCGCCTGCGTTGGGAAACGGCCCGAAGTACCGCCCCGGCTCGCTGCGCGAGCCGCGATAGAATGCGAGCCGCGGGAAGTCATGGTCGACCTCCAGATGAATGTAGGGAAAGCTCTTGTCGTCGCGCAGCACGATGTTGAAGCGCGGCTTGTGCGCCTTGATGAGGTTGTATTCGAGCAGCAGCGCCTCGGCCTCGGAGTTGGTGACCGTGACCTCGATGTTCGCGATCTGCTGCACCAGCGCCTGGATCTTGGGCACGACGTTGCTCGGGTTGAAGTAAGTGCTGACCCGGTCCCTGAGGCTCTTCGCCTTGCCGACGTACAGCAGCTCCCCCTGCGCATCGAACATGCGGTACACGCCCGGGCGCCTCGGCAGCGCCGCCGTGTATTCCTTGTGATCGAAAACGTTGGCGTTCATGTTGGTCTATTCGGCTGCAAGTCGCCTGCGGGCGGCGCGCCCCGGCGTTTCAGCGGACATCACTCCGCAGGCCGCTGGCTGGGCGCCCCCGGCAAAAGGCGTGGCTTTTGCCAGCTGCGCTCCTACAACCCCGCCAGCTCGCACGCCCGCGCGACGACCTTCCTGAACATGGGCTGCGTCAGCACCTTGGTCGAGGTGTTGTAACGGCTGCAATGATAAGAGTCGACGAGGTATTTCGCCTCACCGAGCGCGTGCTCGTTCCCATGCCCGAACGGGAACTGACTGCGTCTCAGGCCGAGCGCGATCAGCACGGCATCGTGAGCGACACGGCCGAGGGCGAGGATCACTTTCACCCGCTGCAGCGCGCGCAGCTCGACCTGAAGGTAGGCATTGCAGGTGCGGATCTCATCCGGCAGCGGCTTGTTCTCCGGAGGCACGCATTTGACCGCATTCGCGATGCGCGCGTTCTGCAATTTCAGGCCATCATCCATCGCGACCGACTCGGAGCCGCTCGCGAGCCCGAGCTCATGCAGCGTCTCGTAGAGAAGGATTCCGGCGTAGTCACCCGTGAACGGACGGCCCGTCCGGTTCGCGCCGTGCATGCCCGGCGCCAGGCCTACGAACAGCACCTTGGCATCCGGTGGTCCGAACGACGGCACCGGGCGCGCCCAGTAGTCCGGATAGCGCTCATGAGTCTCGGCCAGGAATTCCGCAAGCCGTGGGCAGCGTGTGCAACCCGGATCGTACGCGTCGGTGCGCTTGCCTGCCGGGGGGCGAACGCCGGGCGCGCCCGCCCGTTTGGGCCGCCGCTCAGTCATCCATGTGCCGGATGATCGCGGCGGCGAAGCCCGAGCAACTCATGAGCGTCGCTCCGGGAATGAGCCGCTGCAGATCCTCTTCGACGTTCCTGCGAGCCGCGAGCTCACGCTTCGGGGCCTTGATCGCCTCGCGCAGGCGCGCCAGATCGTAGGTGAGCTCCTTGTTGGCGATGGTGTTCGTCACGCCCTTGATGATGAGATCCGCCGCTTCCGTCCATTTCAAGTAGCGCAGCATCATCTCGGAGGAGAGGATGAGCGACCCGGGATTGACGCGATCCTTGCCGGCGAAGCCCGGCGCGGTGCCGTGCGTGGCCTCAAACACCGCCAGGCCGTCTCCAATGTTGCCACCCGGTGCGATGCCGATGCCGCCCACCTGTGCCGCCAGCGCATCCGACACGTAATCGCCGTTGAGGTTGAGTGTGGCGATCACGTCATACTCCTCCGGACGCAGCAGCACCTGCTGGAGGAAGTTATCCGCAATCACGTCCTTCACGATGATGTCCTTGCCGGTCAGCGGATTCGGGAAGGACAGCCACGGGCCGCCATCGATCTCCCTGGCACCGAACTCTTCCTTCGCAAGCTGGTAGCCCCAGTTGCGGAAGGCGCCTTCCGTGAACTTCATGATGTTGCCCTTGTGCACCAGGGTCACGGACGTGCGATCCGTGTCGATGGCGTACTGGATCGCCTTGCGGATCAGGCGCTGGCTGCCCTCTTTCGAGACCGGCTTGATGCCGATGCCGGAGCTCGCCGGGAAGCGGATGCCGGTCGCCTTGAGCTCGTTCTGCAGGAAGGCGATGAGCTTGTGGACTTCCGCGGAGCCCGCGGGCCACTCGATGCCGGTGTAAATGTCCTCCGTGTTCTCGCGGAAGATCACCATGTCGGTGAGACTCGCGTCCTGCATGGGGCTGGACACGCCCGGGAAATAGCGAATGGGACGCACGCAGGCATACAGGTCGAGGCTCTGTCGCATGGCCACGTTGAGTGAGCGGATGCCGCCGCCCACGGGCGTACCGAGAGGGCCTTTGATCGAGACGACGAACTCACGCAGGGCCTGCAACGTCTCGTCGGGAAACCATTGCCCGTAGAGCTCGTTGGCCTTCTCTCCGGAGTAGACCTCCATCCACGCGATACGCCGGCGCTTGCCGTAGGCCTTCTCGACGGCCGCGTTCACGACCCGAAGCATGGCGGGCGTGACGTCGATTCCGATGCCGTCACCCTCGATGAAGGGAATGATCGGGTTGTCGGGGACGTTCAGCGTCGTATTCGGGTTGACTGTGATCTTGCGTCCCTCGGCGGGGACGACGATGTGCTCGTATTGCATGCGGGCGGGCGGCTGCCTTTGGCTGGCTTTGTCAGGCGCGCGATTCTCGCGGAGTACGAACCGGAGGTCGAGTCCTCGAGGCCAATTGCGTGGCCGGGTGCGCGAGGCCCGGGCCGCCGGTGCGCTCGCCGGGGCCGACTCGCGATATGGAGGCTCAGGTCGCCCCGCGCAAGTACGGTTACGCCTGGGCGCTGGCTCGCTTGTCGGCGCGGCGGCTCTGGCTACGCTCGGCGATGAGCATGGCGAGCTCGAGCGCCTGCTCGTGGTTCAGGCGGGGGTCCACGGACGAGCGGTATGCCCGCTGTAGATCGCCATCGGTAAGGCCGCGGGCCCCACCGGTGCACTCGGTAACATCGTCGCCGGTGAGCTCGATGTGCACGCCCCCAAGGTATGAGCCCATCTCCGCGTGGATCCGGAAGGAGACATCCAGCTCCTTGAGGATGTTCTCGAAGCGGCGCGTCTTCAGGCCCCCGGCCGCGGTCTCGGTGTTGCCGTGCATGGGATCGCAGATCCACAGCACCGTCTGACCTGTCTGGCGGACCGCTTCGATGGCGCGCGGCAGGGAAGCTTCGATGTCCTTGGCGCCGAACCGATGGATGAGGGTCAGGCGTCCGGGCTGGTTCTGCGGGTTGAGGGTCGTGACCAGACCTTGCAGCCACGCCGCGTCCATTGCCGTACCGACCTTGACACCGATCGGGTTCGAGATGCCACGGAAGTATTCGACGTGCGCCCCGTCCAGCTGCGCCGTGCGCATTCCGATCCAGGGCATGTGCGTCGACAGGTTGTACCAGCGATTTTGCCGCGGAATGAAACGCGTCTGGGCCTGCTCATAAAGCAGGTGCAGTCCTTCGTGGCTCGCGTAGAAGTCGACGAGCGTCGCCTCCGACACGCCCCGGCCGCTGATCCCCTCGAAGAAATCGAGAGCGTCACCGATCGAGTTCACGATGCGCTGATACGCGTCCTTCAACGGCGCATGCTTCACGAACCCGAGGTCCCAGTACTCCGGATGATGCAGATCTGCGAAACCGCCATCGACCAGGGCGCGGACGAAATTCAGGGTGAGCGCCGCACGCTCATACCCGCGCAGCAGCAGGTCCGGATCGGAGGCGCGTGCCTCAGCCGTGAACTCGGGCCGATTCACGAGATCGCCCCGGTAGCTCGGCAGAGTGACGCCGCCGCGGGTCTCCGTATCCACCGAGCGGGGCTTGGCGTACTGCCCGGCCATGCGTCCGACGCGAATGATGGGCTTCTTCAATCCGTGCAGGAGCACGAGGCTCATCTGCAGAAGAATCTTCAGCTTCTTGGCGATCGTGTCCGATTCGCAGTCCGCGAACGTTTCGGCGCAGTCCCCTCCCTGGAGCAGGAAGGCCTGTCCGCGCTGCGCCGCGGCAAGGCGCTCCCGCAGGGCATCGATTTCCCAGGACACCACGATCGGCGGCAGCCGTGAAAGCTGCGCCACGGTGCTCTCGAGGGCTTTCGGATCGGCATAGGTCGGCTGCTGCTGGGCGACCTTGCTCTGCCAGGTGGCGCTGTGCCAGGAGGTGATGTCGGGAGTTCGCATGGTACGGGGATCGTACCATGGGGCAAACTGGCGCCGCAGGCGCGAGGGAGGCAGAATGCGCGCCTTTTTCAGCCCCCGCGTGTCGTTGAACGAACGCCCAACAAGCTGAGGCTCGCTCCCTCGAGGAGCCTGGAGAGTGACTCCCATGCATCGTGTACTCGTTCTGGGCGCCGGCAAGATCGGCGCGTTGATCTCCGGATTGCTAGCTGAATCAGGAAGTTACAAGGTTAATCTCGGAGACGTCGATGGTGCCGCCGCGGACAGCGTGGCCCGCTCCCACGGCATGCCGAATCTCGCCTCCTTCGCCCTCGATGCCGGGGACGGCAATGCCCTGCTGAAACACCTCGGCGAGCACCCGGTCGATGGAATCATTTCCAGCCTGCCTTATTACTGCAACGTCACGGTCGCCGAGGCGGCCCGCAAAGCCGGTACTCACTACTTCGACCTCACCGAGGACGTGGAGGTCACACGCGCGGTGCGCGCCATTGCAACGGGCGCGAAGCAGGCTTTCGTGCCCCAGTGCGGCCTGGCGCCCGGCTTCATCAGTATCGCCGCCGCCGAGCTGATCACACACTTCGACGAGTTGCGCGCGGTGAAGCTGCGCGTGGGCGCCCTGCCGCAGCATCCCAACAACGTGTTGAAGTACTCCCTGACGTGGTCGACCGAGGGACTCATCAACGAGTACGGCAATCCCTGCCAGGCGATCGTGGACGGCCGCATGATCGAGGTCGCGCCGCTCGAGGGCCTGGAGGAGATCGAGATCGACGGCACGCTGTACGAGGCGTTCAACACTTCCGGCGGCCTCGGATCGCTCGCGGAGACTCACGGCACGACCTGCGGGTACATGAACTACAAGACCATCCGCTATCCCGGCCACTGCGACCAGATGCGGCTGCTCATGAACGACTTGAAGCTCAATCACGATCGCA
>CAZDTG010000190.1:0-7022 GCA_964508005.1 uncultured Steroidobacteraceae bacterium
TCGGTGACGACGTGTGGATGGTCACTCAGGGACTGGGATCGCCTCGCGATTTGGTGGGCCAGTCCGCGCGCTGGGAAAAGTGATTCACAGTGGCAAGAGCACCGCGATAGCCGAGGGACGCATCGAGGACCCGGACGCGAAGCTGTATGCCCTTTGCACCACGACCTGCCTGCTATTCCCGACGACGTAGCGCTTCGCCAGTGACGCGGGGATACTCCCCGCGTGCCAACATGCGCAGGCTTGCGCTCGCAAGTCACGCAGGACTTTATCAACCCTACGCCGCGATGCGGTGCTCGTAGTACGGTACCTCGCGATCGCTCAGGATCGCTTGGAGGCGCTCGCGGCTCACGCCCCGCGGTGACAGCCACTCGCGCACGTTTTCATCCCGAAGAGCGATGATGCAGCGCTGGTGACCAGTGGCGGCGATCTCAGGGGGCGGCTCATCCGTCACCGCGGCGAATGACCAAAGATCCGGCGCGCCGGGGCCCTTCCAGTGATCCCACACGCAGGCGACCAGCATTTCGATTGCCGGCCGCGGGTTGAACTGCAGCACCATGTTTGTGGGCTTTTCGTCCGGCTTCAGCTCGCGTTTCTCGTAGAGATGGCGCGGCACGTTCTCGAAGAACCCGTTGATGACCATGATGGCGTGATTGCGCCCGTAGATGGCATCCCAGAAGCCGGACAGGTTGTCGCGGCGTGCGTTGTAGGCGCCGGGGTAGCGTGCGTCGTAATTGGCAGGCTTTCCGGCAAGCCTGCACGTGTATCGCATTGGAACTATCTGCAATCGGCCATCGATAGTCGCGATCATGGGAGTGTATGTCATCGGGAAGATCCGACTATCGTCTTCCTTCGGCTCCGTGCGGCGCAGGTCAGCGAGCCGGTCAACATAGGTTTGAATCTTGTTGCTCGCGATCCTGACATCCTCACGAGCCTTTTTGGTCTCCTTGGCCTGCAGGCTGCGCTCGGCGTCAGCGAGCCGTTTCTTCTGAGTGAACAGATCCCTCTCCCATTTCGAGACCTGCTGTGCCCTGTAAGCCTCGATGTCGGCTTTGATTTGCCGTTCGAGCGGTGACGAAGGATTGTCGAAGTTGCGCTCGAGGGCCCGCGACAGCTTGATGTCTTCACTATCCCGCCGGCGGCGGAAGAGATCGGCGAACATGTCGAGCGCGATTTGGGCCCCGTAGCGGCGCGCCAACACATGAAAATCCTGCCGAGCCAAAGCCGAATAGCACATTCAGTCATTCCCCCTGACCCAGGGCTTCGTCGTATTGACGATCGTGTCCCGAAGAATCGCAAGCCGCCGGCCCATGACGCGCTCGCACGCGTCCGCCGGTCAACTTCGGCCAGCTCTCCTGCCCCTTCGGACCCTCGAGCTGAGTACTCGAGTACGGACGAGGTGCATGTCGGCAGCTATGCGTAAAAATGCTGCGACGCATCGCAATTATGGCTCACGAGCGCGAACAGGGGGCGACACTTCGCTACGTCGCACAGGCTCGACGCAGGCGAAAGCCGAGGCGGCTCCCACGTCGTAAGCGTGGCGGTGTCCTCGACTGGACGACGACTACATTGATGCGTCATTGATGTGTCACACCCCCCGGATGAGAATGTCTCCTGACGCTCGACGGAAAAGACGGTCGACATCTGCCTGCATCGAAACGGGCACGTCAGAGTTGGTCTGGATTTCTGAAGGGGAGACATGCCATGCATCACGCAACTCTTTTCGCTACATTGATAGCCCTGCCGTTCAGCACTGCCGCACTGGCCGCTACGCCGCCCAGCTATGCGGTCATCGATCTCGGGGTTCAGGAGTCGGGCGAGGGGCTTCTCTGGCAATCCGAGATCGGCACCCCCGCGCCGCCTTACTATCCGGAATTGGGAGGAAGCGGTGGCACGATTTACGCTTATAACAGCGTGGCCGAAGTTGGGTTCTCTCAATTGCCGTTCTTCGGCGTGCATGCCGCGATGTGGGTTACCGCTGCGGGCGGCAAGGTCACCGTGACGGATCTGGGAGTGCTGCCGGGCGCCTTTTCCAACGGTGTACCCCCCATTAGCATCGCCTATGGCCTCAACAAGAAGGGTGAGGTCGTCGGTTACTCCGACTCCGCATATTCGCAGATTTCCAGCCTCAACTCTGCAAAACATGGTTTCCTGTGGAAAAACGGGGTCATGACCGATCTGGGGGCCATCGCGGGTCCCGAGTTCAACAGCTCGGCGAACGGCATCAACGACTATCACGAGATCGTAGGTGCGACGACCACGATTTCGAAGGTGACGGGAGAGTCGCTGACTCGTGCGTACGTCTACATGGCTGGAACGACCTATAACCTTACTTTCTACCTGGTCGGCGGGCCGAAGGTGCTGCTGTCGGATGCCACGGGAATCGATTGCCAGGGAAATATTTCCGCAATCGGTACTCCCGCAGCCGGAGGCAGTACGCATACTTACCTGCTGGTGCGCCAGGGTGCGCCACGGTCCTGTCCGCTATAGGAGCAACGACGGGCGGGCTAGCTCCAGCACAGCCTGAAGCGCGGCGTCGCGGGCAGGCCCGCCTGTCCCGCTACGTTGTGTGTGGGCGCCAGCTGAACGGGGACAGGGGGAATAGCGGGGCGAATCGTCGGATATGACCGGAACTGCGGCGCGGTCCGGGTGTTGCTTCGGCATCGGGGCGCGAGGTCGAACCGGAGCTACACCATGGCCAAGATGAAAGCAGTCTGCATCCGTTCGTTTGGCGGCCCGGAAGTCCTGCAGCTCGAGAACGTGGAGATTCCGGAGCCCAGGGACGACGAGGTGCTGATCAAGGTGCATGCGGCCAGTGTCAATCCGGTTGACTGCAAGATCCGCTCTGGCACGTATCCGCCGGTGAGACAGCAGCAGCTGCCGAGAGTTCTCGGCCGCGATATCTCGGGCACGATCGAGCGCTGCGGCCGCGCTGTGCGCAACTTCCACGAAGGTGATGCGGTGTACGCCATGCTCGATGCCGGCTCGGGTGGCTATGCGGAATACGTCGCGATCAAGGCGGACTTGTGCTCACCGAAACCCGAGCGGCTCGACTATTCGGAGGCCGCTGCGATACCGCTCGCGGGACTTACCGCCTGGCAGGGACTTTTCGATGAGGGCAATCTGCACGCGGGGCAGCGCGTGTTGATTCACGGGGGCGCGGGCGGCGTCGGGCATCTTGCCATACAGTTCGCCAAGTCAAGGGATGCGGTGGTATGCACCACTGTATCGTCACAGGATGTGGGTTTCGCGCGCTCCCTGGGAGCGGATGAGATCGTCGACTATAGATCGGAACGCTTCGAGGAAGCGCTGCATGATGTCGATCTGGTCTTCGATCTCGTTGCCGGAGACACGCAGGAGCGCTCATGGGCGATTCTCAAGGATGGCGGCACCATGGTGTCGACGCTCGCCAGGCCATCGGAGGCCAAAGCTCGCGAGCATCATGCGAGGGCAATGAACTTTGTGGCGCATCCTGACGCCGCCGAGCTGACGGAGATCGGCCGCCTGGTCAATGAGGGTAAGGTGAGGCCGCGCGTGTTGGCGACGTACCCGTTAGACCATGCCGCGGAGGCACAACAGCGGGTCGAACGCGCGCACCCTCAAGGGAAAGTCGTGCTTGAGATCAGCTAGCGGCGATCTGCGGGCGGGGCGCGGCCAGCACGTGGCCGCGCGGGCGGTCCTCACGCGGTGGCGGCCGGCCCTCAAGCGATGGCAGGCGGTCCTCACGCGGTGGTAGGCGCCCGCGCGCGGCGGCGGGCACCCTCACGCGACCCCCGGCGGCCCTCGCGCAACCGCGGGCGCGCCCATCCGCCGTGGATTGCCAAATCCGGGATCGTGGGCGGAAAACCTCGCCGGCGGGCGCGGGACGAGGATAATGAGGCTTCCAGGGGCACTCGACCGAGAGTACCGACGTGGAACTGGCCTCGACCACCGATCCGAAGCTGCTCGACGTGCTGGCCGAGCTCCGGCGCAGGGAGCCCATTTTCCATCGCCCGGAGCTGGGTACGACCCGCGCAGACTTCGAGAACATGACCGCCGCGGATTTCTGGGAAATTGACGCGTCGGGGCGCCGCTATAGCCGCTGGCACGTGTTGGATGTGGTGGAGGAACGGCACAGAAGTCCCGGCGCGGAACCGTGGGACACGACGGACTTTCGCTGCCAGGAACTGGCCCCTGAGCTATATCTGCTTACCTACACGCTGCGGCAAGGCGCGCGTATCACTCGCCGGGCGACGATCTGGCGACGCTCGTTGGAGGGCTGGAAGATTGTCTTTCATCAGGGGACGCTAGTGGAGAGCCCTTAGCGGCGAGCGAGCTGGCGGACGTCAGTATGTGCAGAACCGGCACCCGGAGAACGGGCGGCTGGCGTCGTGTCCAGTCGAGGTGCGGCGGTTCGCTCATGGAGAGACCTTGGCGGAGGGAGCTGGTGCACGCCAGCAGGGCTACAACCAGTGCCCGGGGAACTGGTGGGTTGACGATATGTCCAATTGAGGCGCGACAGTTCGGACCCGACGTCGCGATGATGCCCTCGTATAAGCCGGTGTACGCCTTGCTGCACCCTCGCTTAGCTTGTGCTTCCGTTGACTTGACGCCGGTTGCAAAGGCTTTGCTCCCGTTGCGTCGCTGACCTCGCCGATCCGGCTACGCCTCCGGTTCCGGCGAATTGCGTCCTGGGATGGTGACGTCCCCAGCCTGCTGCACGCTGACCTGCTTCGTGGCGACGAGCTCCACTGCTCGAGCTTGGTCAGAAGCGCCGCCACACCCTCGGCGGAACTTCCACTCTGGCGGGCCGTTGCCCCCCTCGTAAGAGGGATTCCCAGGGAGCTTGGGCAGGTCCAAGCTATTGTCCCATAAGGCGAAATGGAGTGTCGACGGGCAGAAGGTCGCGGAACTTTCGTAGCCCTTAGCACTCTAAAGGTACGAGTGCTAAAATGGCCGCCCAAACGATGGGAGATTTCATGACCGCAAGTACCGCATTGATCGCCCGCAACGGCGACTTCGCGCTGGCCGGTCCCCTGGGAAGCCTGGATGCTTACTTGGACCGAGTTGGCAGAATTCCAGTTCTGACCCGTGAGGAAGAGCGTGACCTCGCGGAGGGCTACCGCTTCCGCGGTGACCTGGACGCCGCTCGACAACTCGTGCTGTCGCACCTTCGATTCGTCGTCCACATTGCCCGCGGCTACAGCGGGTACGGATTGCCCGTGGGCGATTTGATCCAGGAAGGTAACGTCGGCCTGATGAAGGCGGTGAAGCGTTTCGACCCGTCGCAGAACGTGCGCCTGGTGTCGTTCGCGGTTCATTGGATCCGCGCCGAGATCCATGAGTACGTGCTGCGGAACTGGCGTCTGGTCAAGATCGCCACGACGAAGGCGCAGCGGAAGCTGTTTTTCAATCTGCGCCGCATGAAGAAGAACCTCACCTGGCTGTCGGCAGAGGAGACTGCCGCGGTTGCCCGCGACCTCGGGGTGAGCCCGAGCGAAGTCACGGAGATGGAGAAGCGGCTTGCCGCGCGTGACATGTCGTTCGACCCGACGCCTGAGTCCGATGACGAGGAGGTCTACAGCCCGGCGTCCTACCTGCCTGCCGCGGATGCAGATCCGGCGGAGAAGGTGGAAACGGCGGAGTGGGAAGATGACTCGTCGGACCGCCTGCGGGGAGCGCTGGCGCGACTGGATGATCGCAGCCGCGACATCCTGCAACGCCGGTGGATGACCGATGACAAAGCCACGCTGCACGACCTCGCCGACAAGTACGGCGTGTCGGCAGAGCGCATCCGGCAGATCGAGTCGAATGCCCTCGGCAAGCTGCGTGGAATGATGGGCTCCGAAGCTGCCGCATAAGCAACCGCGAGCCGGCCGACAGATAATTGCTGGTAAGGAGCCCGGTGTCCGCAAGGACGCCGGGCTTTTTTTGGCCTGAAGTTGGCCGCGACGCCGACGGTACGACGCGCGCGTCCCACGGGTAAGGCGCACTTTGCCAGCCGGAGCGCGCAAGGCAAGGCAGCCGGCCGCCGTGCCGTAGAGAGCCGATGGTTGTGGCGGCGGCCAACCGCGAGCAGAATCGGGGCATGCGCACCGTCACTGACTGGCTGGGTGAGTATGGCGCCAGCCATGCCAATCCGACCAACAAGCTGCTCCACTGGTTGTGTGTGCCGCCGATCGTGCTGTCGGTGCTGGGGCTGCTGTGGTCTCTGCCGGTGCCCGAAGCCTTTGCCAATCTGTCGCCCTGGTTGAATTGGGCTACGCTGACCGCCGCCGCTGCCCTCACCTACTACTTCGCCCTGTCACCGGCGCTCGCGCTTGGGGTGTTGTTGGCGTTCATAGTTCTGCTGCTGATCACTCAGTGGCTTGCCGGGTTGCCGTGGCCCTTATGGCTCACCTCGATGGTGATTTTCGTGGCGGCCTGGATCGGGCAATTCATCGGCCACGCCATCGAGGGGAAACGGCCCTCCTTCTTCAAGGATGTGCAATTTCTGTTGATAGGACCTCTGTGGCTGGTCGCTGCGGCTTACCAGCGGTTCAGCGTTCCGTACTGAGCCGCGCTCAAATCACGATCACAGGCTCGGACGCAGCTTCCCGCACGGCTGTGGCCACGCGCTCGTGCACGCTTTTGTCGAGAGGGTCGGGCACCAACTCATCCGGGCCGGCCATCTGCGCGATGGCATCCGCCGCCGCCATCAACATCTGGTCGGAGAAGCGCGTCACGCGGGCGGCGGAACATTGGAGGGGCTGGGCCGTTGCATGCGCTGACCCACAGGCTTTATCCCTCCATGAGCGGTATTCGTCGGCGCGATCTCCTCAAGGGTACCGGTCTTGCCATCGTGGGAAGCACGGTGGCCAAAGCAGACATCATCGCGGGCCGGTTGCCGTGGCATCCGGATGCGGGCGAGCCGCCAAAGCGCGCGGAGCCAGGCTCATGGTTGTTTTTTACGCTCGCCGAAGCGGCAACGGTCGAGGCTCTGTCTGATCGCATCATCCCGCCGGATCCGCAAACGCCCGGCGGTAAAGAGGCGGGCTGCGCAGTGT
>CAZDTG010000191.1:0-6954 GCA_964508005.1 uncultured Steroidobacteraceae bacterium
AGATCAAGCGTCTCTTAACAGCGGTCGTGGGGGCCGACTGCACCATCGGAAACAGCTCGCCCTTACCTGGCCGCAGCCTGCTGGCTCGCGTCACTTTTTCCCTTCGGGAGGATCGAGCGGGTAATACAACGACAACGGGTCGCGCGTGGTGTCGATCTGGACCAGATCTCCTTCCTGGCACCGGAGGGTCAAGGCCCAGCGCTGCCGCTCGCCTCGTACGTAATCCTCGACATTGGGAAACAGATTCCTTATCAGCTCTGCGCGCGTCATGCCGAGTGTCGGCCCCTTTCCGGCCGGCGGTGAAATGGTGATGATCACGAAGTCCCAGGACTGCTCACCGTCATGGTACCTGGGCGCGTACATCGTATTGCTGATGACCACACCCTTTTTGATTTCATAGTCCATGATGGGCTGGTGATATTTTTTGTAGACTGCCAGCCATTCGTCCTGTCGGCCCGGCGGCGTTTTGTAATAGGCCACATGGACACTATTCATACCAATGTCGCGCCCGGACATGGCCTGAGCATGTGCGGGCTTGCTGGTAAGAGATATCACCGCGGCAACGGTGCATGTGATTGCCGTCAAGCGTCCAATCATCCACATTGTACTTCTCCTCATCGGTGGCAAATGCCCACGAGCCCTTGAAACGACTGCCGTCAATTGAAGCCGCGCGGGACTGACCTTCTGTTCCACCACGGAAGGGATGCGCTGCGGCCCGTCCGGTGGAATTGCTCCAAACCAAGTTGGCTCGCC
This sequence comes from uncultured Steroidobacteraceae bacterium, assembly GCA_964508005.1. Lineage (GTDB taxonomy): Bacteria > Pseudomonadota > Gammaproteobacteria > Steroidobacterales > Steroidobacteraceae > 13-2-20CM-66-19. The sequence goes on from CAZDTG010000191.1 coordinate 754, forward strand.
GAACGGCGATATCAAAGGCTATGACGGATGGGCGGGCGCAATAGACACTTTCTGACCGACGAATGCGTTATCCGAGAATCAGTCGCCCGATCCTCTCGCTCTCAGCACAATGCCTCCCACCTCGCGCCGCTCGACCTTGAGCGACAGACTGCGTGACAGAGCCGCCACTGTCTCATCGATCCGGTCACTGGGACAGGTGACCGAGATTCGTATATTCGCCACGCGCTCATCCGCTATCTCGATCGGCTCGCGGGAATAGCGATTGGCGTCCGCAATGATGTCCTTGAGCGGCGTATCCACATAGACCAGGCGTCCATGGCGCCAGGCCGCGGGGTCCACTGGCGGCATAACGTGCGGATCCGGGATCGCGCCGGCGAACGCCGTGGTGACCTGTTGACCGGCCGTCAAAATACGCTCATTCGGGGATTCGGTCGATGTGAGCAGAGTCGGCGGGATCGGTGCACCGTTGGGAATCGACGCGCTCGCCGGCTGCGTGACTCTCGCCGCCACGCTCGCAGTGCGTGGCGCTTCGCGGCTCGCCGCACCTGCGCGATCGGGGACCTGCATCACCTCGACGGTGCCTTCGACCACCGAGACTCGCATGCTGACGAGGTCTCTCCGAATCTCAAATTTGGTACCCACGTCCCGAACTTCCTTATCGCCCACCAGCACGATGAAGGGGCGGGATGGATTCTTCGCCACTGAAAAGAACGCGACGCCGGACGTGAGGACCACGCGCCGCTCGTGATGGCGGAAGGCTACCTCGAGCGAGGAGCGAGCGCCCAAGGTTATCTCACTCCCATCAGACAGATGGATATCGCGCACCTCGGCGATCCCCGTCGCGTAATACGCCGGCGTGAGCAGAAACCAGAATCCGATCCCCACTATCGCAATCGTCAGACTCGCACTTGCCGCCCAGCGCAGCGGATGGACTACGAGGCTGGCACGCACGCGCCGCCACCAGGCATCTCGGGGCGGCGGCAACGTGGCGAGGGGCTTGAGCTCCTCGAGCGTCGCCGCGTCCTGCCAGATCGACTCAAAACGGCGGTACGCCGCCGCGTGGCGCGAATCCTCCGCGCACCAGGCTGCAAATCGTGCCCGCTCATCCTCTGTCGGTGACCCGAGCGACAAGCGCAGCAACCAGTCGCGCGCCGCGACTTTAATCTTCTCTTCGTTGTCCATCGTCATCATGCTGAATCACTCGGTCCAACCCGTTCGGCATCGGACAGCGCGGCTTCAAGATCTCTGAGTGCCAGGGCGATGTGCTTCTTGACCGCCGACTCGGAGTACCCCGTCATCCGCGCAATCGCTGCACAGGAAAGCCCCTGTAGCCGATTGAACAAGAACGAGCGCCGCCGCACCGCGGGCATCTCGAGCAAAGACCGTGTCAGAACCTCCAGCCGCTCTCGCCCTACTAAGACGCGCTCGGGCGTCCGATCGTCACTCAGGAGCTGCGCTTTGGTGCCGGCCGGGTTCGTGCGACGCAAGGCCAGGCGCCGGTGCTCATCGACCAGGATATTGTGGGCTGTACGAAACAGATAAGCGCGGGGGTTATCGATGGCGTCGCGGTCATCGATTGCCGCGAACCTCATGAACGCGTCTTGTGCAACATCTTCCGGATCGGGGGGGCCCGGACCAAAGTGCCGCTTAATATAGTGGCACAGCTCGCTCCAGTGGCGAGCGTAGAGCGTATCCATCCGGGTATCGCGCCACGCCAACGCCGGCAAGTTATTACCTACTGCCATATAGGCCGGTCCCGCCGTCGATGATTCAATGACCTGTGCTGATTGATCCGCATGGCGAAAGCGGCATATTCACTGAGATTATCACAGCCGCGGCGATTCACTCGCATGAGATCGCAAACAGCCGCAAATCCCCCTGCTTAACGATCGGGCCGGGGCGCACGCACGATCAGGATCGTGCCATTGGCGTTCGTCTCGAACTTAAGTCCCGTTCCCTGGAGCATCCGAGTCAAGGCCTCCTGACGGGTCAGTTGCCCGGTCACCGGCTTGGACATCTTGCCGCTCGTGAGTTTGCTCGAGGCTATCACGATTGATCCGGTTTGAACGCCGAACGCCATCAACGCTTCTGAGAGCGGCTGCGCCTTCATTTCGAAGTGCATCGTAGCTTCGTCTGCGCGGACTGCGACTGGGGCGGAGATGATGATCAGCGCCAGGCAAACGAGCATCTGGCGGCTGGTGGACCGATCCCGAATCCACCGCGCAATCGCTCCCAGCATCGCACTTCTCCCGTCTCACGGCATTCCATTCAGCGGATATGACGTTCGGGGTCGGCCAATCGACACTAACGGTCCGCCGTCCGAACTGATCTTGGGACGCCGAACCCTTGCTCTATCCGTGTGCGCCACATCCAATGAGGGTCGATGTCGGGCAACCACGATATTGTTGGTCCCCGACCCATCCAAAGGTGTCGATTGCGGCGGTTCATCCGTCATAGTTTCAAATACCGCCATTCGGCAGGGGGGAGCGTGAGGATGACGAATTATGACAGGGCGACGCCGGCGCGCCGCGCGGGGCTGTGGCATCTACCTTCCGAAGGTACTGCGCTCGCCAGCCGTTCTCTCGCGGCTCTGCTCGCAACGCTGGTGCTGTGCACAGGATCGGTGGTCCTGGCGGCTGACGATTCGTCGCGACATTTTGAAATCAAAGCCATGCCTCTCGCGAATGCGCTCATGGCATTCGGCGGCCAATCCGGCTTGACCGTCGTCGCCCCGACGACGCTGACCTCCGGCAAGACGGCCCCGGCTGTTCGGGGTGAGCTCACCCCGATCGATGCGCTGGGCCAACTCTTGAAAGGGTCGGGTCTGACGTTCGTGCGCCCTGCCGATGGCACGATTGCCATTCAAACGATCGGCGCCGCCGGAGCGGCACCGGAGTACGCCGGGGAATCCGCTTCAGCTGAGGATGTGACAAAGGACCGGAATGACCTCAGTGAAGTCATCGTGACAGCCCAAAGGCGATCGGAGAGTTTGCTCCAGGTCGCGGCTCCAGTAACCGCGCTGCTGGCTGACGATCTCGCGCGTCGCGGGGATGTCCGGCTGGCCGACTATGCTGCTACAGTGCCGGGGCTGAATCTGATTTCTTCGCAACCCGGACAGACCGTAGTCGTCCTGCGGGGCGTCACCACCGGTTGGGGCGCTGCGATTGCGGCCACGACCGCCACCTACATTGATGACTCGCCCTACGGGTCGGCGACGGCTAACGCCCTGGGATCCCTGACTACGATTGATATCGATCCTGCATCGCTTCAGCGCATCGAAGTTCTGCGTGGCCCGCAGGGGACGTTGTATGGCGCCAGCGCCATGGGTGGCCTGATCAAGTATGTCACCATTCCGCCCGGCTTGACGAAGTATGGCGGCCGGGTCGAACTCGACGGCAACGCGGTCGACGGCGGTGGCCAGGGTTATGGCGTGCGCGCCATGTGGAATGGTCCGCTGGTCATGAATAAGCTGGGGGTTAGCATCAGTGCGTTCGATCGTCACGATCCTGGCTATATCGACGACCCTAATCTCAACAGAAAGAACGTCAACAGCGCACGGGTGGACGGCGGGCGCCTCGCTGTCCTGTGGCAGCCTACAGACCAATTTTCAGCGCAATTTTCCGCCTTGATCCAGGACTCCCTCTCCAACGGCACGTCGGCCGTGGACGTCAACTCCAACCTGACCCCAATCTATGGAAAGTACCAGCAGTTTCGCTACGGGAATGAGGACTGGGATCTCAGGAGTACTCACTACAGCCTGCGCGCCAACTATGATTTTGGCTGGGCCGCGCTCACCTCCATCACCAGCTATCAGGGGCAAACAGCAAGTTGGGGAACCGACTTCACCAACAGATTCGGCCCTCTGATTGCGGGAATCATCAATGTTCCAAACCTGGGGGTGTTCGACAATGTATCGCTCCATCACCATAAGATCACCCAGGAACTCCGGCTTGTTTCGCCGAATAGCGATACGCTCGAGTGGTTGGGTGGATTCTTCTTCACTCACGAGAAGGGTGTCCAGCCTGAAAAGTTTGCTGACCCTTTCAGCACTGTAACCGGCCTCACCGTACCTGTGCCCGGCGGAATTTTCACGGACCCGAACCACGATTCATACAAGGAATATGCCGGCTACGCCGATCTGACCTATCACCTGACGGCCAAATTCAAGATTCTGGCGGGGGTGCGGGTCACGCACGATGCTGAGAGCAATGTGACTCCGTTCTCCGGCCTATTGAACGGCCCGCCCTCCGTAGCCATTGCAGACACGTCCAGCAACTCAACCACCTTCCTTTTCTCCCCGAGCTACAATTTCGACGCTCACAACATGGTCTACGTGCGGGTCGCGTCAGGCTTCCGGCCCGGCGGCCCCACGGGTCTCACCACTACGAGCGTGTACGCCGGCGCCCCGGCGACCTATGGGCCAGACAAGCTCACCAATTATGAGCTTGGCTACAAAGCCAGCCTGCCCGAACAGCGGATGACCATCGACGTATCCGGCTTCGACATCGAGTGGAAGGACGTTCAGGTACTGTCGGAAATCGGGGGCTTCCTGATCACGGGGAACGGAGCCAACGCGCGCAGCGCCGGGACGGAAATTGCCTGGACCTGGAAGCCGCTCGATGGGCTCAACCTGGCGGCGAATGCCGCTTATACCGATGCACACCTGACTACGGACTCGCCTGGGATCAGCGGGAAAGCGGGAGACAGGCTGCCCGACGTGCCCAAGTTCTCCGCCAACGTGTCCGCGGACTACGATTTTCCCTTCACTGCCAAGGTCGACGGCTTTGTAGGCGCGAGTTACCAATATCAGGGAGCTCGGGTCATGGATTTCATTTCAGGACTGCCGGCAGGGGAAGTACGACCCACCATGCCTTCATACGACACGGTCAATTTGCGCGCGGGCCTGAGCCGCGGTGACCTGGCAGGCGAGGTCTACATCAAGAATGTCGGCAATTCGTACGGTTTCAATCGGCTCACATCCGAAACCATCGATGGGTTCTCGCCGCCGCTGGCCGCTTCGGTAATTCAGCCGCGCACATTCGGTCTTTCCGTCAGTTATAAGTATTGAGCGCATATGAACCACTTTAGCGGGAACCGCCTTGGCGAACGTGCCGGATATGCCGGCTTGGGCAGCCGCTTGCTCAACACGACGGCCGTATTGTTGGCAAGTTGCTTTTCACTCGGTGCTCCGCAAGCATCGGCGGACGACCGTCCTTTTGTGCTGGAAAGATCGATGACGATGCCGGCCGTTCCACCTGGTCCCTATTCAGACTATTTGTCCATCGATTTGGTTGGCAAACGGCTGTTCGCCACGCCGCAGGCTGCCAAGGCGGTTGCCGTTCTCGATCTGAAGGACGGGCACGTGCTGAAGATGATATCCGGCTTTGGCAATCTACACGGAGTCTTCTATAACCCGACATTGAATCGCCTGTTTGTGGCAGACAGCGAGAAGGGCAACGTGAAGGTATTCAGCGGCGAGGACTATTCGCTGATCAAGACAATCCCTCTCGCGCGCGGAGCCGATTGGTTTATCTACGATCCGCAATCGCGATTCATCTACGTGAACAATGGCGGCGAAGATGCCGGCATGGACCACTCGCTCATCTCTGTGGTGGACACTGTTCGAATGGAGAAGGTGGCTGATATTCCAATTGCAACCCCCGGTCTCGAGGCTTCGGTCATTGATTCGGGAAAACAATTGCTCTATGTCAATCTCGTCGATGAAACCGCGGTGGCCGTTGTGGATTTGAAGACGCGACACGTGGTAGATACCTGGAAATTGCCTGCGGGCGGACATGCCAATCTCGCTATCACGCTCGACGGCGCGCATGACCGGCTTTATGTGGCATGCCGCGACTCTCCGATGCATGGGTCGATTATCGTGCTGAATGCCAGCAACGGACACCCGGTCGCAACTCTGCCGATTGGTGGTTGGGCGGACGGTATCTTCGTCGACCAGAAACGGCAGCGCATTTACGTATCTACCGGAGTCGGTCACATCGAGACGTATACCATCGAGGCCAACGACGTGTATCGCCGGCAACCAACAGTCGACACAGCTGTAATGGCCAAGACGAGCCTGTACTCGAGCGAGCTCGATCGGATGTACGTATCGATGCCCCACTTGGGCGATACCATGGCCGCAGTATTGGTCTTTAAGCCATTACCGTAGAGTCCGCGTCCGTCCGTGGGTGAGCGGCA
>CAZDTG010000192.1:0-6924 GCA_964508005.1 uncultured Steroidobacteraceae bacterium
AGATTCGCGCCGCCTCGTTGCAGTTCGTGAGGAAGCTGAGCGGCTTCAACAGCCCGTCAAAGGCGAACCAGGCGGCATTCGATCGGGCGATCGACGAGGTCGCCGCGGCCGCCGCGACTCTGATCGCATCGCTGGTGACGACCGCAGACCCGCGCGACCGGGAAATCGAGGCCGCGCGCGCCCGCGCCAAGGCGGCGGTGCGATTCGCGCCAGCGAAGTGACCGGGCGGGTTGCCCCGTCGCGCTTATTTAATGCAGCGTGATCCTGCCTCGATGGGGCAATGATCGCGCTGCCGGCCGCTGCCTTACCTGCGAGCTCCGAGCATTGCGAGCCGATGCCTTCGGCTCGACCGTGACCGTCTGAAGCCGCAGCTGCTCGAGCTGCAATTCGATCTCGGACGGAAAGGTGGGCTTCGGTTTGCGCGTAGTCATGGCGGCCTCGCTGTTGGCTCCGTTGTGACCGGACGTCGGAATGAGCTCGTGCGCCTTGCCTGGCTGACGTGACGGTCCGATGCGCCCGCATCCTGCGCGATCGTTTTCCATATTTCCGCGACTCAGTGCGCGATCCGCGGTTTTCGCGAAATACTTCTGATGTCCCGGTCAAGCTCGCGGCCCGCATCCGGATTGTACTGTACAGTACAGTACGATATGCTGCCAACCACGCTTGCGATGGAGAATGAATTTGGCTGCCACGACGGAATTTCGGCTGCTGGGGCTCTCCGGCAGCATACGGCGGGAGTCGTGCAACACGGCGATCCTGCGCACGTTGGCCGGGAAGCTGCGGGACAAAGCGTCGCTCACCTTGTTTCCGCTCGACGATGTGCCTCTCTACAACGCCGACCTCGACGGCGAGCGCCTGCGGCCGCCGGTGCGGGCATTGAAGGAGGCGATCGCCGCAAGCGACGGTATCGTCCTTTGCTCGCCGGAATATAACTACGGCACCTCGGGCGTGTTGAAAAACGCGATCGACTGGGCATCGCGGCCCGGCTTCGCTTCCCCGCTGAAGAACAAGCCCGCGCTGATCATGACATCTTCGCCCGGTTACGTGGGCGGCGCACGCGCGCATGCGCAATTGCGCGAGACGCTCGCCGGGACGCTGGCGCGCGTCGTAGCGCGGCCGCAAGTCACGATTGCCGGTGTGACGCAAAAGATCGTGCATGGAGAGCTCGTGGACGAGAGCACTCTCAAGTTCTGCCTCGATGCGATCGACGATCTGCTTGCGGAGATCCGCTTAGTGGCGCGGTCCGGGTGACCGACACTGTGGCCCGCGGGGGGGGCCAGGCCCGGCCGCGACGGACGCGACGCGGCGAGGCACGTGACGCTCTCCTGCGTGCGCATGCATCGAAGCTCTTTCTCGAACGAGGCTTCGACGGCGTTACGATCGACGACATCGTGGGCGACGTTGGCGGCTCCAAGGCCAATGTCTACAGCTTCTACGGCGGCAAGGACGGGCTGTTCGTTGCCGCCATGGAGGGGACGGTCAACGATCTCCTCCTGCCGCTCAAGCGGCTGAAGCTCACCGGACTGTCTCTCGAGGCAGGACTCAGAAAATTCGCGACGGCGCTGCTGCGAATCCTCCTGCAGCCGCGCCACCTGGCATTGCAGCGCCTCGTCCTCGCGGAGGCGCTGCGGCATCCTCAAGTCGGTCTGAGCTGGTATCGGAACGGTCCCTCCGTAACGCGTGCCATCCTGGAGGGGTTTCTCATCGAGCAGCAGGCGCACGGCTCTGCAAGGGCGGACGCGGACCCGGCACGGAGCGCCGCACTGTTCCATGACATGATCACCTTCGACCTGCTCATCCGGGCGATGATGGCGGTCGATGGAGGCCCGAAGCCGGGCGAAGTCGACATGACGATCCGCCAGGCGGTGCGCATCCTCGTCTGCGGCATCGGGCGGCAACCGCCGGCGGGTGCCGCATGAGGGCCGGTCATCGCAGTGACGACGGCTTCATGAGCAGATTGGCTGTTTGAGCGCGCTACTATAATCTGGCGCGCCGCCAGGCACGACCGCAACTGATGGCTGGCGCCCCGTTGCGAACAAATTTAACAACCAACGACCGGAGGACCCCACGTGCACTCGTCATCCCGCCATCACTGGCGCACGCGACTTCTTGCAATTCTCACGCTCGGCGCCGGCGCCATCGGGGTGCCCGCGTTCGCGGGACAATCCTACACACCCTGCGATGAGACGCTGAGCGGCGAGACCATTACGCTCACGGGACACGACGTGACGATCGAACAGATCGTGGCTGTCGCGCGCCATGGCGCGAAGGTGCAACTGAGTCCTGAAGCCCGGCAACGGCAGGCCGACAACTATGGGCTGCTCCTCGAGGCCACTGCCGAAGGCGTCGCGGTCTACTGGTTCAACCGCGGCACCGGGGACAATCGCGAGACCGTGCTGTTCGCCGGCGATGCGGCATCACCGCGCAACAAGCCGAAAGTGGAGCAGCTGCAACTGGATGCCTTCCGCCGCGGCACCCACGCGGGATTCGGACCCGAGGTCATGGATGAGGACATCGTTCGCGCCATGATGGTCGTGCGGGCCAACGAGATGAGCTACAACGCGCCGAGCCCGCAGCTCAGCCAGATGCTGCTCGATCTTTTGAACAAGCGGATCACGCCGGTCGTGCAGTCGCGCGGCACGGTGGGCGAAGGGGATCTGGCGCAGCTGAGCAACGTGGCGGCGGCCATGGTTGGCGTGGGCGAGGCCTATTATCACGGCACGCGCATGCCGGCTGCAGATGCCCTGAAACAGGCCGGGTTGAGCCCGATCCAGCCTTTCGCAGCCGATGAGAACGCGCTCACCAGCAGCGATGCCTATGCAACCGGCCAGGCCGCCCTGGTCGTATACGATGCGCGCCAGGCGCTCGAGTGGGCCGATCTCGTCTACGCAATCAGCCTCGACGGCATGAACAGCAGCATCACACCGCTCAGCACCGTGGTACAGCGCGACCGGCCCGAGCGCTGGCTCAACTGGGACGCCGCGCGGGTGTTGGATATGATCAAGGGCAGCTATCTTTTCGACACCGATCCGAAGCGCATCATCCAGGACCCGGAGAGCCTGCGGGCTTCCTCCATCCGGCAGGCCGGCGCCTGGGAGGAATGGTCGGCGCTGCGCGAGGCGGTGTTGTTCCAGGCCAATTCCTCCGACCACAACCCCGCGGTGCACGTCGGTCTGGGGCCGCAGGACTCGTGGGAGCTCGCGACCCCGCAGATGATGAAGTACTACGTGAAGGGAGGTCCGCACAGCCACGGGCAGCACGGTTATATCGTCTCGAACGCGAACTGGGATCCCTTTCCCATGGCGAACAAGCTGGAGAATTTCGTCATTGCGCTCGCCAACATGGACGTCGCCGTGATGTTGCGCATCGAGCGCTTTCGCAGCACGTTCTTCACGGTAGTTGCGGTGTCGGACGTGCTCACCCACTGGGAGAGGCACGACAGCGGTTATCTGCCGTCGGACTTGCAGCAGGAGGTCCAGAGCCTGATGAATCCGGTGGCGCCTTTCGGCAGCGCGCTGGAGACCACCGTCGAGGATCTGCAGGCGCAGACCCGCATCAAGGTGCAGCGGGCGCGGCAGGCCGTCTCGCTGACGACCGATCTGCTGGGCGCCAATCTGCTCGAGGCGAGCCTGTGGCTCGATGTGCGCAAGGCCCAGGACCCGCGGCGCTCCTTCGGGGCGGCTCCGGCAGCCGCCTGGGTTGCTTTCCGCAAGCGCGTGCCGTTAGATGACGATGCATCGACGCCGGCGAGTGAATCGAATGCCATGATTGCAGCCGAGTTCCTCAGGACGACTCCCGCCTCGACCTTCTATGCCGGCGCCGGCCTGCCCGGAGGCGTCTCCCAGGCTGCGGAGCCAGCCCGGTGAGCCTGCCGCTCGTCGTCGGCATCAGCGGGGCATCGGGCGCACCGTACGCCGTGCGGATGTTGCACGTCCTGCGAAATCACGACATCCCCGTCCATCTCGTGATCTCGAAATCCGCCGCCCGGACGCTCAAGGAGGAGTGCGGCCTGGGCACCGCTGAGGTCCGTGTGCTGGCCACGGTCAATTATTCCAACAGCGACCTCGGCGCAGCGATCTCGAGCGGCTCGTTCAAGACGCGCGGCATGATCATCGTTCCATGCTCCATCCGCACGCTGTCGGATATTGCGTACGGGACGACGGATACCCTGCTCAGCCGCGCCGCGGACGTCGTACTGAAAGAGCGGCGTCGTCTGGTTCTGGTGGTGCGCGAAACGCCGCTGCATCAAGGCCATTTGCGCAGCATGATGGCTGCCACTGAGAACGGTGCCATCGTCATGCCGCCGGTTCCCGCGTTCTATCTCGTGCCGAAGACGATCGACGATGTCATCGATCAGACGGTGGACCGTTGTCTGGATCTGCTCGACATCGATTGCGGGCTCGTGAAACGCTGGCAGCCGGCCCCCAGGGAATGACACCGGCCGTATCCATGAGCTCCGATCAATCCATCCGTCCCTTCCTGACCCGGCTCGAGCGCGAAGGGGAGCTGCTGCATATCGGCAAGCCGGTCGACCTGCGCCACGAGCTGTCCGCTTTTCTGTCTGCCGCCGATTCGGGGCCGGCGCTCGTGTTCGACAACGTCAGCGGATCGAGCCTCAAAGTGGTTGGCAATCTCTTGACCGGGCGGGCGCGTGTCGCCGCTGCCCTTGGCATCCGTGTTGACGAGATCCTGCCAACAATTCAACGATCGATCCGCGAGGTGATTCCACCGGTGCGGCTGGCCACAGGGCCAGTACAGGAAGTGGTCCTCGAGACCGCGCCGCTCGCCGGCCTGCCGGTTCCGACGTTCTTCGAGCGTGAATCGCGCCCCTACATCACGGCGGGAGTGATCCTGGCGCGCGATCCGGAGAGCGGTCGCGGCAATCTCTCCTTCGCCCGCCTCGCGATCCTGGATGAACGGAGCGCGATGGTGGGAATTGCCCCCAACCATCATCTTGCGCTGTTCGCACGGCGCGCTGCCGCCTCGGGTCGGCCGCTGGAGATCGCCGTCGCGATCGGGACCCATCCGGCGATCCAATTGGCCGCGTGCCTGTATCTGGGTGTGGGTGACGACGAGTTGGAATGCGCGGGACGGCTGTTGGGCTCACCGGTGAAAGTCGTGCCCGCACGCACGGTGGACCTGCTCGTTCCGGCGGATGCGGAGCTGGTTCTGGAAGGGGTCATCGAAGCGAACCGGCCAGTGGAGGAGGGGCTGGTATCGGAATACCACGGCATGTACGAGAGCTACGGGCCGGGGTGGCTCGCGACTTTCAGTGCGCAGACCCGGCGCAAGGATGCGATGTTCCAGGTGATCGAGCCGGGGTACCACCGCGAGCACATTTACCTCGGAGCATTGCCCATCGCGGCCGGCCTTCTCGAGACGGTCGCCGCGGTCGCACCCAATGTCAGGGATGTCGCGGTCACCGAGGCCGGCTCCGGACGGACGGACGTTGTCGTACAGCTGGCCAAGCCTCGTCCGGGCCAGGCGCGCCGCGTGATGTTTGCCGTGTTCGCGGCAGTCAGTATCGTCAAGCGGGTGACCGTGGTCGATGCCGATATCGATCCCTGGGACCCCATAGCGGTGGAGTGGGCGCGGACCAACCGCATGCGGATGGAGCGTGACCTGCTGCTCGTGCCGCTTGCCGGAACGGACCGGTCCGAACCGCTGGAGCAGGGCGGCCTCGTGACCAAAGTGGGATTCGATGCGACCGCGCGAGCGGACGACAGAGCGGAGGGGATCGAGCGCGCGCTGCCTCCGGGTGCCGTGAGTCGGGACGCCGCGCGTTGGCTGTTGGACAATCTTCCGCCCGAGCGCCGGCGGTGGCTCAAGACATGACACGCGAAACGGGTGGGCTGTGTTCCCGATGATGCGCCTGCAGATAGCCGTGGAGCTGCGCAACTAGGGCGGAATATCGTCCCTCGCCAGCAGCGCCACGCCGGCGAGTCGTCGAAACTCCTCGCGAAACGACGCCGAGGAAAGCCGCAGCAGCACACGACTCAACAGGGGCATCGGCGTGTCGCGGTTGAGTCGTGCGGCTTCCTCGCGCGAGGAGCGAAACGACTCCTCCCGCCAACCCAGCTGTTGGAAGAACCCGACGCTGTCGCGCGGCCCGAACTGAAACTTTGCATCGCGGAACTTCGGGCCCCAGACACGCTGCAGCATATCGAGCGCCCGCGGTCCGGTCAGATCGGTCAGCCACCATTGGAATGAGGGCTGTTCGCGCAGATCGCGTGCCAGCGCGGTGACCTGCTCGGGCCGCAGGTACACCAGGAATCCCTCAGTTACCGCGAGTACGCGCCGGGCGCCGGCGCAGCGCGCAAATGCCGTGGCACGCCCGCCTGGCTCGGTGACGTCCGCATGCACCGCTTCGTATTGGCAGCGTGCGGACTCGCCGCTTACGACACCGGATTTGTAACGAAGTATGTCCGGAAGATCGACATCCAACCACCGCAGCGCGGACGGCAGTGCGAGGCGCCAGGGGCGCGTGTCCAGCCCGGCCGCCAGATTCAAAACCAGATCGATCCCGTGGCGCTGCACCGTTTGCCCGATCAATTCATCCAGGACGGCCGTACGCACGGCAATGCTGCGTGCGATGAACTCCGCTTGGCCGATTCCCCGCGCGATCGCCTCCCCGGCGTCTCCCGCCAGCCGCCGCGCGAGCGGGTCACGGAACAAGGCGTCGGGCCGCTCGGACTCGAGCGCCCGGGTGTACGCCATCCAGCGCGCCGTATCAGAGATGTTTTCAACCAACATCGAATGCTCCTACGAAAATGCTTTGCGGTGCAAAGTCAGCATGGTATACAGGAGCCCGCGAGCTTTGCAGCGCCAACACCGGCCGCAGAGCGCGCGGCGCCCGCACCCGTGTTTGTTTGTGAGGGTTTGTAAGGGTTTGTGACGATGCAGGCTGCGACGGGACAATGGCTG
>CAZDTG010000193.1:0-6822 GCA_964508005.1 uncultured Steroidobacteraceae bacterium
GAGGCAGAGGACCTGGGGTGCGACGATCGTCAGGCCTTGGCGGTACGTGCCGCGGCCAGGTCGAAAGGCAACTTGCGCAGCTTGATGCCGGTCGCCATGCGCACGGCGTTGGCGACAGCCGGGGCGATCGGCGGCAGTCCCGGCTCGCCGACTCCGGAAGGCGGATTCGCCGACGGCACGATGTGGACTTCGATTTCGCGCGGCATCTCATTGATGCGCAGCACGGTGTACTGGTGGAAGTTGGTCTGATCGACGCGGCCGTCGGTCAGGGTGATCTTCCCATGCAGCGCCGCCGCCAGACCGTAACCGATGCCGCTCTGCATCTGCGCGCGGATGACGTCCGGGTTGACGGCAACACCGCAGTCCACGGCGCAGACGACACGATTCACCGTGATCGTATCGCCCGTCACGGTCACCTCGGCGACCTGCGCGACGACGGTTCCGAAGGATTCCTGCACGGCGATTCCGCGTCCGCGGCCCTTTTCCTTCGAGAATGGCTTGTCCCACCCGGCCTTTTCCGCCGCAAGACGCAGGGCGGCGCGGTGTCTCGGGTGTTTTTCGAGGTGCGCCATGCGGAATGCCACCGGATCCTTGCCCGCGGCTTCCGCCAGCTCATCGAACATGATCTCCTTGGAGATCGCGATGTGAGAATGGCCAACGGACCGCCACCACAGCACCGGAACCGCGCTCTTCGGCTGGCTCCAGGTGACGTGCACGTTCTCGATGTCGTACTGCTCGGCGGCGTTGCCTTCGACCGCGGTCGGGTCGACGCCCTCTTTCATCATGGCGGCGAATGGGGTGCCAGCCATGATGGACTGCCCGACGATCCGCTGTTTGTAGGCGGCCACCTTGCCGTCCTGACTCAACCCCGCGGTGATGCGGTGATAGTTCATGGGCCGGTAGCGGCCACCCATGATGTCGTCCTCGCGGGTCCAGATGAGGCGCACGGGATACTTCCCGCCCACAGCCTTCGCGATGGAGGCCACTTCCGCGATGTAATCCGATTCCGCGTTCGCGCGCCGCCCGAAGGTGCCGCCCGCGGCGAGAGTGGTGATGACCACCTGCTCCGGCTTCAGGCCGGTGGCCCTGGCGGCGTTGACCTGGTCTATGGTCTGGAACTGGCACCCGGCCCAGATCTCGCACTTCTCCGGACTCAGCCGGGCCACGGCGGTCAGAGGCTCCATCGGCGCATGCGCCAGATAGGGGAACTCGAATTCCGCATCGATCACGTGCGCCGCGCCTTTCAAAGCGGCCTCAACGTCACCCTCCTTCGCCGCCTTCACGGCATCGGGGGTCTGGCCCAGTTGTTTGTACTCCGCCATGATCTGCGCGGTGCTGCGCTTTTCCGCGCCCGATTCGTCCCAGGTGACTTGCAGCACCTCACGGCCTTTCTTCGCCGACCACGTATCGCGCCCGATGACGGCAACACCCCGCGGGATCTGCACCACGTCCACCACGCCCGCTACGGCCTTGGCCTGCGTTGCATCGAACGACGCCACCTTGCCGCCGAAACGCGGCGGCCGCATGACGACTGCCGTCATCATTCCGGGCAACATGACATCGATCGCAAACTGTTGCTGGCCGAAGGACTTTGCACGGCTGTCGAGCCGCGGCAGCTTGTCGCGGCCGATGATCTTGAACTGGCTCGGGTCCTTGAGTTTCACATCGGTGGGGACAGGCACCTTCGCGGCGCGGGCGGCGAGCTCGCCGAAGTTCGCCTTCTTGCCGGATTTGGCATGGGCGACGACGCCGTCACTCACGGTGACCTCCGAGGCCGGAACCTTCCACTGCGCGGCGGCCGCGGCAACCAACATGGCGCGGGCGGTCGCTCCCGCCTGGCGCAGCTGCATCCAGGAGTTGGCAATCGCAGTCGATCCGCCGGTGCCCTGCACGCTGCCCTTGGGGTCGAACGCGAGATTGCCGTACGTCGGCACTTTCGCCGGTGCGCTCTCGATCCGCATCTGCGCCCAGGAGGCATCCAGCTCCTCGGCAACGAGGGTGGGCAGGCCGGTCCAGACACCCTGCCCCGCCTCAACGTGCTTCGAAATCACGGTGACCGTGTTGTCAGGATCGATGCGCACGAACGGCGTAGCGAGCGATGCCGCGGTGGCGGCGCCAGAGGCACGGCCCGGCAACACCGCTCCGAGCGTCAGTCCGGCGCCCGCGATCGCAGTGAACTTGAGGAAATCCCGGCGTGTCAGCTCCGATGCGGACGCGCCAGGCCACAACGACGACGGGTCTTTCAGGTAACGGAAGTGCATGGTCAGATCCTTATGAAGTGCGGCTCAGCCCTTCGACGCGGCGGGGAGGGCGTTCGCGGCCTCGTGGATCGCGCTCCGGATGCGTGCGTACGTGGCGCAGCGGCAGATATTGCCGGCCATGGCGGCGTCGATATCGGCATCGGTGGGCTTTGCATTTCCGGCCAGCAGCGCGGCGGCCGACATGATCTGTCCGCTCTGGCAATAGCCGCACTGCGGCACATCCAGATGGACCCAGGCGTCCTGCACCGCCTTGCCCGAAGGCGTGCCGAGACCTTCGATGGTCGTGACGCTCTTGCCCTCAACGGCCGACACCGGTGTGACGCACGATCGGATGGCCTGCCCCTCGACATGCACGGTGCATGCCCCACACAGGGCCATTCCACAACCGAACTTCGTCCCGGTGAGCTGCAGATGATCCCGGATCGCCCACAGCAGCGGCATGTTCGGATCGATGTCGAGCTCGTGGCTCTGATTGTTGACGGTCAACTTGACGGGCATGAGAGCGCCTCCGCGGCGGCAAGAAAATCGGAAAAGGAGCGGGGAGCTCGACTGACAGGCCCCCAGCTGTATTGTTTTCGGGCAACGGCAGAGTATGCCATCTCCCATAAGAGAGGGGAGCCCGCTCAGTGGATGTCAGGTCTCGACACATCGCCAGCGGGCGCCCGATAGCGCTGGTACCAGGCGAGAATAGCGCTCGCCTTCGCCGCTGACTGCGAGGGCCGGGCCGCCAATCCACCATGCGAGGCTCCCGGGACTTTGACCAGGGCCGTCGCAACGCCGCGCAATTTCAGCGCCTCGTAGTACTGCTCCGAATCGCTCACCGGCGTGCGGAAATCCTGGTCGCCGACGACCACCAATGTCGGGGTGGACACATTGCCGACGAGAGACAGTGGGGAGCGCTGCCAATACCCTTGCGGATCCTCCCAGGGGAGCTTGCCGAACCAGTACTTCGGGACGAAGGTGGCGATATCGGTGGTCAGCGAGAAGCTCGCCCAGTTGATCACCGGCTTCTGGGCGGCGGCGGCCCGGAAGCGATGCGTCTTGCCGACGATCCAGGCAGTCAACACCCCGCCTCCCGAGCCGCCCGTGACGAACAGCTCGTCGGGGTTCACGAAGCCCGTGGCGATCGCCGCATCCACCGCGCTCATGAGGTCGTCGTAGTCGTGGCTCGGATAGTCATGGTGAATGAGGTTGGCAAACTCCTCCCCGTAGGAAGTCGAGCCGCGGGGATTGGCATACACGACGACATATCCGGCCGCGGCGTACAGCTGGTCGTCGGTCGAAAACGCCGGACCGTAGCTCGCGAAGGGTCCCCCGTGAATCTCGAGGATCAAGGGATATTTCCTGGCGGCGTCGAAACCCGGCGGCAACACCAGCCAGGCGTCGATGGGGCGCTTGTCGAACGAAGAGCTCACCGCGAGGGGCCTCACCTCGCCCAGCTTCTTGTCGGTGAAAAGCTCATCGTTCAACCGTGTGAGCCGCGTGACGTGGCCGCCACGCACGACAGCCAGATCGGACGGGTGGCTTGGGTCGCCGCTCGTGAAGGCAACCGTGCCATTCGCAGACACGCTGAATTCGCCCGCGCCGGTGTAAGGTCTGTCGAGCCCACCGCCTGTCAGTCCCTCGGCCACAGGCGCGAGATGCCCATTGAGTGACAGCCGGGCCACTTTCATCACGCCGCGATCGACGTAGGCGATGTAGAGACTGCGGCCGTCGGCCGCCCACTCCACCGACTCCACGGTTCGATCGAGATCGTCGGTGAGCGAGTGCGAATTCTTTCCGTCGCGGTCCATGATATGCACGCGCACGTTCTGGTACCCGAGCTGCCGGTCAGCGAAGCCGAGGTAGGCTATCTTCGAGCCGTCGGGAGAAGCCTTGGGCTTGTGGAAAGGACCCGTGCGATCCGTCAGCGCCGTGAGCGTGGCATCGGCAACCGACACGCGGTAGATCTGCGAGGTCACCGGGTCGAGCCGCCAGTTCTCGGTACGGTTCGCACTCAGGAGCAGGAAGCGGCTGTCCGGGGTCCAGGAAATCGGACCGTCTTCGTTGTAGGGGCCGAAGGTGAGCTGCCGGGGTGAGCCCCCGTCGGCGGATACCACGAACGCATGCGAGTACCCAGGCGTCAGATAGCCCTTCGAATCGGCGCGATACACGATGTCGGTGATGACAGTGAGGGGCTCCGCCCACGTCGCGCCTTCGGGCTTCTCGGGCGCCGCGCCGAGTCGCGGCTTTTCATCGGGAATGAGCATGATGAAGGCAAGCGAGCGTCCATCCGGAGACCAGGCGAGACCGCTCGGAGGCTCGGTCAGATCCGTGATCCGCGCCGTCTGTCCGCTCTGCATCCAGCGGACGAACAGTTGCGGGCGCCCCCCTTCGGCGCTCGAGACGTAGGCAAGACGCTTGCCGTCCGGAGACCAGCGCGGCGAGACATGCGATCCCGGTCCGCTCGCGAGCGGTGTCTGCATTCCGGTCTCGAGATCCATGAGCCAGAGCGCGGATCTCGGGCGGTCGGACATGATGTCGTATGACATCCGGACATAGGCGATCGCCCGGCCGCCCGGGTGGACCTGCGGATCCTCGACCCACTGCAGGTTGAATATGTCCCGGCCTTCGAAGACGCGTGCGGGGGCCGATTCCGGCGCCGCGGCGGCCGTATCAACCCACGCGAGCAGCACCAACCATCCGAGTACGAGACCGCGCATGCAAACTCCCTGGGCGGACAGCGGACAGCGCTGCCGCGAGTGTAAAAAGCCACAATCGTAGCGTCCAGGCCGCCGCTGTGACGAGCTTTCCGCCGAAGGAAGCGCTGGGTCGCGGGCTTGCGGCGCTGTCTCAGGAGCCTGGCGGCGAATGGCGCAACACCGTGGTGGCTGTGGTATCGGAGTTCGGCCGCACCTTCCGCGAGAACGGCAACAGGGGAACCGGCCATGGCCACGGGTCGGTCCATTGGATTCTCGGGGGCAGCATCAACGCGGGCGCATCGCCGGCGAGCAGACGAGAGTCGAGCGGGGGAGCCTGTTTCGGGATCGGGACTATCCCGTCCTCAATGAATATCGCGCGGTCCCGGGCGGATTGTTCGCCTCGCTCTGGGGGCTGCCCCCCGAGCAGATACAACGGTGTTTCCGGCGTCCACGCCGGTGGACCTGAAGCTCGTGTGAGCTGCGGCGCCACCTGCGCCCGGTTTGCTCCGGCGCAGGACGTCCGAGCGGACTCCTACGGAGAGTCGGCCCGCCGGGCGCAGCGCCGGCGCCTGACACACCGGAACCGCGCCCGGGAACCTCTCCAACCGGCTCCCGCGACCGGGCCGCTCAGAACTTCAGGAAGGCTCCGATGTTGACATTGCGGCTGGTATTTTCCTGGCCCGCCTGGTTCTGCGATTCGAGCCGGCTGAACTCCAGCAGCAACAGCAGATTCGCCGTCAGGTCGTGGTATACGCCAACCGTGACCTTGGCATTCTTCCCGACCAGGTCGGTGCGCACCGTGCCGGTATCGCCGGCGGCCGGCCGCAAGTTGCTCTGGCCGTAATTGACGCCGAATTTGGTGTCGACGTACTTGTACGTCACCTGCACCAGGTAGCCATCCGAGTTGCGCGCATGGCCGAGGCCATCGTCCGAATTCACGAACAGGCCGGTCGTGCCGACGCCTTTACCATCGTAGTACCAGCCCAGAACCTCGAAGCCCAGGATGTCGTACTTGCCGCCCACGTCGAAAGCCCAGCTGGTGTAATTCGGGTTGAACCCGGGTACGACCGGCGCGGTGTTGCGCTGCTGTTGATACAGGCCGCTTGCCGACACATACAGCGCACCCAGCGTGTAGGCGAGCTTCGCCTGAATCCCGGGCGCTTTCTTGGACGCCGGAATCTGGCTCAGCGTGTTGAGGGGGTCGAAGATGCCTATTGTCGCCTTCGCGCCCATGAAGTCCGGGGTCGTCCAGTCGATCTGCGCGATCCAGTCCGTATAGATGTAGCCCAAGCCGATCGATCCGAGAGAGGTGTTCGCCGGCGCGGCATAGTTGCCGTTACCGGCACCGACACCGAGCAGTGTCATGTCGTTGAGGATGGCGTCCCCGCCGAACAGGCCGATGTTCCGCCCCGCCAGCACGGTGCCCATATCCTTGTTGCCGAAGGTCAGGAAGACCTGGCGGACGTCGAGGCCGGCGGTGCCGAGCGCCGTATGAAGCTTCCCGGGGTTGTCCTGCAGATTCGGGCTGCCGCCGTCGTTGGTGCTGATACCCGGGTAGAGGCCGAAAGTGAAGGTCAGGTCATAGGCGCCCTGCGTCGTGGCCCCACTGATCGACAGCGCGGCGGGCAACAGCCCATTGCTGACGGATGACGAGGACGAGTCGGTGTCTATGCACGCGAGACCGCCCGCGATCGGACGAGGATTCGTGTCGCATCGCGAGTAGATGTAGTGAGCGTTGACGTTGCCGTCTATCGAGACTTTCCAGTCGCCCGCTGTGATGTCGATCGCGTAGGCGGACGGTGCGAAAGCCGCGGCACTCATGACCGCGGCAACTGCTATCGGGAGACCAATACGTTGATGTTTCATGGGAGCGTTCCTTC
>CAZDTG010000194.1:0-6817 GCA_964508005.1 uncultured Steroidobacteraceae bacterium
TCGTCGAAGACCTGCAGAACCAGACGATCATGCCCAACGCCGCCGTGCATCGCGGAGCGCCGAACGGGGTGACGACCACCTTCGTGTATCTCGTGAACCCCGACAACACCGTGTCCGTGCGTCCGGTGACTCTCGGTGTGGTCGATGGCGAGCGTGTCGCCGTGGCCGCAGGTCTCACACCCGGTGCGGTGGTGGTGACGGAGGGCGGCGATCGGTTGCGCGATGGAGCGCCCATCCAGCTCCCGGGAGCGGAGGCGCCGGCGCGTACGGCGGGCGGCCCGAGTACCCCGCGGACCCCCGCGGTAGCAACCGGTCCTCACCCGCAGGGTGGCAACGGCTTGCGTCGCAACCGCCCGCATGCCGGCGGCCAGGCCCCGCGCCCGCCGCAAGCCCAGCCCCAATGAGCGTGCTCGCCAGGCAACGGTTTTCACAGCGACACCCGCCAACGGCGGGGTAAGCCCGTATGAATCCGTCCCGCCTGTTCATTCTGCGTCCGGTGGCCACGACCTTGCTGATGATCGCGATTCTGGTCGTGGGCCTGATCGCGTTCCTGCAGCTGCCGCTGTCGGCGCTGCCGGAGGTGGCCTACCCCACGATCCAGGTGCAGACCTTCTACCCAGGCGCGAGCCCCGAGGTCGTGACATCCGCGATTACGGCGCCGCTGGAGAAGCAGTTCGGCCAGATGCCCGGCCTCACCCAGATGTCGTCGACCAGCTCCGCCGGTGCCTCGGTCATCACGCTGCAGTTCAACCTGTCGCTCGATATCGACGTCGCCGAACAGGAAGTGCAGGCGGCGATCAGCGCCGCGCAGAACCTCGTGCCGCAGGATCTGCCGGCGCCGCCGATCTACGCCAAGGTGAATCCCGCCGATGCGCCGGTTCTGACTCTCGGCATCACCTCGAAGGTCATGCCGCTGACGCAGGTGGAGGACATGGCCGATACCCGCATCGCGCAGAAGATCTCGCAGATCAAGGGCGTCGGCGTCGTGAGTGTCACCGGCGGACAGCGGCCCGCGGTGCGCGTCATCGTGAATCCCCGTGCGCTGGCCGCTTACGGCCTCAACATCGACGATCTGCGCACGACCATCAACGTAGCCAACCAGAACGGCCCCAAGGGCACTCTGGATGGGCCCGCGCGCGCCTACACGATCAACACCAACGACCAGCTCAAGAGCGCCGCCGAGTATTCGAATATCGTCGTCGCCTACCGTAACAACTCGCCGGTACGGCTGCGGGACGTCGCCACCCTCGTCGAGAGCGCCGAGAACACCAAGCTCGGCGGCTGGATGAACAGGACTCCGGCGCTGATCGTGAACGTGCAGCGCCAGCCGGGCGCCAACGTGGTCGACGTCGTGAACCGCATCCAGGCGCTGTTGCCGGAGCTGAAAGCCTCGCTCCCCGCCGGCGTCGACGTAGCCGTGCTGACCGACCGTACGACGACCATTCGCGCCTCGATCCGTGACGTCGAGTTCGAGATGGCACTCGCCGTGGCCCTCGTCGTACTCGTGATTTTCCTGTTCCTGCGCAATGTTCCGGCCACGATCATCCCCAGCCTGTCCGTGCCGCTGTCGCTCATCGGCACGTTCGCGGTCATGTACCTGGCGAACTTCAGCCTCAACAATCTCTCGCTGATGGCGCTCACGATCGCGACGGGTTTCGTGGTCGACGATGCGATCGTCATGATCGAGAACATCACGCGGTACATCGAAGCCGGCGAGCGCCCGATGGATGCCGCCCTGAAGGGGGCCGGACAGATCGGGTTCACCATCATCTCGCTCACCGTCTCGCTGATCGCGGTGCTGATCCCGCTGCTGTTCATGCAGGACGTGGTGGGGCGGCTGTTCCGCGAGTTCGCGGTGACGCTGGCCGTCACCATCATCATTTCGGCGATCGTATCGCTCACGCTCGTGCCGATGCTGTGCGCGAAGCTGCTGCGGCACGCGCCCTTGAAGCAGGCGCAGGAAGCAGAGAGCGCCGGCTGGTTCGGCAAGCTCATCGACGCGTACGGGCGCAGACTGACGTGGGTGCTGGATCACCAGCGTCTCACGCTCTACGTGGCGATCGCGACGCTGCTCGTCACGGGCCTGCTGTACTGGCTGATTCCAAAGGGCTTCTTTCCGGACCAGGACACGGGCCTCATCCAAGGCGTGTCCGAGGCCACCGAGGGGGTCTCGTACGCAGCGATGGCCGGGCGCCAGCAGCAGCTGGCGGCCGCCATCCTCACCGATCCCGACGTGCAGAGCCTCTCGTCCTTCATCGGCGTGGATGGCAACAACGTCACGCTCAACAGCGGCCGTTTCCTCATCAACCTCAAACCCCGCGACGAGCGGACCGACAGCGCTACCCAGATCATCCGGCGCCTGCAGACCGAAACGACCGGCATACCCGGCATGACTCTTTACATGCAGCCGGTGCAGGATCTGACTCTGGATAACACGATCAGCCGCACGCAATATCAATTCACCATGGAGAGTGCGGATGCCGCCGCGCTATCCACCTGGACGCCGCAGCTCGTGGCAGCGCTGCGGCAGCAGCCGGACCTCGCGGACGTCGTCAGCAACCAGGAGGACAACGGGCTCGCCGCTTACGTGACCATCGACCGTGACAGCGCGGCACGCCTCGGCATAAGCGTCGGAACCGTCGACAACGCCCTGTATGACGCCTTCGGACAGAGGATCGTCTCGACGATCTTCACCCAATCGAACCAATACCGGGTCATTCTCGAGGCGGACCCCAAGTCCTATACGTCCGTGGACTCGCTCGCCTCGATCTATGTGCCCTCGGCAGCGGGCGGGCAGGTGCCGCTGTCGGCAATCGCCAGGGTCAATGTGGAGCAGCGGCCGCTGCTCATCAACCATCTGGCGCAATTCCCGGCGACCACGGTCTCCTTCAACCTCGCCCCCGGCGCCTCGCTCGGCGCGGCCGTGGATGCCATCGAAAAGGTCGAGCAGAACCTCGGTATTCCGGACAGCATCCGCACGACGTTCCAGGGCGCGGCCCTCGCGTTCCGCAACAATCTCACCAACGAGCTGCTGCTGCTGCTCGCAGCGGTGCTCGTCATGTACATCGTGCTCGGCGTGTTGTACGAGAGCTTCATCCACCCGATCACGATCCTGTCCACACTGCCGTCCGCGGGCATCGGCGCGCTGCTGGCCCTCATGCTGGCCGGCGACGATCTCACCATCATCGCGCTGATCGGTATCATTCTGCTCATCGGTATCGTGAAGAAAAACGCGATCCTCATGATCGACTTTGCCATCGAAGCCGAGCGCACCCAGGGGTTGTCGCCGCGCGAGGCCATCTATCGGGCCTGCCTGCTGCGCTTCCGCCCCATTCTCATGACGACGGTCGCCGCCATGTTCGGGGCGCTGCCGCTGATGTTCGGCACGGGCACCGGCTCCGAGCTGCGTCATCCGCTGGGAGTGAGCATCGTCGGGGGCCTGCTGGTGAGCCAGGTGCTGACGCTTTTCACGACACCCGTGATCTACCTGGCATTCGACCGGCTCGCGAAACGCACACTTGGCCGTGACCAGGCGCCGTCCGGTCAACCCGGCCTGGCGGACCATCCGGCGTGAACATCTCGGCTCCTTTCATCGCCCGGCCGGTGGCGACCATATTGCTGACGGTCGGCGTCGCGCTCGCCGGCATCGCGACCTTCACGTTGCTGCCCGTGGCGCCCTTGCCCCGCATCGATGTGCCGGCCATCTTCGTCTCGGCCTCGCTTCCCGGAGCGAGCCCGGAAGTCATGGCGAGTACCGTCGCCACTCCGCTGGAGCGCCACCTTGGGGCCATCGCGGACGTCGATGACATGACATCCACGAGCAGCGTGGGCTCCACCAACATCCAGCTCACGTTCGGTATCGATCGCGACGTCGACGGCGCCGCGCGCGATGTGCAGGCGGCGATCGTCGCGGCGCACGCCGACCTGCCGACGTCCCTGACCCGCAATCCCACCTACCGCAAGCTCAACAGCTCGATGTTTCCGGTCATGAACATCGCCATGACCTCGGACACCCTCACGCAGGGACAGATCTACGACGCCGCGGATGCCGTCATCTCGCAGCGCCTGTCGCAGATCAAAGGCGTTGGCGGCGTCAGCGTGAGCGGCAGTGCGTTGCCCGCAGTGCGCGTGGAGATCAATCCACTCTCGCTCTCGAAGTACGGTATCGGCCTGCAGGACATCCAGGCCGCGATCTCGAATGCGAACGCGAACGCCCCGAAGGGCGCGATCGAGTCGGATCAGGTTCACTACCAGATCTACACCAACGACAACGCCAGGGATGCGGCGCCGTACCGTAACCTCATCATCGCCAACCGCAACGGCGCGACGGTCCGACTGGGCGATGTGGCCAGCGTCACCGACATGCAGGAGGGGGCGACCGAGAACATCCGCACATTCGGCCTGTACAACGGCAAGCCGGCAGTCTCGGTGCAGATCTTCCAGCAGCCCGGCGCCAACATCGTCGAGGTCGTCGACGCCGTGAAAGCCGAGCTGCCGCTGCTGAAGGCCTCCATCGATCCGAAAATCGACCTGGTGGTGAGCTTCGACCGCTCTATCACCATCCGCGCCTCCCTGCGCCAGGTAGAGGAAACACTGCTGCTCGCCGTGGCGATGGTCATTCTCGTCGTCTACATGTTCCTGCACAGCTACCGCGCGGCGCTCATTCCCGCGCTCGTCGTGCCTGTATCGCTCATCGGCACGTTCGCGGCGATGTATCTCCTGGGCTACACGCTCGACAACTTCTCGCTGATGGCGCTCACGATCGCCACGGGATTCGTGGTCGATGACGCCATCGTCGTCATGGAGAACACCACGCGTCATATCGAGGAGGGCATGACACCGATGCGGGCCGCGCTCCTCGGAGCGCGCGAAGTGGGGTTTACCGTAGTATCCATGAGCTTGTCGCTCATTGCGGTGTTCATTCCGTTCGAGCTGGTAGGCGGCATCGTCGGCCGCCTGTTCCGTGAATTCACGGTCACGTTGTCCGTGTCGATCCTGATCTCGCTCGTGATCTCCCTGACGACGACCCCGATGATGTGCTCGCGACTGTTACGCCGCGAGCGGCGCCGGGAGCTGTCGCGCTTCGGGCAGGCTTTCGAGCGCGGCTTTCAAGCCATGCGCGGGGGCTACGAAAGAACGCTCGGCTGGGCGCTCGATCACCGGCGGATGATGCTGCTGATCCTGCTCGTGACGATCGGTCTGAACGTCTACCTCTACGTTGTGGTGCCGAAGGGCTTTTTTCCACAGCAGGATACGGGACAGCTGCAGGGCGCCGTCCGCGGCGATGCCTTCGCCTCCTTCCAGCTCATGAAGGACAAGCTGCAGCAGGTGACCGCCATCATTCAACGTGATCCCGCCGTCGCGGCCGTGACGGCAGCACTCTCCGGCGGAGGCTCGTTCGGGCCGGGCAGCGGCGGCGGCCCGACCGGCGCATTCAGTGTGACCCTCAAGCCGCTCGCGGAGCGCGATGTCTCGGCAGACCAGATCATTGCGCGGCTGCGCCCGCAGGTGGCGAAAGTGACGGGCGTCGCGACGTTCCTGCAAGCCGTACAGGATCTCGGGGGCGGAGGAGGGGGCCGTTCCTCGAACTCACAATACCAATACACACTGCTGGGCGATGATCTCGCCGAGCTGCGCCTGTGGTCGCAGAACCTGCGCCGTGCGCTGCAGGATGTGCCGGAAGTCCAGGATGTCGATTCGGATCTGCAGCCGGGCGGACTGGAAGCCGATCTCATCGTCGATCGGGACAGCGCCTCGCGCTTCGGCCTCACCGAGAGCCAGATAGACAACACCCTCGGCGGCGCGTTCGCGCAGGCGCAGGTCTCCACGATCTACAATCCCTTCAGTCCCCAGCAGTATCACGTCGTGATGGAGGTCGCGCCGGAGTTCTGGCAGAACCCGGAGGTCCTCAAGGAGCTTTACGTGAGCACCTCGGGGGGCGCCGTGAGCGGCACGCAGGCGACGCAAGCCGTCGCGGGGACGACCGCATTCAAAACCAGATCCGGCACGATTGCCGCGAGCAGCGCCACGGTAGCAGCCGACGCTGCGCGCAATCTCGCCGCCAATTCCCTTGCGAATGCCGGCCGGGGCAACACCTCGACGGGGTCGGCCGTGAGCACGAGCAGGGAGACGGTTGTCCCGTTTTCGGCTTTCAGCCACTATGCGACCAACACCACGCCGGTGAGTGTCAATCACACCGGCACCTCCGTGTCCACCTCGATCTCGTTCAATCTGCCGGAAGGGGAGTCGCTCGGTACGGGCCTGGCGGCCATCGAGAAGAGCATGGAGCGCATTCACGTCCCGGTGAGCATCCACGGCGGCTCCTACGGGACCGCGCGATTATTTCAGCAGAACGCCAGCAGTCAGCCTCTGCTGCTGCTGGCCGCGCTGCTCGCGATCTACGTCGTGTTGGGAATGCTGTACGAAAGTTATAGCCAGCCGCTCACGATTCTCTCGACGCTGCCCTCGGCCGGGCTCGGCGCGCTGCTGGCTCTCATGGCGGTCGACATGGAGTTCAGCCTCATCGCCTTCCTGGGGATCCTCCTCCTCATCGGTATCGTCAAGAAGAATGCCATCATGATGGTCGACTTCGCGCTCGAGGCCGAGCGCACGCTGGGCCTCGATCCGCGCTCGGCGATCGCGCGCGCCTGCTCGCTGCGGTTCCGGCCGATCATGATGACGACGTGCGCGGCGATCGCAGGCGCTCTGCCGCTGGCCATCGCGTATGGCAATGGAACGGAAATGCGCCGCCCGCTGGGTGTTTCGATCGTCGGCGGGCTCCTCGTGAGCCAGCTGCTGACGCTGTACACGACACCCG
>CAZDTG010000195.1:0-6810 GCA_964508005.1 uncultured Steroidobacteraceae bacterium
TAGGTCCGGCCGGAATGGCCGACCTCACCGGAGCTTCAGCGTTTCCTCAAGAAATCCTGAACCTGCTACTTTGCCCGAGGGACGTGGGAGCGTGACGGCCAAATTGCTGGTCGTGGATGACGAGCCGCGCACGGCGGAGGTGACCGCCGAGCTGCTGCGCCGAGCCGGCTATGCGGTCGACGTGGCGGGCAGCGGCGGCGAGGCGCTGGAGCGCGTGCGCGCGGGATCCCCGGACCTGATGCTGCTGGACTACGACATGCCCGATATGGATGCGCCGGAGGTGCTCGACTCGCTCCGAGCCGGGGCAGAGCGCGTGCCGTTCCCGGTGATCATCCTCACCGGGGCCAGGCATTCGCCAGGCGACCAGGTCCTCGGCCTCGAGCGTGGTGCGACGGACTACATCCTGAAAGGCACAGATCGGCAGGTCCTGCTGGCGCGGGTGCGCGGCGTGCTGCGCGAGCGGTCGGCTTCGCCCGGAGCAGTGGTCCGCGGCCGTTTGCGCGTGGACGCGTCGCGCGGCGAGGCCAGGCTCGGCGAGCGCGTGCTGAAGATCGAGCGCCGGCCGTTGACGATGTTGCAGCTGCTCGCCCTCCGCGAGGGCGAGACCGTGACCCGGGCGGAGCTTCTCGAGCGCGTCTGGGGTAGCTCGTACTCGGGCTTCGAGCACACGCTGGAGCAGGCTGTGCACCAGATCCGGCGTGAGCTGAAGGAGCCGGGCTGGATCGAGACCGTCCGTGGGATCGGGTACAGGCTCAACGTCCAGCCCTGAGCTGGCCTCCGCCTTGCACCGCCTGCGGTCCACGCTGGCGCGGACGCGGGCGGAGCTCGAGGTGGCGGCGGCCGACGGCGGCGCACCTCCCGTCGATCGCCTGCTCGAGGACGTGCAGGAGGCGCTCGCCTTGCTGGGCGATGTCGAATCGGCCGCGCTCGGAGTGGTGCGCGTCCTGGTGTTGGACGACGACGGGCGCCTGGGCGAATTGACGGCGCGCGGCCTGCGCCGCATGGGATTCGACGCCGAGGCGTCGAGCGCCCTCCGGCCGCTCCGGCGAGGCGAGGTGCTGGTGCTGGACCTCGGGCTGGCCTCCGCGGTCGACGGCGCCGGGCGGGAGCGCCTGAGGTCCGCCCGGCCGGTCGTGGTCACCGGGGCCTCCGACGCCGCGTCGCGCCGCCTCGCGGGCGAACTGGACGCCAGTGACTACCTGCTCAAACCGGTGGAGCTCGAGGAGCTGGCGGAAGCCATCCGCCGCCGGGCGGCGATCGGTTAGGTTTCGGCCATGACGGTCGCGGCGCTTTACGAAGGCTGGGGCAGGGCCCAGACGCGCCTGGCCGCACGGCTGCCGTTGCTGTCAGACGAGCAACTCGCGGTCAAAGGCGACGGGTGGCCGATCTGGGCGATCGTGGCCCACATGGCGGGGGCGCGGGTGTACTGGCTCTGCCACGTGTGCGGCGAGCCGGGGGCCGAGCAAACGCCGTGGGCACGGGTCGACGCCGAGGGCTGGGAAGACCGGCTCGACACCCCCCGAGGGTCGGCGGAGCTGCTCAATGTGGTGGAAACGACGTGGGCGATCGTCAGGTCGTGTCTGGAGCGTTGGACGCCGGACATGCTCGGCGTCGCGCTCACGCGTGAATGGGAGGGCGTGGTGCAGCACCACACTCGGCAGTCGATCCTGACCCGCATGGTCATGCACGACTCGTTCCATGTGGGCGAGATCTCGCTCCTGCTGGGGCAGCAGGGATTGCCTTCGCTCGACCCGTGGGAGGTTCCGCCGGCCCCGGCGGAGGCCTGATCTGAACGGCTCACAAGATCTGTAGGCGATCTCGGCGCCTTTGGCGCCAGACGCGCGCAATTCTCGCGGGATTTGGCTCGTTTGGCACAAAACGCGCCGAATTCGGGCCAACGCCGACCACCTGCCGACCTGGTCCACGGTGCTGGAAAGATGCGCCCACCCTGCGCCCACGCTGGCCGCGGTTGTCGCGACATCTCGCGCGCCGGTCAGCCTAATCGCTGTAGGCCGGAAGCACGACGGTGAACACCGCGCCACGCGGCCGGTTGTTGCTGAACAGGATGTCGCCCTGGTGCTCGCGGACGATGCCATAGGACATGAAGAGCCCGAGACCCGTGCCCCCTTCCTTCGTCGTGAAATGCGGCTCGAAGAGGTGGTGGCGGCTCTCTTCCGAAACGCCCTGACCGTTGTCCACGACGCTGACGTAGGGCATCCCGTTGTGGCGCTTTCCGGTGGCGATGTCGACGTGCCCGTTCTTATGCGGCGCCGCGTCGATGGCATTGTTGATCAGGTTGGTGAGGACCTCGCGTAGAAGCAGCGGATCGGCCTTGACCTTCACCTCCTCGGGTGACTCACGGAGGCCGAGCTCCACCTCCTTGGCCCGAGCCCGCGGCCGCGCCATCCCGAGCGCACGCACCGCCAGTTCGTTGAGGTCGACAGGGGTGGGCGAGTAGCTGACGCGCGGGGTGGCGCCCTGCGACAGGCTCCGCAGCACGGTGACGGCGTCATTTGCCGCGGCGAAGGCGGTCACGATCGCTTCGCGATCGACCGGGTCGAGGCGGTTCAAATCGATCTCTTTCAAATAGCCGACCGCGCTGGCGATGTGATTCCGCAGGTTGTGGACCACGCCCTCCACCGCGCGGCTGTGGAAGAGGTGACGGTCGGCGTCGGAGAGCTCCGACTCGAGCACCGTCCGCATCCGTCGCCCGGCGATGGTATCGGTCAACGCCAACGCCAGAACGCAGACGATCGCCGCCAGGACATAGCCCTGCGCAGAGCCGTCGAGCTGGTAGCTGATCAGGATCGAGGCAAGAGCGAAGTAGCCGAACGCGAAGAAGAACGATGGGGTGAAGTTATGTCGAATGATGCTTCGCACCGTCTCCCCGGTTCTCACGTAGAAGGCGCATGCCAGAAGTAACCAGCTCAACAGGTCCATCACCACTACGACGAGAGCGCGTTGCGCTAGGTCCAGCCCGTGATCCCCAGCCAGATAGCGCGCAAGCAATGCGGCTAAACATGCATATGCGGCGGGTGCAACAGTATTGGTTGCAACGGCCCAGATTCCACGACGGAACGTCGGGATGCCGAGAAGCATCGCAACGACCGTCGCATCGATGGGGCTTAGCAAAACCGCGGCGGCGCCGATCGGGAGCGCGGAAAGGCTGAGGCGGCCGCGATCGATTGGAACGGTTACGGCCCCGAGTGCAACGAGGCTCAAACCCAGGAAGGTCACTTGAATCACATCGTCCTGATGAGCGCCGAGCGACCGCGACGCGAAATCTACGGCGACAACGAGGGCGACGATAGCTGACAGATATGCGTAGGAGCGGATGGTCCGGTTCATCTACCTACTTGGTAAGCTGCAGGCCATCCCGAAGCGCGAGCCAGATCGAGCCGTAGTCAGAGTGCTAGTCGTCGACGACAGCATCGTGCCGCGAACTGCCGCAAAAGCAATGCTGGCATCTGCAGAGGGCTTGAGGCTCGTCGGGGAGGCCGCCTCAGGCGCCGAGGCTATCCGAGCCGTTGACTCGCTAAAGCCAGATCTCGTGCTCATGGACGTAAACATGCCGGACATGGATGGTCCAGCGACCGCGCAGGCCGTGTTGACTCGATATCCGGATATGAAGATCATTGCCTGGACGGTATCCGATGCGAGTGACGACCTTCTTCGTATGACAAGGGCAGGCTGCTCGGGATACGTACTCAAAGACGCGGGGCCCGCTGAGCTGCAGCGAGCGCTGTTCGCAGCCTTACGAAGCGAGAGCCCCATTCCCCGGCGAATGATTCCGGACGTCCTCAAAAGAGTGGCCGCGACGACGGTGCCATCGGCGCCGACCGGGGTGGCGTTCACGCCACGTGAAACCGAAATCCTTCGCGGTATCGCGAAGGGCCATACCACCAAGCGCCTTGCCAAGGACCTGACGATCAAGCCGGCCTCGGTTGAGACGCACCTCCGCAACATCTTCAAGAAGCTCAACGTCAACAACCGAGGGGAAGCCGTCAGCCGGGCGCTGAAGCAAGGGCTGATCACACTAGGCGATCTGTAGCCGCTTCGGATGGGATCCGGGCCTCATCAGAATCCGGTAGGGATGTACCCCCAATTTTAGTGACGGTACTTCACGGACTTTGACGATTTCGCACCGCGGCGCCAACCGGGACACTGGTCGTCACCGAAAGTGACCTGGGCAGCGCATCGTCAAACGTCGGGATTCTAACGAGGATAGGAGGGAAGTACCTATGGTTCGTATGTTCAAGCGCCTGCTCCGCGGCGGTGGTAGGCAGCACGTGACTGGTATTTGGATCTTCTAGGTTCCCCCAGGTAAGTTAGCCCAGGCGCCTTTAACAAGGCCCTGGGCGGAAAGGCCGGGTCTAGAATGCGACCCGATTTGAAGCCTTTCCGAGCTCTACCTCGGTCGGCGCAGGTCTACTTAGTCTGCGTCATCGCGATCGGCATTGGGATCATTGGGGTGTCCTGGGCCCTTGATCCCTTTGGGCCAGAGCTGGCCAGGATCGTCCTGTACCTGGCGATAGGTACCCAGATAGCGGCTCTTCGGCCCATCCCGTGGCGATCCGGTTACATTTCTGCCTGCGAGCCTCTTCTAATTGCGACGGGGCTGATCGCGCCTGGAGCTGGCGTCGCATTGGTCGCATGGCTAGCCACCTTTGATGGTCGCGTCCCGGGACGGACCATCCATTGGTGGGCGTTTCTGTTCAACCGAGCCATGCAGGCGGCTGCTTACGCCGCACCATCCATGGCGGTGGCTTCTATCGGGGTCGGCACCACGTGGGGACTCCCAGTGAGGACGATCCTGTTCGTCGCAACTGCAATGTCGCTCAACTACTTGATGACCGGCATCGGGTTCGCCTTCATCAACCGCACCTCGATCTGGGCGACCCTCCTGGAGAACGTTGGAATCACGACTCTGATTGGGTCAGCTGCACTCAGCTTCTCAGGGGGCATCATCTGGCTCCTGCTTCAGAGCAACGTCGGATTCATCATGGCTCCTGGTCTGTTTGGGTTCGTGCTAGCGGTCCGTGGCAATGTCGCCGATGCCCGACGCCAGACACTGCTGAAGGATCAGACCCTGGATCTTGCGGCGCAGGCCCTTGACGCGCGTGATCGGTACACGGAGTCGCATTCAATGCGGGTCGCCGAGCTCGCCGGGCGTTTAGGCGAGCACCTTGAGTTGGGGGACACGGAAGTCGAGTTGATCAGAACGGCTGGATCCCTTCATGACCTCGGCAAGATAGGCATTCGCGACGACATTCTGAATAAGCCCGGGCCTCTTACCGAAGAAGAGTGGGAGATCATGCGCCGCCATCCTGATATCGGAGCGGACATGATCGCGCAGCACTCGGCTCTCCAAGAGGTTGCGCCACTAGTACGGCATCACCATGAGCGCTGGGACGGTTCTGGCTATCCGACAGGGCTTAAGGGTGACGTCATTCCGTTCGGCGCCCGAATCCTCTCTGTGGCGGACTCATTCGACACAATCACGGGGGCCCGCCTCTATCGGCGATCAGTGATGACACCGATCGAAGGTGTGGAGGACATCAGTCGCCGGGCCAATCAGTGGTATGACCCTAACGTTGTCGATGCCCTTCGAGAAATCCATGGGCTGAAGCCTCTGGAGGTCTTGGATCGTCCGGACGTTCCACGCAGAGTCACGACGGTTCGCGTCCTCGCATCCAACCCCGGGTTCAGCAGCCTTCTGACCGCAGTGGGCTTTTCTGCGCTCGGCGATCCCCTGACGCAAGTCGCGTCGCTCATCTCGATTTACGCGAAGACGGGCGATGCGCGCCTGGTCGCGCTCGGATTCATCGTGCAGGCTTTGGCGACGATCCTGATGACAAGCGCCATTGGGGGCCTAACCGACCGACTCCCGCGCCGAGGGATCATCGTTGCACTCGAACTATCGAGGGCGACCCTTCTGATCGCGACGCCCCTGCTTATCGGACTTGAATGGTGGCTGATAGTTCCGATCCTGTTCCTTCTCGCATGCATCAATGCCGTCGTAACACCAGCCAGGCAAGCTGCAATCCCCAATCTGGTTCCGGGGGGCCAGGTCGGTAAGGCAAACGCCATGATCGCCGCCACGACCATGCTCATGGGAGCTATTGGCTTCGGCTTGGCGGCCGCCTTCCTTTCGCAGTTCCCGAGGCTGATCAACCTACTCTTCGTCGCAGATGCGGCAACTTTCGTCCTAGCAGCGACCATCATTCTCGGCATCCCGTCCCTGGGTGGGGGATCGCAATCCGCACCAGTCTCGGGTGGGCTGAAGCGATCATGGTCGGTTCCGGCCATTCGACCGCAATTGGTCATTAGCACCATCGCGGCGCTGCTCATCCCAATGAGCCTACCTGCCCTATTGGCGCTCGCTTACCAGATCGCGCAGCAGGGATCGTCATCGGGTGGCCAGCTTTACTCGATCTTGGAGCTCATCTCATCGATGGGGATCTTCATTGGTTCGCTTGTTGTGAGTCGTTTCGTTCGCATCGGGAGCATGAGGATCGTTGGACTAGGCTTGCTCATGACTGGCGCTTTCTCCATAGCGATAGCGATCGGTATCCCAATGCAATTGATTGTCGGTGCGTTGCTGATAGCTTCCATCGGCAATCCGATCTATGCGGTCGCGAACCAGACCGCTCTCATCGAGGCGGCCGACCCCACTATTCAAGGCACACTGATGGCGACTCGGTTCGGCCTTGCGCAAACTGCTGGGATTGTCGGAATCGCTGTAGGCGGCCTGGTAACGAGACAATTCGGGGCGCCGGCTGCGTATGGCGTTCTGGGAGTTGGCCTCGT
>CAZDTG010000196.1:0-6743 GCA_964508005.1 uncultured Steroidobacteraceae bacterium
TCGAGCGCCGCGAGGGCCTGTTGGATGGCGCCGTTCGGGCGGCGGTTGCCCTTGGTACCGAAAACGATATCGACACCGCGGAATTCGAGGACGATGCTCATGTGCCGCTCTCTTTTTCAGCAGGACGACTGATCCTGTCGAGCATGATCGCGAGCAGCACGATGACGAATCCGGCTTCGAATCCCATACCCACCTGTACCGTATTGAGAGCGCGCACGACTGGAACTCCCAGGCCGCCCGCCCCGACCAGCGCGGCGATGACGACCATCGACAGACTCAGCATGATGCACTGGGTAACGCCGGCGACAATGGTAGGTGCGGCACTCGGCAGCTCGACCTTCCACAGCATCTGCAGCCGGGTGGCCCCGAACGCTTCACCCGCCTCGAGCAGCGCCCTGGGCACCGAGCTGATGCCCAGTTGGGTGAGCCGGATCGGTGCCGGCAGCGCGAAAATCACTGTGGAAATGAGTCCTGGCACGACCCCGAGTCCGAACAGCACCAGGGTCGGAATCAGATAGACGAATGTCGGCAGGGTCTGCATCAGATCGAGCACGGGACGCAGCACGGCGTAGAGCCTCGGTCGGTGAGCGGCCGCTATTCCAAGTGGTACGCCGACCAGGGTGGACACGAGGGCTGCGGCGATGACCAGCGACAGGGTCTCCATCGTGGGCACCCAATAGCCCTGGTTCATGATGAAGAGGAGCGCAACGGTAACGAACGCGACCAGCGTGAAGGAGCGCCGCAACACCCACGTCAGTCCCGCTATCGCCAGGATCAACACGGGCGAGGGGATCGCCACCAACGCGAAGGTCAGGCCGTTCACGCCGCCGCGAATGAGTGCCGAGACGCCGTCGAACAGCACCCGTCCGTGCGTTTTGACGTACTCGATGAGCTGCGCGACGCTCTCTCCGACGGGGATCTTGTGGTCGCTGATCCAGTGCTCGAAGCTCCAGCCGCCGTTGCTCTTGCCCACACGCAAGGAATCGAGCGCGGGACGGCCGTCCATGGTGTAAACCCCCGCGAGCCAGCCCGCCACCACACGGGGATTGGCTTGCATCCAGGCCGCCGCAGCCGCTTCGGGCTGCTGGTGTTGATCCAGCATCGCCGCCATGATCTGGTCCTCGCCTCGCGGCGTGAACTTCAGATTCCGCAACAGCCGCCCGATGTTGGGGCACTCGCTGGTATAGCCGGCGCGAACGACGGTCGAGACGGTGGCGCCCCCGAAGTTGGGTCCGAACACCGCATCACCACCCGCCAGGTACCGCAAATCGAAGTGCATGTTCATGGGGTGCGGGTCCCAGGCGAGAAACACGATCGGCGTCTTCGTGTGTCCGGCGCGCTCTACCTCCGCCAACATACCCTGTTCGCTGGACTCCACGAGCTTGAACCCACCGAGACCGAACAGGTTCTGTTTCAGCATGCCCAGCACGAGACGGTCGCCGTCGTTGCCCGGTTCGATGCCGTAAAGGGAATAGCTCAGCTGCGGCCCGAAGCGTTGGATGTCGGCAAAATCGTGCAGACCCATGGCATAGGTGTAAGCCGGCACGGCGAGGGTGAACTTGGCGCCGGTGAGGTTGACGCCGAGGACCTCGACCAGGCCGTTCTCCAGGTAGGGCTTGATGTCGGCTTCCTGGGCTGGCATCCAATCACCCAGGAAGGCATCGATGTCCTTGTTTTTCATGGAGGCGTACGTGACTGGTACGGACAGCACGGTGACCTGCGGCTGATAGCCAAGCTCGCGCAGCAGAACGCTGAACGTCGCAGTCGTTGCGGTCACGTCGGTCCAGCCCACGTCGGCAAGCCTTACGGTCCGGCATGAGGGGCCGTCCAACGCATTCGTGGCAGGCGCTGCCCAGCCCCGCGCGCCCAGCAGTGTCCACCCCAGCAGCAAGGCTATCGCGCACAGGCGGCCAAGGCGTCTTCCCAAGGGACGCTCCCGATCTCGTTCTTCTTCGGACCCCGTCGACCCCGCACGCGCCATACGCGCTCCAGTGGATATGTTAATTGTCGGACTTGACCCACCCGCGCCGCGACCTCATCATCTCGGCCCTGTCCTTGAATAGCCGTTTAATACAGCGTCTGTCAAGCACGCGCGGGCAGGGGCAAATACTTGATGACACAAGAACTATCGGGGCGCCGCCGCTGCACCGGAAGAGCCCGGACAGGGCCCCGCCCGGTGCTTTGCGGAGCGCCATATTGAACAGACAATCAATGCCGCCCGGGGTTCGTGTCCCACGTGACGAGGTGGAAGAGGCGCGCACCCGCCAGCTCATCGAGGTGACTATCGACAGCCTCGCCGAAGTCGGCTTCGTGGGCAGCACTCTGGCACAGATCGCCAGCCGCGCGGGAGTCTCGCCAGGGCTGGTGGCCCATTACTTCGGCGACAAGGACGGCTTGCTGGAGGCAACCTTCCGGACGCTCTCGCGGCGGATCAATGACCGTATGCACGCGCGGTCGAGCTCCGCTCGTACCCCTCGGGGCCGCATCCAGGCGGTCATCGATGCCAACCTCGCCGCTGAGGAATTCGACAAGCGCACGGGCATTGCCTGGCTCGCGTTCTGGGGCCAGGTGTTGCACATTCACGGCTTGAAGCGCGTGCAGACGGCTTATCAGCGCCGCATGCTGTCGAATCTCGCTCATGCGCTGCGCAAGCTGGTGCCTGCTACGGAGGCGCGCAGCCTCGCCGCCATGATCGCTGCGATGATCGATGGTGTCTGGCTGCGAGCCGCGCTGTCGGATTGGAAGGAGGCGGACAGCGAGAGCGCCCGCGCGCTCCTGACCGCGTTCGTGACCGGCCGGTTGAAGGAGAGCGCGCAGCTCGAGAGGCTCGCGGCGGCTCCCGAAGGTGTTGGCACAAGTGCCGCGGCGCCGGCAGTTGCTGCCGGCGGCACGAGTACGGACGCCGGCGCCGGCGCAGTATTGCGTGCGCGGGACACGTTCGCGACCATCAACCCGGCGACCGGCGAAGTGTTGGCGCATATCGAAGTGGCCGGTCCGGCCGCGATCGATGCCGCCGTGACGAAGGCGCGCGCCGCTCAAAAGAAATGGGCCGCGCTGACCGGAACGGAGCGCGGGCGGATTCTGCGGCGTGCCGCGGACCTCCTGCGCGCCCGTAACAACGAGCTGGCCGAGCTCGAGACCCGCGATACGGGCAAGCCGATTCAGGAGACCAGTGTCGTCGACGTCATCTCCGGGGCCGATTGCTTCGAATACTTCGCCGGACTCGCGCCCACTCTGTCGGGCGAGCACCTGGACCTCGGGCCGCAGGCGTTCGGTTATACGCGACGCGAGCCCCTCGGCGTCGTCGCTGGCATTGGTGCGTGGAATTACCCGCTGCAAATCGCGTGCTGGAAGACCGCGCCCGCTCTCGCTTGCGGCAATGCGATGATCTTCAAGCCGGCTGACCTCACTCCCCTGACGGCCATGCGGTTGCAGGAGGTGCTCGGTCAGGCAGGCTTGCCGGAGGGCGTATTCCAGGTGGTGCAGGGCCTCGCCGAGACGGGCCGCCTGCTGACACAACATCCCGGGATCGACAAGGTGTCGCTCACCGGATCGGTGAACACCGGCAAGGCGGTCATGGCGGCAGCGTCGGCCTCTCTCAAGCACGTGACGCTCGAGCTCGGCGGCAAGTCGCCGCTCATCGTGTTCGATGATGCGCGGCTCGAGAATGCGGTCGCCGGGGCGCTGCTGGGCAATTTCTATTCTGCCGGCGAGGTCTGCTCGAACGGTACCCGGGTGTTCGTCCACCGCAAGATCAAGGACGCCTTCCTGGAGCGCCTCGTCGCGCGCACGAGCGCAATGCGCATCGGCGATCCGCTGGATCCGAGGACACAGGTCGGCTCGCTCATCTCCCAGGCGCACATGGAAAAAGTGCTTGGGTATATCGCGCGCGGCCGCGCCGAGGGAGCACGCCTCGTGATCGGCGGGAACCGCGTTACGACATCCGATCTCGCAAACGGCTTCTTCGTCGCGCCGGCGGTGTTCGACGACTGTCACGACGAGATGGCCATCGTGCGCGAGGAGATCTTCGGTCCCGTCATGTCAGTGCTTTCCTTCGAGGACGAGGCAGAGGTGATCGCCCGAGCCAACGCCACCGACTTCGGCCTTTCAGCGGGCGTGTTCACGAACGACCTCACGCGCGCGCATCGGGTGATCGCCCGGCTCGCAGCCGGCACCTGCTGGATCAATCATTACAACATCACGCCGATCGAGATGCCCTTCGGCGGCGTGAAGCTCTCGGGACTCGGGCGTGAGAACGGCCGCGCCGCTATCGAGCACTACACACAACTGAAGAGCGTGTATGTCGCCATGGGCGACGTCGACGCGCCGTACTGACGAGACCATTCTTGACCGACGAAGTTTTCGATTACGTGATAGTCGGCGCAGGCTCGGCCGGGTGCGTGCTGGCCGATCGGCTCACCGAGGACGGCAGGCACACCGTGCTCCTGCTGGAGAATGGCGGCTCGGACCGTTCGGTCTACATCCAGATGCCGACCGCGCTGTCGATTCCCATGAACATGGCGAAGTACACCTGGCCGTATCGGAGCGAGCCGGAGCCGCATCTCGGCGGGCGTCGCCTGCAGGCGCCCCGCGGCAGGGTGCTCGGCGGCTCGTCGTCGATCAACGGCATGGTGTATGTCCGGGGCAATGCGCTGGATTTCGAGCGGTGGGAGTCCGAAGGCGCCGCGGGTTGGGGGTATCACCAGGTTCTGCCGTATTTCCGGCGCGCCGAGCGGCGAGCGGGCGGTGGTGACGAGTATCGCGGCGCTGCGGGCCGACTGTGTACCCAGCATGGGCTGTTGACGAACCCGCTGAACGAGGCGTGGATGGCAGCGGGTCGAGAGGCGGGATATCCCGTGACGGGCGATATGAACGGCTTTCAGCAGGAAGGCATCGGTCACATGGACATGACCGTCGGCGGCGGTCGCCGTTGGAGCGCCGCGAACGCGTACCTTCGTCCCGCGATGCGCAGAAGCAATCTGAGCGTGCGGACGCATGCGCTCGCTACACGCATCCTTTTCGAGCGGCGGCGCGCAACCGGCGTTCGCTACCGCCGCGGCGACGCCGACCATGTCGCGCTCGCACGGCGTGAGGTGATCGTCAGCGGCGGCCCGATCAACTCACCCCAGCTGCTGAAGCTCTCCGGTGTCGGGCCGGCCGCGGAGCTGGCGGATTACGGGATTGCGGTGGTGCAGGATCTTCCCGGGGTGGGCGAGAACCTGCAGGACCACCTCGAATTCTATTTCCAGGTTGCCAGCAAGGAGCCGATCACGCTGTATTCGCACATGACGCCATTGCGCAAGGCGCTCATCGGCGCACGCTGGATCCTCGCCAAGAACGGCCTGGGCTCGAGCAACCACTTCGAGGCCGGCGGTTTCATTCGCAGCCGCGCCGGCATCCGCTATCCCGACATCCAGTTCCACTTCCTGCCGATGGCCGTGAGCTACGACGGTTCCTCGCTGGCTCGTGAGCACGGTTTCCAGGCACACGTGGGGCCGATGCGCTCGAAGAGCCGGGGCTGGGTGCGCCTCGCTTCCGCCAACCCGCTGGATCACCCGAAAATCTTCTTCAACTACATGTCGCACCCGGACGACTGGGCGGAGATGCGGGCTTGCGTGCGGCTGACGCGGGAGATTTTTGCGCAGCCGGCATTCGACCGCTATCGCGGGCGGGAGATCCAACCCGGAGCCGATGTGCAGACGGATGAGCAGATCGATGCGTTTGTGCGCGAGCACGCGGAGACCGCGTACCACCCCTCATGCACGTGCAAGATGGGACGCGACGATGATCCGCTCGCCGTCGTCGATTCGCAAACGCGGGTGCGCGGCATCGAGGCACTTCGTGTCGTGGACTCGTCGATCATGCCTTCGATCACCAACGGCAATCTCAACGCGCCGACGATCATGCTGGCGGAGAAAGCGGCCGATCACATTCTGGGCAACCCGCTCCTGCCAAAGTCCACCGCGCCGTGCTACGTCGCGCCGAATTGGGAAACCGCCCAGCGCTAGTGTATTGGCCGATACGCGCGACGCCCGGGCGCTTCGCGCTCGGCAGAGACTGCCTCACGCGCAGCGCCCAGGCTTTCAACCCGCCTCAGAACTTGTACCCGAACTCGCCACCCAGAACGCGCGGCCGCAGCGGGGTCTGTGCGACGATGAACTGATCGGTGCTGACGAACACGCTGGCGTTGGAATTGCTGAGGTTCTCACCGAAGAAATTGAAGTACCAGGCATCCTTCGAGACGCCGACCGAGGCGTCAACAGTCGTGTAAGCGGGATTCTCGAACCGCAACCTGCCGGTGCTGATGGCTCCCGTCCCGATCGTTGGGTTGGAGCCGGCCTGCGTGAATGAATGGCCGTTGTGGGTGGCGCCGACTTGCACGAAAGGGGTGTATCCGGCGACGACCCACTCATAGCGTGCGCGCACGCTGAACTGAATCGGGGGCGCATTGGCGCTCGGTGAGCCGATCGGGCCGTACGGGTTGACCACTGGCGTGCAGTTGGCTCCCGTGGCGTCGCAGGTCTGCGTGATCGGCTTGCCGAAGTTATGGCTGGCGGGATTGTTGTCGATCAGCATCGGGGAATTCGTCTGCCGGCTCTGGTTCCAGGACGCCGCGCCCTGCACGGTCAGGCCGCTGATGACCCGGGCCACCAGCGAGGTCTCGGCGCCCTTGATGACGAAGTTCTGCCCGTTGGTGTTGTAGAAGATGTTGCCGACCAGGCCGGGGTCGAAGAAGGCGACCT
>CAZDTG010000197.1:0-6565 GCA_964508005.1 uncultured Steroidobacteraceae bacterium
AGTCTGCGCCGAATCATTGCACCACCCGTATCGGACTCGTGGGCTCTACCCTAGCACACATGAGTTTTACTCATGAGCATTTGAGCAATGATCGCTTGAGATCGGAGCCTGCCCGCGCGACCTTAGCCTGGTGGGCTGCGGCATGCCCGGGCTGTTAAAATGCCAAGCCAACCCCCGATGAAAGTCCAGCCGAGCAACGTGTCCGCGGCCCCCATCGATGAGCTGATCGCGCATCAGTCCTCAGGCCGTGCGCTCGAGCGCGCCTTTTACATGGATCCGGCCATGTTCGAGCGGGACATGCGTTGCATCGTCCGCCGGCACTGGATGTGCGCCGGCCATGCGAGTGCCATACCCAATCACGGCGACTACTATGTCGTAAACATCGAGTCGGAAGCAGTGGTGCTGACGCGTGACGGAAGCGGCGCTATCCACGCATTCCTGAACGTGTGTCGTCACCGGGGCGCCGAGGTATGTACCCGCACGTCCGGAAACACGAAATACTTCGTCTGCCCGTATCACGCTTGGACCTACCGCCTGGATGGAAGTCTGCACGGCGCGCGCAATATGCCGCCGGACTTTGACAAGGCGGCCCACGGCTTGAGAAGAGTTCACGTCCGGGTCGTGGAAGGATTGATCTTCATCTCATTCGCCGAGCGCCCTCTCGAGTTCGAGCCCGTGGAGCGAATGCTGCGCACGACCTGCGGACTCTATGGATGGGGGGCGGCAAAGATCGCCTTCCGGCAGAGCTATCCGGTGGAGGCGAACTGGAAGCTGGCGGTGGAAAACTACGTCGAGTGCTACCACTGCGCACCGGCCCACCCGGAATATTCGAAAGTGCATGCGCTCGAACAACCGCTCGAGCGCATCGAGGCACTCACCGCGCGGATGGAGGCTCGCACGCGCGCATTGGGCATTGACCTCGAGACGGGCAATCACTGGCAGAGCTCCGCCAACGGGCAGGAGGCCATACACAGCTTTCGCTACCCTCTCTATGACGGTGCGTCCACGGGGAGCAAGGATGGCTCGCCAGTAGCGCCGCTCATGGGCCAATTCACCGCCTACGACGGCGGAGTCACCTCGATCCATCTCGGCGGCCTGACATTCCTCGTCTGCTATCCCGACCACGGAATGATCTACCGCTTCATCCCACGCGGCCCCCAGACCTGCGAGATGGAGCTCATCTGGCTGGTGCACGGCGATGCACGCGAGGGCGTCGACTACGATCTCGACAAGCTAACCTGGATGTGGAAGGTGACGACCGAGGCCGACAAGCGCATCATCGAGCATGCGGCCCGCGGCGTCCGCTCGCACTTTTTCAAGCCAGGGCCACTGGCGCCGATGGAATACAACGAGCGCCGCTATCTGGACTGGTATCTGCAGGAAGTCGCCCGGCAGCGAGCTGCCGATGAGTGAACCGACTGCTCCATATCGCTCCCGTGGAAGCGATCGCGAAGGAGTCGCTATCGTCACCGGAGCGGGAAGCCCGAGCGGTATCGGGTTTGCC
Organism: uncultured Steroidobacteraceae bacterium; assembly: GCA_964508005.1. Taxonomy (GTDB): domain Bacteria; phylum Pseudomonadota; class Gammaproteobacteria; order Steroidobacterales; family Steroidobacteraceae; genus 13-2-20CM-66-19. Next base: position 1,505 of record CAZDTG010000197.1, read on the forward strand.
GTCGCGAAGCGACTCGCCCGCAGCGGTGTCGAGCTCGTGATCACCTCGACAACCGACCGCATTCATGAGCGGGCATCGGAGCTCAGGCAACTCGGCGCGCGAGTGCATGCACTGGCGCTCGATCTGCGTCATTACGACCGCGCCTGCGAGCTCGTTTCAACAGCCAGGCAGATCGACGGAAGTATCCGGATTCTCGTCAATTGCGCCGGCATGACGCAGTCGGGTATCCCGGACACCAATCTGCCGTTCGCCGCGATGTCTCCGGAAGCATGGGACCTTCACATCGCGCTGAATCTCACCACACTCTTCAACATGACTCGTGCGGTCGTGCCGTGGATGATCGCCGCGAAGCGTGGGCGCATCGTCAATGTCTCTTCGACGACCGGGACCCGGGGAAGCTATCACGGTCAGAGCGCCTACAGCGCGGCCAAATCGGCGGTGGACGGTCTCACGCGTGCGCTCGCCATCGAGCTGGCCCCTTCCGGAATCACCGTCAATAGCGTCGCACCGGGCTGGATCGCGACGGGCTCTGCGACGGAGGAAGAGCTCGCAGCCGCACTGGCATGCCCGCTCGGGCGTCCCGGAACTCCAGAAGAGGTGGCGGAAGCGGTCGCGTTCCTTGCGTCGGATGCGTCATCCTACATCACCGGCCAATCGCTCTGCGTGGACGGGGGGAATTCGATACAAGAGGATCGCCGGCGCAGCTGACCGCGAGCCCGAGCTCTTCGCAAGGTCTCTGCCGTCTTGGCTAAAGGGGATTCGGATCCTCGACTTGCACCACATTCTCCGGCAGCGGCTGCACAGCGATGAGTCGCAAGGCAATCAAAAGTGCGGCAGCTACCAACACGCCGGTAAACAAAGCGACACCGCTCCAGCCTGCGCGACTCCACGCGACGCCGCCCGCGGATCCCAGAACGCTGGAACCAACATATAAAAAGAAGAGATAGAACGCCGCTGCCTGAGCGCGCGCAGCGCCCCCGCGGCGGCCGACCCAACTCGATGCCACCGAGTGTGCTCCGAAGTAACCGACCGTAACCACCCCCACCCCCAGGATTATCCCGATCAATGGGGCGGTCGTAGTCAGGGCAACGCCGCCCAGGAATACCAGTATGGGCACCCAGAACACCCGGCGCCGGCCCAGGCGCCCGGCCAACTGTCCGAACCAGGTGGAGCTGAGGGAGCCGACGATGTAGAAGAGAAATATGGCGCCGACCGCGGATTGACTCAGCGAGTACGGCGGGGCAAGCAGGTGGAACGACACATAGTTATAAACGGTAACCAAAGAACCCATGAGCAGAAAGCCCTCGCTGTACAGCCAGGGCAACGCGGCGTCGCTCATCAGAGTCCTCGTGCTTGCGTAGAACGACGACCAGTCGTGCTTGCGCGCTACGAACGCTCGCGAGGCCGGAGCGGCCCGCCAAAACACCATGGCGCCCAACAGGCTGGAACCGCCAATAGCCGCAATCGCGAGCCGCCAGCCGAGCACATCGGTGATGACACTTGCCGCGATGCGCCCCGCCATTCCTCCGATCGCAGACCCAGCTATGTACAGCCCCATGGCAGCGCCAATGGAATTCCCGTGCACCTCTTCAGCCACGTACGCCATGGCAACTGCCGGGACGCCCGCGAGCGCGAGGCCCGTCAGGAATCGGGTAACCAACAGCGCATGCCAGCCCGGGAGCGCCGCGGACGTGAGAGTCAGCAGTGATGCGGCAAACAGAGATGCCGTCATCATCTGGCGCCTGCCGATCCTGTCCGAAACGACGCTGGCCACGAGCAGCGTAACCGCCATCGCTCCGGTGGCGAGCGAGACCACCAGGCTCGCCTCCCCCGCGCTCACATTGAAGCTTTGGGCAAAGACCGGAAGGAGCGATTGGACGCTGTACAGCAGCGAAAAGGTCGAAAAGCCGGCAATCAGCAGGGCCAGGGAGAGCTTGCGATAGGCGGGCGTACCTGAAGAGATGGGAACGCTATCCATCACCTGTCATCGCGCCGACGTATCTCTTGCCTCGGCCGCCTCGTCTTTGGTTTGAGGCTCAACGGTAGCACGAAGGAGCACATCATGCCGAGCAAGCAGGTTCGCGCAAGGATGGGTTCTGGCAGCCCGCGCGGGCGTGGATTCGATCGAACATGGGAGCTATATCGACGAGGAAGGGATTCGCTTGATGAAGGCACGCGGCACCTACCTGGTCCCAACGCTCTACCTCGGGGATTGGCTGACGGAGAACTACCCACAGTTGGGACTTACGCGCAACATGATTGACAAGCTGAACGCGGTAATCCCACAAGCGCGGGAGCACGTCGCTCGCGCGTTTGCCGAACACGTCAAGGTTGCGTTCGGCGCGGACGCGGGTGTGTACCCGCATGGGCTAAACGCGCGTGAATTCGGGGTCATGGTCAAACTCGGCATGACGCCGCTTGCGGCCATTCAGAGCGCGACAATCAATGCGGCGGACCTTCTGGGTTGGAGTGACAAGGTCGGAGTGCTCGAGCCTGCACATTACGCAGACCTGATCGCCGTCGAAGGCAACCCGGTCGCAAACGTACGGCTTCTGGAGAACGTCAAGTTCGTGATGAAGGGCGGGCATGTGTATCGCGACGAGGCGCACGCACGCTGATATCGATAACATATTGATCCAGCAGGAGAAATTGGCGCGCCCGGAGGGATTCGAACCCCCGACCCGCGGAGTAGAAATCCGCTGCTCTATCCCCTGAGCTACGGGCGCGACGGATGGACAGGCGGCCGGAATTGCGGCGCCGGTGAGAGTATACAGCGTGAGATGCGCGCCTACCGAAGCGGTGGCTTCGCGCGCACTCTTGCATAATTGCGCCCGTAACCCACGTCTACCGCCGGGAAAAGCGAGCCTGCATGGATCTCCTGATCGTTCGACACGCCATCGCCTTCGAGCGCAACCCGAGGCGCTGGCGCGATGACGGCGAGCGCCCGCTATCGCCGGAAGGCATGGTGCGCGCACGCAAGGCTGCTGCGGGACTCAAGCACATCGCCGAACGGCCGCAATGCGTATTGTCCAGTCCGCTGGTGCGAGCGAAACAGACCGCGATGATCCTTGCGGAGTTTGCGGGGTGGCCGAAGGCTGTCGAGTGCGCGGCGCTCGCGCCCGACGCGCCGCCTGAAGAGATGTTCGCTGCGCTTGCTGCACAAAAGGCAAAGGCTATTGGCGTCGTCGGACATCAGCCCGGGCTTGGGCGCCTCCTGGCTGCGAGTCTTCCCGCGCAAGTACGGGGCGGCGTGAATCCTGAGGCATTCGAGCTGAAGAAGATGGGAGCCGCGCTCGTTTCCTTTAGCGGCACTCCGCGCGCAGGCGGTGGCACATTGAACTGGCTGGTCCCACCCCGCATCCTGCGCGCCACGAAGTAACGCCCCGCCCAGCAGCAACTCCTGCCTGGCGTCCGAGGCGCACGGCTGGCCCGTCCGCCCCCGCCGCCGAACGCGTTCTCGCTGGTGGCAGGTCGTCAGTGAGCGCCAGCTGCCGCCTCGGCGCCACCGTCCCCGCCACCCGCCTGCTGCGGGCGCGCAAACCAAATCAGCACGATGAGGGCGAGGAACAGCACACCCGACGCATAAAAGATGTCGTTGGCCGACAGCATAAAAGCCTGCTGATCGACCAGCCGATTGACGAGCGCATAGCTCTGGTCTGTCCCAAAGCCGCCCGCCTGCAGATTGGAGAACGCTTGTGAGGCCACCGGGTCACTCTGCGTCAGATGCTCGACGAGCTGCGCGTGATGCAGCGTTGCGCGCCGATCCCACACCGTCGTGGTGATGGAAGTGCCGAATGAGCCGGCGGTAATACGCGCGAAGTTCATCAGGCCCGAAGCCGACGGAATGCGATCCGGTGCCAGGCCGGCCAGCCCGAGCGCGATGAGCGGCAGGAAAAACGTGGCCATGGCAAGGCCCTGAATGAATGTGGGCACCAGCAGAACGCCGATCGTGGCGTCGGTATTGAAGTGCGCCCGCATGAACAGGACGATGGCGAAGACGATGAACGAAAACGTCACGAAGATTCGTGGATCGACCCGATGCGACAGCCTGCCGACAAACGGTGTGATGAAAACCGCCAGTACGCCAACCGGGGCCAACACCAGGCCGGCCAGAGTGGCGGTATAGCCCATGTACTGCTGCAGCCACAGCGGCAACAGCACGACGTTGCCGAAGAACAAGCCGTAAGCCAGCAACATGGCCACCGTGGCCACGGTGAAATTGCGTCCCTTGAACAGAGTCAGGTCCACGACGGGATGCTCTTCCGTGAGCTCCCAGATCAGAAACAGTACAAAGCCGACCACTGCGACTATCGCCAGAGTCACGATCTGGCCCGAATTGAACCAGTCCAGATCCTTGCCCTTGTCGAGCAGTACCTGCATGGCACCCACCCAGATGACCAGCAGCCCGAGGCCCACCTTGTCGATGGGCACCTTCGCGGTCGGCGTCTCGCGCTTGTGATAGATCATCCAGGTCGCGACGCCCGCCGCGATACCCACCGGAATGTTGATGTAGAAAATCCAGGGCCAGGATATGTTGTCGGTAATCCAACCGCCGAGCACCGGGCCCACTACCGGGGCGACCAGCGTCGTGACGGACCACATGCCGAGCGCGGTCCCCGACTTCGCCTTGGGATAGCTCGACAGTAGAAGCGCCTGCGACAGCGGAATCATAGGACCCGCCACCGCGCCCTGCATGACACGAAACAGAATGAGCAGCCCGATACTGGGTGCCAGCGCACACAGGAAGGAGGCGATCACGAACAGGATCACCGCCGACATGAACAGCTTCACCTGTCCAAAGCGCCGCGTCAGCCAACCGGTCAACGGCAGGGAGATCGCATTCGCGACGCCGAACGACGTGATGACCCAGGTGCCCTGGTCTGGAGAGACGCCCAGATCGCCCGCGATCGCAGGTATGGATACGTTTGCGATCGACGTGTCGAGAACGTTCATGAAGACCGCGAGCGACAAAGCCACGGTACCGACCGCCAGCTTCGCGCCGGTCAGCGGCTGCAGCTCCGGCGGGCGCGCCGGCGGCTGAGACGCCGGCGCACTGGCGCT
>CAZDTG010000198.1:0-6517 GCA_964508005.1 uncultured Steroidobacteraceae bacterium
GGTGGCATCCGTCACGAATCGTCCGGCCGAGTAGCTCTCGGTCGGGTCGCAGATGTCGATGAGATGATGGGGGATGCGCTCGCGCAACGCGCGCGCCGGCTTTGCCGAGCCGATGTCGAGCCCCCGATAAACGAGAGCCGAGTCCACGCTGACGATCTCGATCGGAGCGTCATCGGCGAGACGAATGGCCCAGTCGCTTTTGCCGACGCCAGTGGGACCGGCGAGCACCAATACGGGCAGATCCGCCTTTAGAGCCGGAGTTGCCTGCGTCGCGGCGCTCCCTGCAGGTGCGGGCGCGTTCCTCGTTGCACCAACCGTCATCAACGCCCTCTGAGAAAGAGCTGGTCGAGCTCCGGGAGGGACAAACGCGTCCAGGTCGGACGGCCGTGATTGCACTGGTTGGCGCGCTCGGTGACTTCCATCTGCCGCAGCAGGGCATTCATCTCGGGAACGCTGAGTCGGCGGTGCGCATGAATCGCGGTACGGCAGGCCAGCGTGCCCAGAAACTTGTCAGCGGCGCCGTCGAGGTGATGCGCGTCCGCATCGAGATCCAGATCGCGGACGACGGCTCCGACGATTTCAGCGATGTTTTCGCCGGCAATCAACGCCGGCACGCGCCGGAGCGCAAGACGTGTTGGTCCCACGGCGTCGAGATCGAAGCCGGCCCGTTGCCAGTCGGCGCGATTTTCGACAATGGCATCCACCTCGTGACCCTTGAGCTCGACGACGATGGGCTCGAGGAGATGCTGCGATGCAGGCTCCCCTGCCCCGTGTTGCGCTTTGAGCCTTTCGTACAGGACGCGCTCATGCGCGGCATGCATGTCCACGAGAATGAGGCCCTCGCGATTCTGCGCGAGGATGTAAATGCCGTGCAGTTGCGCCAGTGCGGCGCCCAGCGGGTACTGCGATCCGGATCCTGACTCGGACTGAGACTCAGACTCCGGCGGCGCTGGCGCGTAGAACGGCGCAGACTCGCTAACGCTGTCGGCGACGGCCCAGGGACTGCGTGTGGGCTCGTACAGAGGCAGGCTGTGAGAGGGGCCAGCGAAGTACGCTCCACCAGCACCGCCGGCTTTGCTGGAATAACCTCCCGTGCTCACATAACTGCCACCTGCGCCGCTCGCCCGCGCCGGCCCGAGCACGCTCGCCGAGTCCGCGGCCGGCGCAGCCGCGAGATTGGGTTTGGTGTCCGCGAGTGCGCGCTCGAGAGCGCGAAAGACAAAGTCATGGATCTGGCGGCCGTCGCGGAAGCGGACTTCGAGCTTCGCGGGATGCGCGTTGACATCGACGAGCTTCGGGTCGAGCGTGAGGTAGAGAACATAGGCAGCATGGCGGCCGCCATAGAGAACGTCGCGGTACGCGAGGCGCACGGCATTCATCAGGAGCCGGTCGCGAACGTTGCGGTTGTTGACGAACCAGAACTGCTGATCCGGCTGCGCGCGAGCCGCGGTCGGCAGTCCGATCCAACCGGCGACGTTGACCGGGCCCGCGGAATGATCCACAGGCACCAAGCGAGCCGCGAAGTCCTTGCCGAGCACCTCGGCGAGCCGTCCCGCCTCAGCACCCTCGGCCATGGCCGGCGCGTCGAGCATGATGCGCGAGCCGTTTCTTAGCCGGAAAGTCACATCGAACCGCGACAGCGCGAGCCGCTCGACGAGGCGCACGATGTGCCCCAACTCGGTCGAGTCGCTGCGCACGAACTTCCGCCTTGCCGGCACATTGAAGAACAACTCGCGCACTTCGATGGTCGTGCCATGCGGATGCGCTGCCGGACGAACGGGAACCATGCCCCCACCGTCGACGCCGATCTCCGCAGCATGCTCCGCATCGGGCGGATGGGAGACGATGCGCAGGCGTGAAACAGAGCCCATCGAGGGCAGCGCCTCACCTCGAAATCCGAGGGTGGTGACGGACTCCAGGTCATCGAGTGAGGCAATTTTGCTCGTCGCGTGCCGGGATACCGCGACCGGAAGCTCGTCGGCAGCGATCCCACAGCCGTCGTCGCGTACCCGGATGAGCCCGATGCCGCCCCGCTCCACATCGATCTCGATGCGCCGTGCCCCGGCGTCCAGACTGTTCTCGACGAGCTCCTTGACGACCGAGGCCGGCCGCTCGATCACCTCCCCGGCCGCGATCTGGTCGACGAGCTCGCTGGGGAGGATGCGGATGGGCATGAAGGGCTCCGGAACACTGAAGGCGCGCGCGTGGGGCGGGAGCCAGTGTACCGGCGTTAGGGGACGCGGCCTACCGAGGTCCGGGTGACCGATGCGTCGGGGGACGATGCGGTGGCGACGCTCGCCACGGTGCTCCGGCGTCCCTGGGCGAACCGCGTTCCGACCGGCGGATTCGCCTCGAAGTAGCCGCGGAGGCCAGTGAAAATGGCGTCCGCGAGCGCTGCCTGATGTCGCGTACTGCGCAGGTTAAGCTCTTCCTGCGGGTTCGAGATGTAGGCCGTCTCGACCAGCATCGAAGGGATATCGGGTGACTTCAACACAACGAAGCCGGCCTGCTGCACCTGCGATTTGCGCACCTGGCCCACGACGTCGAGCGAGCCGAGCACGCGCTGGGCCGCGGTCATACTCGCGCTGATGTTCGCCGTCTGGGAGAGATCGAGCAGCACCGACGCCAGCTGTTTGTCCTTGTCGTCGAGCTTCACGCCACCCATGAGGTCCGCGGCGTTCTCACGGTCGGCGAGCCAACGGGCGGCCTCGTTCGTGGCGCCGTGCTCCGACAACACATACACCGAAGCCCCGGAGACTTCCCGGTTCGCGATCGAGTCGGCGTGGATCGAGATGAACATGTCCGCCTTCGCAAGTCGCGCGCGTCCGATCCGATCGCGCAGAACGAGGAACTCATCGCGATCCCGGGTGAGGACCGCTCGCATGCCGGGCTCGCCGTTGATGCGCTCCGCAAGCGCTCGCGCAATCGCCAGCGTCACGTCCTTTTCGCGCGTGCCGCCGTGACCTATGGCACCTGGATCCTGTCCGCCGTGGCCGGCATCGACGGCAACGACGACATCACGACCGCTGTCGATGGGAGCGTGCGCGGCGTGAATGACTCTCGGTGTTGAGTCAACTTCAACTGCGTCCGCGGCCTCAGGCGCGTCCCCGAGAGTGATGACGAGTTGCCGCCCGCTCGTCCCCGGCACCTGCGTCCAGACAGCGCGTGTTGGGGTGGAGGATTTGAGCTGCATGACGAAACGCAATGTGCCGCCGGGCTGCGATCCGATCCGAAGGCCGGACACCACTCCGGCACCGGAAGGCAGGCGCAGGCGGCCGGCCAGGCGCGTGTGGCCGAGGTCGACGACGGCGCGCTCCGGGTTCTCGAGCGTGAAGAGCTTTTCCGTCGTCGCGGATGACAGATCCAGCGTGATCTGCGTGCCCGACGGGCTAGCGGACACACGGACGCCACGCAGCTCGGCGCCGGATGCCCACGCAAGACTCACCGCAGCACTCAGGGAAGCGATGACTCCAATTCGAAAAACCTTTTTTATCATGGAGTTCGCGATGTAAGTTGTTGCGTAATCTACGACGCGGGCCGGCGGTTTTCAACTGCCGGCGATACCGCCCGGCCGGGCGCCCGCGCTCGCGGCCGCCACCACGCGATCATGCCAGGACGTTCCCAGAGTGCTCCTGGCGCTAACATCAATGTTGTGTGCCCCATCACCTGCTGAAAGCACCACCGCAAGGTCCGGTCCCGGGAGCCGGCCCGACCCGCGCTCCGGCCACTCGATCAGCCACAGATGCCCTTTCCGGGCCCACTCCCGCAGGCCCAGATGGTCGAGCTCCGCCGGATCGCTCAGGCGGTACAGATCCAGGTGCACGGCAGTAAGCCCTGCCGTCTCGTAGACCTCAACCAATGTGTAAGTCGGGCTGCGTACCGCTCCTGCGACGCCCAGCGCACGCAGGAAGCCGCGCGCGAGGGTGGTTTTGCCCGCCCCAAGATCGCCGGTGAGATAGACGACACCGAACAGGTCGTGCCGCTCCGGCCGGGCGCTTGCGAGCCGTGCTCCGAATGCCTCCGTTTCCTCTGCCGTCTTCGTTTGAACGAGCATTGGACAAAAAGCCTCGCTAACCAATGGTCGCCTACTGCGGCCGCCCCTCATCGGCAGCTTGCCGCGATCGTTTCCCTTACATAGCACGTACTATGCGCGGGAAACGATCGCGGCAAGCTGCGCGATGAGGGACGCCCTCGCGACGGCGCCCATTGGTCAGCGAGGCTTTTAGAGGTTGACGCAATTATGTAGCTCCCGGGCTACATCGCTCGCCAGCAAGCCGCGCTCTCCTGTGCGTGCGGCGGCGTCCCCGGCCATTGCGTGAACGAGCACCCCGACACGGGCGGCCAGCCAGCTGTCCCGGCATTGCGCCAGAATTCCGGCTATCGCGCCTGTGAGGACGTCTCCCGTCCCGGCGCTCGCCATGCCGGGATTACCCCGCTCGCACAGGGCCGGTATCCGGCCCCTGGTGCCGACGAGCGTGCCGGCGCCCTTCAGAACGACTACGCCACCGTATCGGTCGACGAGCTGGTCCAGCGCGGCGAGCCGGTTTGCTTGTATCTGTTCCGTAGTGATGTCGAGCAGGCGCGCAGCCTCGCCCGGATGCGGAGTCAGGATCCAGTTGTTCCGCGGCGGGGTGCCCGCCTCCGCAATGAGATTCAGCGCGTCGGCGTCGACGACCAGCGGCTTGTCGCTGCCGAGCACGACTTGCAGGGCCTCGCGAGCCCATGGTGTGCGGCCGAGGCCGGGGCCGATCGCTATCAGATCCGCTTTGTCGATCGCCTCCGCGAGCACACTCGCGCCCGTGAGTTGCAGGCAAATCAACTCCGGGCGGCCTGCAGAGATCGCAGGTACGTTCTCTGGTGCCACGGCTACCGTGACCAGGCCCGCGCCAACCCGCAGACAAGCCTCGCCCGAAAGACGCACCGCGCCGGGCATGCCGCTGCCGCTGCCGACAATCAGCACTCGGCCGAAGTTGCCCTTGTGCGAAGCGCGCGGGCGCCGCGGCAATGCACGCTGGATCTCGGAATCGACGATGCGCTCGAGGCACGGCCTGAACTCAGGGGACGGTGGCGGCGAGATCTCCAGGTCGTCGAAAAACACCGTGCCCGCGTACTCGGGGCCATCGCCAATGAAAAGTCCGGTCTTCAAGCCGACGAACGTGACGGTGCAATCCGCACGGACCGTGTCCCCGAGCGGTACACCTGTATCGCTGTCCAGACCCGACGGCACATCCAGGGCGAACACCGGGCGGCCCGCCGAGTTGATTCCACGAATGACTCGCGCGAGGTCCTCACGAACGCCGCCATGCAATCCGGTGCCGAGCAAGGCATCGACGATGACGTCACCTTCGCCGAGCAGCTGCGGTGCAAAGTCGTGGATTTGTCCGCCGCTGCCCTCGAAGTCCTCGTAGGCCTGCCGCGCGTCACCGCGAAGCTGGTCCGGAGCGACGGCAGCCAGCACGGTCACGGTGAGCCCGGCCGCCTGCGCAAAGCGCGCCAGCACATAACCGTCCCCGCCATTGTTGCCCCCGCCGCACACGATGACGATCCGATGCGCCATGGGCCAGCGCGTGCGCAGGTAGCGCAGCCCAGCCTCCCCGGCCCGCTTCATCAAGGTGTAGCCGGGTATGCCCAGCTCCTTGATCGCGTAGGCATCGAGGGCGCGAACCTGCGCGGTACAGTACAAGGCGATCGGCAAAGCCATGCGGCATTATACTGGGCGCGGTGATGAGCTCATGATTGATCCGCAACCGATCGACCTGCACACGGCCAAACTCGAGCTCGACGCGCAGGCCCGCGCGCTCGGTTTCGGCAGGCTCGGCATCGCGAGCGTCGAGATCCCCGAGGACGAGCAACACCTGTTGCGCTGGCTCGAGGCCGGCTTCCACGGCGAGATGGGCTACATGCAGCGGCACGGCGTGCGGCGCAGCCGGCCCGCGGAGCTCGTGCCGGGCACCGTGCGGGTGATCAGCGCCCGCATGGATTACTGGCCCGAGGGCGCGCGCGATGCCGGCGAAGTGCTCGGGGATGCGTCCTTGGGTTATGTCTCGCGCTACGCGCTCGGGCGCGACTATCACAAGATCATGAGACGGGCCCTGGCGCAGTTGGCCGAAGGTCTTGCCGCGCGTATCGGACCCTTCGGCTATCGGGTTTGCGTCGACAGCGCCCCGGTGCTGGAAAAGGCGCTTGCGCGCAATGCCGGGCTGGGCTGGATCGGCAAGCACACCAACCTCATCGCTCGCGACGCCGGCTCCTGGTTTTTTCTGGGCGAGATCCTGACCGACCTGCCCTTACCGCCGGATGAGCCCGCCAGCGCGCACTGCGGCACCTGTCAGGCGTGTATCCCGGCCTGCCCCACGGCCGCCATCGTCGCGCCTTACCGGCTGGATGCCCGGCGCTGTATTTCGTATCTCACCATCGAACACCGCAGTGCGATTCCCGTCGAGCTGCGGCCGGCGCTCGGCAATCGCATCTACGGCTGCGACGACTGTCAGATCGTGTGCCCCTGGAACAAGTTCGC
>CAZDTG010000199.1:0-6504 GCA_964508005.1 uncultured Steroidobacteraceae bacterium
GTGGGACAGGACACCGGTAAAGTTGAGTTGGCCGGCGACGTCCATGTCGACGGCATACCGCAGGGAACGCAGCAGCCCGCGCAGATCGTGACAGACCGTCTGGCGTTCGACACGAACAGCAAGATCGCGAGCACCAAGGACCCCGTGACGCTCACGTGGTCCGGACAGCAGATCAGGGCCAGAGGAATGCGCGCCACCTTGAACGACGGTCGCGTGCAGTTGGAATCCGCGGTGCGCGGCATAGCTGTGCCCGGCCGACTCCCGGCCTCGCGGAAATGAAGGTCTCGCCTCCATACGTCGCGCTGGCGTTGTTGGGAACGGCACCGGTCCTCGCGGCGGCCACCAAAACGGAGCAGGCGCGCCCTCCGGAAATATCGTACGACGCCTCCTCGATGGACGCTGACGTCAAGACGCACGTGATGCACCTGAAGGATGTCACGATCACTTACGGTAAGATGACCGTGCGCGCGGATCGGGCGCTGGCAACCGCCGGAGACTTCAAAAACAGCCGCTGGACGTTCGATGGCAACGTGCGGATCAACGCCGAGCCGCGCGGTAATCTGCGCTCGGACGAAGCCGTCGTCGAATTCGAGGACAACCAGCTGAAACGTGCCACGGCCACGGGCAATCCGGCCGAGTTCGATCAGAAGCGGAACGATTCCGACGTGATCGCCCGCGGTCACGCCGACCAGATCGTCTATGAGGTGAGCGCCGGAACGGTGCGGCTGTTGAACGACGCCTGGGTTACGGACGGGCGGAACGACATTCGCGGGCCGCTCATCGTCTACAACCTCCGCGAGGAGCACGTGGAGGCGACGACATCTCCGGGTACCGATACGCGGGTACACGTCACGATCGCGCCCAACGAGGGGCCCAAGGCCGACGGCGGCGGAACGACCAGGTCGAAGCCTCAGGCACCGGACCCGGGCAAGCCGCAGACAGCCACGCCTCAGCCCTTCCCGAGTCCACCAGCGGCTCCCAGGACAGAGGGCTCCGCGGCTGCTTCATCATCGTCGCCTCCGCCGCAGTCGACGCCCCACTAGCCCATGACGTCACTAAAAGCCGCCGGCCTGGCGAAAAGCTACAAGTCGCGTCAGGTCGTGAAGGATCTGTCGATCGAAGTCTCGAACGGCGAAGTCGTCGGCCTCCTCGGACCGAACGGCGCGGGCAAGACGACGGCGTTCTACATGATGGTCGGCCTGGTCCCGTGTGATGCGGGCCGTATCTGGCTCGGGGACCGGGACCTCACGCTCCTGCCCATGCATCGTCGCGCCCAGCTGGGGCTGGGCTACCTCCCGCAGGAAGCCTCGGTATTCCGCAAGCTTTCGGTAGAGGACAACATACTCGCCATCCTGGAGACTCGTCCCGACCTCGAACGGGCCGCCCAGGAGCGGCGACTCGAAGAGCTGCTCGAGGAATTGCGCATTGGCCACGTGCGCAAGAGCCTCGGCCTGTCCCTGTCAGGCGGAGAGCGCCGCCGCGTGGAGATCGCACGGGCGCTGGCCGCCGATCCGCGCTTCATGCTGCTCGACGAGCCTTTCGCGGGCGTCGACCCGCTCTCCGTCCTCGATATCCAGCGCATCATTCGGGAGCTCACCCATCGCGATATCGGCGTGCTCATCACGGACCACAACGTCCGCGAGACTCTCGGCGTGTGCACCCGCGCCTACATCGTCAACCAAGGCACGGTGATTGCATCGGGAACTGCGGAAGAAATCCTTGCCAACCCCCAAGTGCGTGAGGTGTACTTGGGTGAAGCGTTTCGGCTGTGAGCTTAGGCTCCAGCAGAAACCACCGAAATTCAACCACTTAGGACGAGGAAAGGCCCCTAGCGCCGCTCCATGCCACCATGCTGAAACCTTCCCTGCAGCTCCGGCTGGGTCAGCAATTGACCATGACCCCGCAGCTGCAGCAGGCTATCCGACTCCTGCAGCTGCCCGCTCTCGAGCTCCAGGCCCATATCCGGGAGCTGCTCGAATCGAACGTCATGCTCGAGCCCATGGAAGAGGCAGAGGGCACGGGGACCTTCGAGGCTGTCGAAGAACCCGCCGTGGAGCAGCCGCAGGCCCCGGAGCGCGCCCAGGAGAGCACCGTGGAGGTGCTGGACGAAGGTTGGGGTGAACAGAGCGTAGGCCCGGCCGAGACGCCGTGGAGCGGCGGGGACGACGATGAGCGGCAGCAGGAGTACGCCGACTCCGCGGGACAATCCCTCCAGGAGCATCTTCTTTGGCAGCTCGAAGTCGCGCGACTCGAGCCCCGCGAGCTGGCTATCGCGCGCGCGATCGTCGACGCAATCAGCGATGACGGCTACATCACCGAGTCGCTCGAGGAAATCGCGAATACGCTGCGCCCCGAGATCGAGTGTGAGGTCGCCGAGGTCGAAGCCGCCCTGGCAGGCGTCCAGGCGCTCGACCCTCCCGGCATCGGCGCCCGCTCGGTCGGCGAGTGCATCGAGCTGCAGCTGCGTCAGCTCGACCCGACGACCCCGGGATTCAGTACCGCCATCGAGATCGCGCGGCATCACCTGGAGCTGGTGGCGGAGCGGGAGCTCTCGCTGCTGCGCCGCGAGCTGCGAGCGACCGAGGAAGAGATCACCTGCGCTCTGGCGCTGGTGCGATCCTGCCACCCGCGCCCCGGCTCCACCGTCAGCACCGGAGCCGCCGAGTATGTCGTTCCCGACGTTTTCGTCCGCCGTACCGATCACGGCTGGGCGGTCGAGATCAATTCAGCCACACTGCCGCGCGTGCGACTGAATAGCAGCTACGCGAGCCTCATCGGGCGCAACGCCAGCCATGCGACCATGCGTGCGCAATTGCAGGAGGCCCGCTGGCTTCTGAAGAGCCTCGAGATCCGTCACGAGACTCTGATCAAGGTCGCCCGCTCGATCGTCGAGCGGCAGCAGGCATTTCTCGAGCATGGCGATGAGCACATGCGGCCCATGATCCTCAAGGACATCGCCGAGGCCGTGAGCATGCACGAGTCGACCATCTCGCGCGTGACCTCCGGCAAGTACATGCACACGCCACGCGGCGTGTTCGAGCTGCGTTATTTCTTTTCGAGCCAGGTCGAGGGCGCGGACGGATCCGGCACGTCCTCGACCGCCATACGCGCCAAGATCAAGAAACTCGTCAAGGAGGAGGACGCGGAGAGCCCGCTCAGCGATGGCCGTATCGCCGAGCTTCTGTCCGGCGAAGGAATCCCGGTCGCGCGCCGCACGGTGGCCAAGTACCGTGAGGCGATGGGCATCGCTCCCTCCAACGAGCGCAAGAGGGCAGGATCGAAGCAGATGTAGGTGAAGGCGCGCCCAGCGTCAGTAAAAACTCGCAACGTAAAGGAGACGGCTATGCAGCTCAACGTCACCGGCCATCACGTCGAGGTCACTGAGTCAATGCGGGGTTATGTCGAAAAGAAACTCGAACGCATCGGCAGGCACTACGATCAGGTGCTCGATGTGCACTGCATACTGACGGTGGAAAAGCTGCGACAAAAGGCCGAGGCGACGCTGCACGTGAGCGGCACCGCCATCCATGCGGATGCGACGGATGAGAACATGTATGCCGCCATCGATCTGCTCACCGACAAGCTCGATCGGTGCCTGAAGAAACACAAGGAAAAAACCTCCGATTATCACGCGGCCGAGACACGCCGCGTCGTGCGCGCCTAGCGTACGCATGGCAAGCAATCCCGCGACCCCGGGGGGCTGAAGGCCCAGGGGGTCGCGGGAACCCCTCCGGCTCCGGCCTCATTACGGGGCCCGGCCCATTACGGGCAGGCCCGTGACGGGTGCGCTTGCAGCCGCGCCGCCGGCTGGATAACCATAGCGTGTGCGCATCCTCATCCTCAGCGGCCTGTCCGGTTCCGGCAAGAGCGTGGCTCTGCACATGCTCGAGGACCTCGGCTTCTATTGCATCGACAACATCCCGGCCGCGCTGCTGAAGCCCTTCATCTCCTACACGGTGCGCAGTCCCGAGTCGACCTACGAGCGCACGGCGATCGGACTGGATGCCCGCAACACGGCGGCTGAAATCGCGACCGTGCCGAAGCTCATCGACGAGTTGCGCCGCAGCGGAATCCAGTGCGAGGTCGTGTTTCTCATCGCCAACGACGATGAATTGCTGCGCCGCTTCGCCGAGACCCGCCGCAAGCATCCGATGAGCCGCAACAACATCGACCTGCGCGAGGCCATGGCCCTCGAGCGCCAGCTCCTCGAGCCGATCGTCTACACCGCCGACCTCGTCATCGACACCTCGAAAATGGGCGTGCACGCGCTGCGCGACATCATCCACAAGCGCGTCGAGCAGCGCTCCGCGGGCCGCCTGTCGATCACGTTCGAGTCCTTCGGCTTCAAGTACGGCCTGCCCGGTGATGCCGACTTCGTGTTCGATGCCCGCTCGCTGCCAAATCCCTACTGGGAGCCCGGCCTGCGCAATCTGACCGGCCGCGACTCCGAAGTGATCCGCTTTCTCGAGTCGAACACCAACGTCGCGGCCCTGATTGCCGACATCGCGCAGTTCATTCGCGCCCGGGTGCCCGAGTACCAGGCGAGCAATCGCGGCTATCTGACCGTGGCAGTGGGCTGTACCGGCGGACAACACCGGTCCGTCTACATCGTCGACCGGCTCGCGGCGCTCTTCGCTGCCGAGTTCGCGAACGTCACTGCACGACACAGCGGACTGCCCGGCCCGCACCATTCGCATCTGGCGGCGGTCGGGACGTCGAGTGCCTAGGCTCCTGGGAGCCAGGCAGGCTGCTACGTCGCCTGGGCCACACCCGGCGAGGTGAGCACGGGCGGCAGTCTCTCGCCGCTCATGAACGCCATGATGGCGGCGCGCGCCTCCATGGCGTCCCGGTAGCCGAGCTCGATCAGGTCGCGCGTATAGCCGGCCTCGAATGTCAGATAACTGGCGAGCTGATAACCCGACGCGTCGCGCCCGCCGATCACTCGCAACAACGCGCGCAGTCCGCCCGGGATGTCGCCGGTATGCCGGGCCGCGATCTCCCGCGGGTCCACGCTCGGCGCCAACATCAACGTCTCGACGTGCTGTATCTCGCGGGCGGCGGCCGGCGAGGCTTCCGCCAGCTGGTTCATGCGCTCGAGCTGCTCGAGATCGCCGTAAATCTGGTCGGTGAACAGCGTGTCGAGCATGTACCCGAAAATCTCACCGGGCGAAGGCATGGCGATCGTCTGACTGCGATTGACCGCCACGCCGGCGCCCCGTCGCGCGCGCACGCCGATCACCAGCAGGCGATCGGCGCCGAGATGAATGGCGGGACTCAGCGGGTTCAGCTGGCGCATGGCGCCGTCGCCGAAATATTCGTCGCCGAGCCGCATGGGTGGAAACAACATCGGGATCGCCGAGCTCGCCATCAGGTGATCGAGGGTGACCTCGGCGCGCCTTCCGAGCCGTTGTACCCGGGACCAGTCCCCGATCGAGTCGACGCCGTCATAGAAAGTGACGGAGTGACCCGTCGCGTAACTCGTCGCACAAAGCGCGAACGCCCGCAGATGGCCGCGGGCGATGCTGCGGCGAATTCCGGCGCAGTCGACGTGCACGCCGAGCAGCTCGCGCAATGGCGAGTTGTCGAGCATCGCCTTGGGCGGTGAGAGCAGCACGCCCCCCGAAACCAGCGCCAGCACCCAGTGCAGCCCGGCCCGTAGCATGTGCACGGGATCGACGTGGAAGACCTGGTCGGAATGAAAGTTCGCCCAGACCCGCTCGAGACCCAGAACGGCACGGCGCCACTGGTGGGCCTCCGCAGCGAGCACGGCGGCCGCTATTCCACCGGCGGAAGTGCCGACGATGACCTGAAAGGGGTTGCGTGCCCGAGGCAACAGCTCCGTGAGCGCGAGCAGCACGCCGACCTGGTAGGCCGAGCGTGAGCCGCCACCTGTCAGAACGAGCCCGACCGTTTGACGGACGGACCGCCGCCGCTGTGATTCCGCGGAGCCGTCCATCAGTGCCGCGGTCCCACGGGTGGCGCATCCGGCGACGATTGTCCAGCGCCGGCGAGCGCAGGCGGCGTCCGCGTCAGCGGCCGCCGCAGCTCACTGATGGCGCGATCCAACCCGTCCAGGGTCACGGGAAACATGCGGTCGCCAATCAGCTCACGCGTGATCTGGACGGACGACGTGTAATCCCACCGCTCCCGGGGCTCCGGATTCAGCCACACGAGGCGCGCAAACCTGGCGCACAGGCGCTGCATCCACACCGCGCCCGCTTCCTTGTTCCAATGGTCGACGCTACCGCCCGGCTGCAGGATCTCGTACGGGCTCATGCTGGCATCGCCCACCAGGATGACGCGGTAGTCGGGGGTGTAGGTGCGCAGCACCTGCATGGTGGGCGTCACGGCGGCGGCACGGCGCCGATTGTCCTGCCAGAGGTGCTCGTAAAGAAAATTGTGAAAATAGAAATGCACCAGGTGCTTGAACTCGCTGCGCGCGGCGGAGAACAGCTCCTCGCAGATGCGGACGTGATCGTCCATCGAGCCGCCCACATCGAGGAA
>CAZDTG010000200.1:0-6495 GCA_964508005.1 uncultured Steroidobacteraceae bacterium
CGATCTGCCGCTCGTGCTCGATCACCGCGTGCGTGCGCACCTGCGTGAGGATGACTTGCACCGGGTCGACCGGTTGCTGCGGCTTCTGGCCCCAGATCATGTGGCCTGCCAGACCGCCCAGGACGAGCGCGAGGAGCGCGATGACGAGGTATTTCACGAGGGCGGTCCTCAAAGATCGCCGAAGCGGTGCTGGATTATGGTTAATGCCGCGATGGCGGCCGTCTCGGTCCGCAGCATCCTGGGGCCGAGCCGCGCGGCCTGGAAGCCCGCCGCGATCGCCGCCTCCTGCTCGGCATCCTCCAGGCCGCCCTCCGGACCGATCAGCACCGTGATCCCCGCTGCGACGTCCTCGAGCTCGTCGATGCGCAGACCGCCCGCGGGAGACAGTACGACGCGTGTAGAGCCCGGTGCGTCAGCCGCAAGCACGTCGAAGAAATCGACCGGCGCGGCGAGCTCCGGGATCCGGTTGCGCCCGCACTGCTCGCAAGCTGCTATGGCTATCGCCCGCCAATGCTGCAATTTCCGCTCGGCCTGCTTCTCATCCAGCCGCACCACACTGCGCTTCGTGAACACGGGCACGATGCGCGAGGCACCCAGCTCGGTCGCCTTCTGAATGACCCAATCCATGCGCTCGCCGCGCGAGATTCCCTGAGCGAGCGTGAGCGGCAGCGGCGACTCCCGGTCGAGCGGCCGATGCTCTTCCACCGTGACCACGACGGCTTCCTTGCGGAACTCCTCGATGCGAGCTCCGAACTCTGCGCCGCTCCCGTCGAACAGGGTGAGCGGGTCGCCGCTGCGCAGCCGTAACACGCGCGCGATGTGATTCGCAGCGCTGCCCTCGACGATGCGACGCTTACCCGCGATTACCGGTGGTTCGACGTAAACCCGGGTCGACCTCATGTTGCGCGCTCAATCCCTTCGCGTGCTACATCGACCATCAAGTCGATCTGCTCGGGCGTGATGACGTAGGGCGGCATGAAATAAACCACGTTGCCGACAGGCCGCAACAGGACGCCGCGCTCCGTGGCATGTCGATAGATGGCGAGCCCGTGCCGCTCCTGCCACGGGTACGGCTCCCGGGTCGCCTTGTCCTTCACCAGCTCGACCGCGACGATCATCCCGCGTTGGCGGACTTCAGCGACGTGCGGATGATTCTCGAGCTCGCGCGCCCGCGCGCCCATGTGTGACGCCAGGGCCCGGTTGCGCTCGAGAACGTCGTCCTCCCGGAAAATCCGCAGGCTCGCGAGCGCCACCGCGCACGCCAGCGGGTTCCCGGTGAAGCTGTGCGAATGCAGGAACGCATTCAGCTTCGTGTATTCATCGTAGAACGCGGCGTACACCGACTCGGTCGTCAGGACCGCCGACAGGGGCAGATAGCCCGCGGTCAGCCCCTTGGAGAGGCACATGAAATCAGGGCGCACCCCGGCCTGCTCGCAGGCGAACATCGTCCCGGTGCGGCCAAAGCCGACGGCGATCTCATCGGCGATGAGATGCACTTCATAGCGGTTGCATGCGTCGCGCAATAACTCGAGATAGACCGGGTCATACATGCGCATGCCGCCCGCACATTGCACCAGCGGCTCCACGATCACCGCGGCGACCTCGTGCGCATGAAGCGCCAGCGCGGCCTCCATGTGGGCAAACTTGCGCCGCGAATGCTCAGCCCAGCTTTCACCGGCCTCGCGCTCGTAGCAATCGGGCGAGGGCACGGTGATGACATCCATGAGCAGGGGCCGATAGATCTCCTTGTATAACTCCACGTTGCCGACCGCCAGCGCCCCCAGAGTTTCACCGTGATAGCTGTTCGACAACGTAATGAAGCGGCGCTTGCCCGGGCGTCCCACGTTGCGCCAGTAGTGAAAGCTCATCTTCACCGCGACTTCGACTGCGGAGGAGCCGTTGTCGGCGTAGAAGCAGCGCGTCAGCCCCTCGGGGGCGATCCCGACGAGCGCTTCCGAGAGCTCGATCACCGGCGCGTGCGTGAAGCCGGCGAGAATCACCTGCTCGAGGCTGTCCAACTGTTCGCGCACCGCCGCATTGATGCGCGGGTTGGCATGGCCGAAAAGATTGACCCACCAGGAGCTGATCGCATCCAGATAGCGCCGTCCCTCGAAGTCCTCGAGCCAGACTCCGCGCCCGCGGCGGATGGGAATCAGCGGCAGCAGCTGCTCGTGATCCTTCATCTGTGTGCAGGGATGCCAGACGTGCGCCAGATCCCGTGCGACGTAAGAAGCGTTACCGTCATTCATGGTGCGATTGTGGCATGATCCCGGGCGGCGGTTGATGACCCCGCCGCTGCAGGCTCGTGCCGCGCTACGCCCATGCCAGCCGATCTCGCCCCGCCGCCCCTGAAAGTAGATCCCGCCACCGCCCTCCTCATCGGCGTCCGGCAGGTGTTATCCCCACACTTCGATGCGCGTCCGGCCAACGCCGTGGCGGAGCTCATCGTCGTCCACGGAATCAGCCTTCCTCCGGCGGAATTCGGCGGGCCGTGGATCGACCGCCTGTTCACGGGCAACCTGCCGCCGGATGCGCACCCCTATTTCAAGGAGGCTGCGGCTCCCGGCCGCCGCGTCTCAGCCCACGTCCTCGTCCGCCGCGACGGACAGATCGTCCAATACGTCCCCTTCAGCTCGCGCGCCTGGCATGCCGGGCAGTCCGAGTATCGCGGCCGCCCGTCCTGCAACGACTTCTCCATCGGCATCGAGCTCGAAGGCACCGATGTCATCCCTTACACCGAGGCGCAATACGCCCAACTCTCGCGGGTCGTCCGCGCGCTGCTGGCAACCTATCCGCTCCTTTCCTCCACCCACATCGCCGGCCACAGCGACATCGCCCCGGGGCGCAAGACCGACCCCGGCCCCGCTTTCGACTGGCCGCGTTTTCGCCGCCTGCTCGCGTAACGGTGGCAGCCAGCCTGCCCCGGACCCTAGGCCGGCTTGCTCCGATCATGCCGCCACAACACTTCCGTGCCGCGCTCGTGCCTCGCCAGCACTCTGGCCAGCACGAACAGCAGGTCCGAGAGCCGGTTCAAATACTTCAACACTTCAGCACTGACGGTCTCCTCGCGCGCCAGCGTCCACGTCCTCCGCTCAGCCCGCCGCGCCACGGTGCGCGCGACGTGACAGGCCGCCGCGGCGGGTCCGCCGCCCGGGAGAATGAATTCCTTCAAGGGCGGCAACGCCTCGTTGAACCCATCCAGAGCGTCCTCCAGCCTCGTAACATGAGCCTCCGTTATGACCCGATAGCCCGGAATACAGAGCTCACCGCCCATATCGAACAGCTCGTGCTGCACCTCCGTCAGGCACGTCACGACCGTTTCCGGTAATCCGGGTACGGCGAGCAGCACACCGACCGTGCTGTTGAGCTCATCCACGCTGCCGTACGCCTCCACGCGCGCCCCGTCCTTGAGGACACGCGACCCATCTCCGAGCCCCGTCGTCCCGTCATCACCGGTGCGCGTGTAGATTTTGCTCAACCGATTGCCCATGCTGGTCTCCTGAAGGGAGCAGGCTCCCAGGTGAATTATGGCATCCAAAGAACTCCAGGCAGCCGTGGATGCCGCGCAGGCCGCGGCTGAGGTCATCTGCTCCCTTTACCAGAAGAATCTCACCGTCACCACGAAGGCCGATGCCTCCCCCGTTACGGAAGCCGACGTTCGCGCCGAAGAAGTCATCAAGGACATCCTCAGCGAGCGATTCCCGAACTATGGGTTCCATGGTGAGGAGACCGGCCAGCACGCGATGGGCGCTGAAAGCGTCTGGCTCGTCGACCCGATCGACGGCACGAAATCCTTCGTCCGTGACTGTCCCTTCTTCTCCACGCAAATAGCGCTGATGCGCGCCGGCCGATTCGTGCTCGGTGTTTCCAGCGCACCCGCCTACGGTGAGTTGGCGTGGGCGGAGACCGGGGGTGGTGCCTTCTTGAATCACCGGCCGATACGCGTCAGCACCGAGTCCGACCTGGCAAAGTCGATCGTGTCCACCGGCAACCTGAAGACGCTGGCGCGTTCCGGGCAATGGAGCCGTTTTGGGGATCTCATCACGCGCATCAGCCGGATTCGCGGCTACGGCGATTTCGTGCACTACCACCTGCTCGCGCGGGGCTCGTTGGAGGTGGTCATCGAATCCGACGTGAGCATCCTCGACATTGCCGCGCTCACCGTCATCGTCCGCGAGGCTGGCGGCACCTTCACGGACCTGAGTGGCGCTGAGGTTGGTCTCGGCACGACGACCGTGCTCGCGACCAACGGGGCAGTGCACGCAGCCGTGCTCGATGCGCTGGCGGTATGACCGTGCGGCCGCTGCGCCCGTCAGGCGCTGACAAACACGCGCCGGCCGTCCTTCTCCAGCTCCATCATCGGTGAGTCATACAGCGTACTCAGGCTCTCGGCCGTCAACGTCTCGCGTACCGGTCCCGCGCGCCAGCGCCCGTCGCCGAACAGCAGCAGCACGCGATCCGCGAAGCGAGCCGCGAGTGTCGGGTCGTGAAGCGTCGTGATGACGGTGCTTCCGCCGAGCGCGAGCTCGCGAAACAGCCCCAAGACCCGGATCTGATGGTGCGGATCGAGATGATTCGTGGGCTCGTCCAACAGGAAAATCCCGGGCTGCTGCGCAAGCAGCGCGGCAACGGCAACACGCCGCTGCTCGCCACCCGACAGCGTGTCCGTGCGCCTCTCGGCGAAGTCCACGAGATCCACGGCCGCCAGGGCTTCACGGGCAATGCGCTCGTCATCCGCGGTTTCCCACTGCCACAAGGCGAGATGCGGATGCCGTCCGATCAACACCATTTCCAACGCAGTGGTGACGAAGGCGTCCTCCAGGTCCTGTGCGAGAAGGCCGAGCCGCAGCGCCGCGGCCCGCCGGCTGAGCTGCTCGAAAGGCGTTCCATCCAGATGCACGGAGCCGGCGCAGGGCGGCCGCAGTCCGGCGAGCGTGTGCAAGGTAAGCGTCTTCCCGGAGCCGTTGCGCCCCAGAATGGCGACGACTTCCCCCGCCGCAAACTCAATCGACAGCTCATTGACCAGCGCACGCGTCCCAACACGCACGCTCACCTGCTTCGCGGCGAGCCCGACTTGCGGCGCCGCTTGCATCAGTGCTGCGTCCAGCGGATCTCAGCCGCCGTGAGAGGTCCCACCACGACGTCGCGCAGGCTCGGCGGCATCTCGAAATCAGCAGGCGAAAGGGCGCGCCGCCCCGCCATGATTTCCGCGGTCGGCTGCGGATAGCGCGGCTCCCGCTCGGGGTCCCCGAAACCCGCGGGATATAACGGCACGCCCGTGCCGAGATCGTACTTGTCCGTCGCACCGAGTGTATGCATGAGCTCGTGGGCGATGACGATGTTGTTGGTGCCCGCCATGCTCCTGACCGCAAATGCGTGGACCACACCCAGCAGTCCTTTTTGCAGCCCGTGCGAGTCCGGTACGGACTGCAGGGATGTTGGATCGTGGTAGAGCACGAAAATGCGGATCCGCGATGGCGTTCTGCCGGGCACTTGCGTGGCATGCACCGCAAACCACCGCAGCTTGAGACTCC
The DNA here is from genome assembly GCA_964508005.1 of uncultured Steroidobacteraceae bacterium. Taxonomy (GTDB): domain Bacteria; phylum Pseudomonadota; class Gammaproteobacteria; order Steroidobacterales; family Steroidobacteraceae; genus 13-2-20CM-66-19. The sequence goes on from CAZDTG010000200.1 coordinate 5,535, forward strand.
ACGACATCACGCCGAACAGCCCCGCGTTGCGCTCGAGCTGGGGCGGCAGCTGGCGGCCCTGGGGATAGAGCTCGACATGAATCGGCTGCTCGAGCGGCAGCCCGAAGCGCTGCGCTTCGCGCCCGAAGAACGTCTCGATGCTCGCGAAATCGGCCGCCGAGAGCTCGTCAATATAACGCTGCGCCTGAGGACTGCCGTCGGCGTTCAGAGGATAGAGGCCCACCCACAGGGTGCTCTTCCAGCTCTGAGTCTCGACCCGGTCGAGCCAGGTGCGGCCCGCAACGATGAGGAGCACGAGCAGGAGCACCGTGATACGCAGTGTCTTCCACACGGTAGGCAGGCTCTTGGTGATGGGCTCCGGGCGATCAGGGTTGCAGGCGCGTGACGCTCCACGGCCCCGTGCCGAAGAATCCATCGGCTTGCGGCGTGAGCTCGCGCGTCCAGAGGGCGCGATCGTGGATGCGCCCCTCACCCTCAACCCAGAGTTCGACCGAGTCCGCCCACAGGTGGTACCCGCCCCAGTGTGGCGGCCGCGGGATGACGAAGTCACTGTATCCTTCACCCACGGCGCGGCCCGGATCCGGAACGCCGAAGCGCTCGGCCGCGGACGCAACCGCTTTCTGCAACGCCTCGCGCGATGCCATCGGCGCGCTTTGTTCGCTCGCCCACGCCCCGATCCGGCTCTGCCAGGGACGCGAGGCGAAATAGGCATCGCTGTCGGCGGCCGGCGCTTGCACGATGGGCCCTTCGACCCGCACCTGCCGATGCAGGGCGTCCCAATGCATTACCGCGGCAGCCCGCGGATTGCGCGCCAGCTGCCGCCCCTTGCGCGACAGGTAGTTCGTGAAGAACACCAGATAGCCGGGCCGCGTGACGATCTCCTTGCAAAGAACGACGCGCGCGGCCGGCCGGCCGTCCGGATCGCTCGTGGCGAGCACCATGGCGTTGGGATTCGGCTGCA
>CAZDTG010000201.1:0-6471 GCA_964508005.1 uncultured Steroidobacteraceae bacterium
GGCGTCTTGCTCTTGGGGTCGTGGTGGCAGAGCGGCAGCAAGGGGTTGGTTTCAGGGTAGTAGGCGGCAATCGAGCCGCCCGGGATGTCGTACGGGTGCGCCACGAAGTCATGCACCAGCCGCTTGCGGCCGTCTGCGGCGACGGACTCGATCTCGACCAGCGAGCCGGCGGTGAGCCCGCGCCGGGTCATGTCCGCCTCGTTCATGAAGACGACCCGGCGTCCGCCGAACACGCCGCGATAACGGTCGTTGAGCGAATAGATCGTGGTGTTGTACTGGTCATGGCTGCGAATGGTCGCAAGCCGCAGCAGCATCGGATCGGCCTGCGGCGGGTCTGCGTTCACTGCAGCGAAGACCAGGAATTGCGCGCGGCCGCTCGGGGTATTCCATCTGCGCTCGCGTGCCGAGTTGGTCAGATGAAAGCCCCCGGGCAGGCGGATGCGGCGGTTGAAGTCATGGAAGAGATCGGGAAAGACAGCCTCGATCCGTTCCCGGATGAGGTCATAGTTCCGCTCGTACGCCGCCCAGTTCACGGGGCTGTTCGCGAGAGTGGCTCGTGCCATGCCGCAGACGATCGCGACCTCGGATTTCAAGTGGCCCTGCGGGGGCTCGACGAGCCCGGTCGAGGCGTGGACCATGGACATGCTGTCCTCGACCGTGATCGACTGGCGGCCGCTTGCCTGCATATCGATATCGCTTCTGGCGAGACACGGCAGGATGAGCGAGTGCTCACCGTGAACCAGGTGGCCGCGATTGAGCTTCGTGGTGATGCCGACAGTCAATCGCAGGCGGCGCATGGCCGCCTCGGCCACCGCCTTGTCGGGCACCGCCGCGATGAAGTTGCCGCCCAACCCGACGAACACCTTGGCGCGCCCATCTATCATCGCCTGCACGGCGTCTACCACGGAATGGCCATGCGCGCGGGGTGGATCGAAACCGAACGTCTCGCGCAGGCGGTCTAGAAGGACCGGTGACGGCTTCTCGTCCACGCCCATGGTCCGATCGCCCTGAACGTTCGAATGGCCGCGCACGGGACAGATGCCCGCGCCCGGCCTGCCGATATTGCCGCGCATCAGCAGCAGATTGGCGATCTGCTGAACGTTCTGCGCTCCATGCACGTGCTGGGTAATCCCCATTCCATACACGATGATCGCCGCCTTGGCTCCCATGTAGATGCGCGCCATGCGCTCGATCTGCTCGCGCGCAACGCCGGAGGCACTCAGTATGTCGTTCCACTGCGTGCGCCTCAGGTCGTCCGCCAGCGCGTCGAATCCGTGCGTGTGCCGTTCGATGAATTCCACATCGAGCACCGGCTTTGAGCCGCTGTGTATCGCCCGATCGTGTGCCTCCAGCACGCTCTTCATGATTCCCTTGAGCACCGCCAGATCACCGCCAATGCGAACCTGGCAGTATTCGCTCGCGATCGGCGTGGAACCGAGCGTTGCCATCTCGACCGGGCTCTGCGGAGCCGCGAAGCGCTCGAGCGCACGCTCGCGCAACGGATTCACGGCTACGATAGGCACGCCGCGGCGCGAGGCGTCGTGCAGCTCGGTCATCATCCGCGGACTGTTCGTACCGGGATTCTGGCCTATCACGAATATCGCATCGGTGTGTGCGAAGTCATCGAGTATCACGGTGCCCTTGCCGATCCCGATGCTCTCGGGAAGGGCAACGCTGGTTGCCTCGTGACACATGTTGGAACAATCCGGAAAGTTGTTCGTCCCGAAACACCGTACGAACAACTGGTACAGAAAGGCCGCCTCGTTCGAGGTACGTCCGGAGGTGTAGAACTCCGCCTCATTCGGATCGGCCAGGGCGCGCAACTGCGCGCCGATGAGCGCGAAAGCGTCCTCCCAGCTCACCGGAACGTAGCGATCCGTGAGGAGGTCGTAGCGCATAGGCTCCGTGAGCCGGCCCTGTTCCTCGAGCCAGTAGTCACTCTTGCTTTCCAGCTCGCCCACCGTGTGAGTCGCGAACAGCTCGCGGGTGACGCGGCGGCGGGTGAGCTCGGCGGCAACCGCCTTGGCACCGTTTTCACAGAACTCGAACGAGCTCGTGTGGCGCGGATCCGGCCAGGCGCAACCCGGGCAGTCGAAACCGTCCGGTTGGTTCATCGAGAGGAGCGCCTTCGATCCCTTGAGAGCGATGCTCTGCTCGCGCAATGCCTTCGCAACGGCCTGCAGGGCGCCCCATCCTCCCGCGGGTGCGTCATACGGCGCAAAACGCATTTCGCCGCCTTCCTCGACGGGGGTTTCGTAGTCGCTCTGAGGGTTGACGCTCATGATCGATCAGGTCCTGTTGATTCGTAGCGGCCCGAGGGATGGATTGGCGGCGACATCGCCGGAAAGTCCGCTGCCGCGGAGCGGCTCCCGGCCACCTTGCGACGCTGTCGCTAGCTCGGACTCTTGCTGGCGCTGTTTGCGGCCGCGATTGCTGCCTTCACCTGCCTCATGGCCCCGGCAGTCGCCTCCTGTACGCAAGTGCGGTCATCGGCCAGCAGTGACATGGGGTCCGCCGCCTGCTGCAGTGCGTCGCAGTTCTTGTCGGCAGTCTCTCTTACGCGCTTCTTGAGCTCGTCCGCGCCTGCGGTGGTGGAGAGATCCAGGCCGGCGTAGCTCACGGTAGTCTTGAAGGAGTAGCGCTCGATCGGTTCTCCGCTGTATCCCAGGCTTTCCGTCGTCGTCACGGTCACGGGTTTGCCCTGGACCGTCACCTCAGAGGTCTGCTCCTTGTCCTGGGCCACCGCCGCCCCACTGACTGCCGCGAGAGCGAGGGCCAGGGGGATTCCGAGCTTGAATATTGAACGGGTCATGTCGCGTCTCCTGTCAGGCCCTGGCGCGCGGGAATGGCGCCAGTGCGTGAGAAGTATGACTGCCACAGGATCCGCGCCGATTTCGGGCGCGCGTCGCGAAGTTTCAGTAGTAACGGGGGCGCGGAGTGTCGCGGAACGCCGCACGTACAGTGGCGGCGCATCCGTCAAGCACTATCGACAACGACTTCCGCGCAATCCCAATCATGTGCGCAAGAGTTGAATGCTCCGCCTTACTTCAGGAGCGTAGCTTCAAAGTTGGCGATCTCTGGCGCATGTGAGCGTTTAAATTCCGCAACTCTTCTTGGAAAATTCCGCTCACGAGCAAAAGCGCGCCGGCAAAGTGTGTTGCTCGAGCGTGCATTCCAGGGTCGCTACCGGAACTATCGCCTTGGAGCAGTTGCCGAGGTCTGCTGGACGGACCGGGATGGTGTGGGATGCTCACATGGTGCCCGAGGTCGGAGTCGAACCGACACGCTTTTAAGGGCGGCGGATTTTGAGTCCGCTGCGTCTACCAGTTCCGCCACTCGGGCTGCGAGGGGGGCGAGGGGCGGGGAGTATAAAGGGCCGCGCGCGGGGAGGGTATGGGTCAGCGTGAGGCCGGCGGTCTCGGCGAAGGGCAGCGCATTAAGGCAGCCGGACTGCGGCTGCGGCGCATGGGCGTGTAACATTCGCGGGTGCGACCCCAGGACTTCTCATACGACCTTCCCGAAGAGCTGATCGCCCAAGGTCCCTTGCCGGAGCGCTCGGCGAGCCGGCTCCTGGTGCTGGAGGGTACCACCGGGGCGGTCGCGGATCGCATGATGGGGAATTTGCCCTCGTATCTGCGGCCCGGTGATCTCCTCGTTTTCAACGACACCCGCGTGGTGGCGGCCCGGATCATCGGGTCGAAGCCCTCGGGCGGGCGGGTCGAGATCTTCCTGGAGCGCGCGCGGGTCGGCGCGACCGAAGGCCGCGAGGCATTGGTGCAACTGCGTGCGAGTAAGCCTATCCGCGAGGGGCTCGAGATCACGACCGCCGGTGGCGTTGTGCGTGTTTTCGGGAGGGAGGGCGAGTTGTGGCGCGTGGAGACGCCCGCCGAGGCCCTCGAATTCTTCGAGACATGGGGCGAGGTCCCGCTCCCCCCGTACATTCACCGGACCGCTGATGCAAACGACCGCGAGCGCTACCAGAGCATTTTCGCGCGGGAAAAAGGTGCCGTAGCTGCGCCTACGGCAAGCTTGCATTTCGATGCACCGCTGGTGGCGAAGGTGGATGCGGCGGGCGTTGGGCGTGCGTTCATCACGCTGCACGTCGGGGCGGGGACGTTTCAGCCCCTGCGAACTGATGATCTCGACGCGCACAAGATGCACGCCGAACGAGTGTCGGTGAGTGCGGCAACGTGGGAAGCGATTCAACGCACCCGTGCTGCGGGTGGGCGGGTGGTAGCGGTGGGTACCACGGTGGTAAGAGCTCTGGAATCTGCAGCGCTTGCATTGCAATCGGGTGTGCCGAGGCGCGCGACCGGCACTCGCGGAATGGTCGCGCCTGAGGCATATGGTGGCGTTGCGCCAAACGGGGCGCGTGCCCCCGACGCCAACCCACCCTCCATCGCTTGGTCCAGCGAAACCAGACTATTCATCCGCCCCGGCTTCAAATTCCAAGTCGTCGACGCGATGGTGACGAACTTCCATTTACCCGAATCCACCCTCCTGATGCTCGTGAGTGCATTCGCGGGACGCGAACATGTGCTCGCCGCATACGCGCATGCGGTGCGCGAGCGTTATCGTTTTTTCAGTTATGGGGATGCAATGTTAGTGATGCCGATGGAGCCTGCGGCGCGGCCGGCCACGAGCCAGACCTGCCAAACGAGTCAGACGGGTCAGACGACTCAGGGCCTGTCAACGCCCGACGCGACGCAGGGGACACCTTGAGACCCACCTTCGAGCTGCTGAGAACAGACGGCGCAGCCCGGCTGGGTCGCCTGATCTTAGCGCACGGCGTCGTCGAGACACCGGCTTTCATGCCCGTGGGCACCTACGGAACGGTCAAGGCGATGACCCCTGAGGAGTTGGAGGGGTTGGGCGCCCACATCGTCCTCGGCAATACGTTTCACCTCATGCTTCGCCCGGGCGCCGATATCGTCGACGCGCACGGCGGGCTGCATCGCTTCATGCACTGGTCCCATCCGATCCTCACGGATTCCGGCGGCTTCCAGGTCTTCAGCCTGAAGAGTCTGCGCAAGATCACGGAGGACGGTGTGCGCTTCCGTTCCCCCATCGATGGCTCCGAGGTCAGGCTGACGCCCGAGGACTCGATGGAAGTGCAGCTGAAGCTGCGCTCGGATATTGCGATGGCCTTAGACGACTGCACCCCGTATCCCGCCACGGAGAGCGAGGCTCGCGAGTCCATGGAGCGGTCCATGCGTTGGGCCGCGCGCAGCTACGCTCATTATTATGGGACCGGCGATCCTCCCGGCGGCCTCTTCGGCATCGTTCAAGGAGGGATGCACAGCGCGTTGCGGCTGGCTTCCCTCGAAGCACTGACGCGCCTGGATTTCCCAGGCTTTGCAGTGGGCGGATTGGCCGTGGGCGAATCCGAGGAGGAGCGGCTGCGCATCCTGGAAACCCTCGTCCCGCACATGCCCGCCGGCCGCCCCCGCTACCTCATGGGCGTCGGGCGTCCCGAGGACATCGTCGCAGCGGTGTTGCGTGGCATTGATATGTTCGATTGCGTAATGCCGACGCGGCACGCCCGCAATGGGCACCTGTTCACCTCTGCCGGCGTCATCAACATCCGCAATAGCGTCCACCAGACCGACCTGGGCCCCATCGATCCGGCTTGCACCTGCTACACCTGCCGGAACTACACCCGGTCGTACCTCCGCCACCTCGACCGTTGCAACGAGATTCTCGGCGCGCGTTTGAACACCCTCCATAACCTCCACTTCTACCTGGAGCTCATGCGCTCGATCCGTGCCGCGATTGCGGAGGGGCGCCTCACGTCGTGGGCCGCGGGTTACCTGGCAGCTGGACGCCAGGCCGGGCAGGAGCCGCAGTTTTAGGTGGCGAGCCTGTCATAAGCAGCGGGCGTGTCGTCAGCGGCAAGTCTGTGGTAAGGGCGAGCCGCCGCGGGCGCCAGCGGCCTGTCGCGGGTGGGCGGGCGCTCTGGGGGGCGCGCTAAGTGGTTGGCGGAGAGCCCGCTGCCGCTGGCCCGCTCCCCGGGGGTACTCAACCCGCTCAACAGGGCCGTCGCGGCCAGCAAACCGGCCACGCCGACTCGCAAGCGGTTGGCCGCGGGCGCTGTGGCATAATGCCGCCCCTTTGCTCCCGCCGGGGTTCCCGGCGGGCTTGCCGATAAGGTGCACGCATGAACGGTTTGATCCCTGACGCCTTCGCCCAGGCCGGCCCGGCCGGGCCGGGCGGCCAATTCGCGCCCATTCTGATGATGGTGGTGTTCGTCGTCATTTTTTACTTCCTGCTGATCCGTCCGCAGCAGAAGAAGGCCAAGGAGCACCAGGCGCTCGTCTCCAAGCTCGCGGCCGGCGACGAGGTCGTCACGACTGGCGGTCTGCTCGGGAAGGTGACCGACGTCGGGGACTCCTTCGTCACGATCGAGATCGCCGATGGCGTGCGCGTGAAGGTGCAGAAGTTCCAGGTCGGTTCCCTCATGCCCAAGGGCAC
>CAZDTG010000202.1:0-6426 GCA_964508005.1 uncultured Steroidobacteraceae bacterium
GTGTCCTGCAAGGCGTCCTCGGCGTCGTGGATCGAACCCAGGATCCGGTAGCAGTGGAGCTGGAGGTCGCGTCGAAACGGCTCGACGAGCTCGTGAAACGCATCCTCGTCTCCCCTGCGCGCCCGGTCGATCACCTCTGCCGACACGGCCCCATCCCCAGCACTAACCTCAAATTGGACGGTCTACCCCGCCCGATCCTATCCCGCCCGCCCAGTTTCGACCGGCAGCGGTGTCCATGCCATCGAGAGGGGAACGAAGAGGGATTTCCCCTCCTCCAATGAGTCAGGAGGATTCCATGACGACGCCCAACCTGGTCACACACGACGCTTGGGTGGAAGCCCGCAAGAGGCATCTGGCCAAGGAAAAGGAGTTCACGCGGCTGCGTGATCAGCTGAGCCGGGAGCGCCGACAACTGCCCTGGGAGCTGGTCGACAAGGAATACACGTTCGAGAGCGAGCGCGGGCAGCAGACCCTGAGCGACATCTTCGACGGGCGCGGCCAGCTGGTCGTCTACCACGCGATGTTCAACCCGGAAACCGCGGGGCCGCAGACGACATGGACTGAGGACGCGCCGTGCATGGTCTGTTCGTTCTGGATGGACAACTTCAACGGCATCACCGTCCACCTGAACCACCGCGACATCACGATGGTCGCGATCTCGCACGCGGCCTACCCGGCGCTGGCCGCGTACAAGCAGCGGATGGGGTGGACATTCCCCTGGCTGTCGTCCGCCGGCAGCGACTTCAACTTCGACTACCACGTCTCCTTCACCGAGGACGACCTACGAGCGGGCAAGGTCGACTACAACTACACGCAGATCCCCTGGTCGATGACGGAGGCGCCAGGCATCAGCGTGTTCCTGAAGGACGATGACGGGCGCATCTTCCACACCTACTCGACCTACGCCCGCGGACTCGACATGTTGAACGTCGCCTATCACTACATGGACCTCGTCCCGAAGGGACGCGACGAGGGCGACATGGGGGCGCTGGAGTGGGTTCGGCGCCGTGACGAGTACGGCGACTGATGTCTCCGACCGAGCTGCTTTCAAACCTGCAGCTGGTGAGACCGGCGAAACAGCGCGCTGCCTGCCCCGCCTGCAGACTCGGGAATGCGGCGGCGGCCGATCATGGCCATCCTCAAATCGAGGTCGCCGCTCCGGGTTTGACCGCGGTCGCCGTTCTCCTGGTGGCCGGAGGCGCTTGGGCGCTCACGATCGCTCAGTGGCACTCCATGGCCGGCATGGCTATGGGCCTCGGATCCATCGAGTCGTTCACGGCGACGTGGGCCGTGATGATGACCGCGATCATGCTGCCATCGGCCGTCCCGCTCTTCTTCGCGTTCTCGCGAACCTCGGAGGGACGTAAGGGTTGGCAAGCGGCCACAGGTCTGCTTGGCATCACTTATGTCGCGGTCTGGCTCGCGTTCGGCGTCGCCTGCTATGTCATCTACAACGCGATCCAGATGCCGTGGCCCAACCAGGGTTTGATCGGCGGCCTGGCGCTGGTGCTGGCTGCGCTCTACGCGTTCACTCCCCTGAAACGCGCCAGCCAGGCGCGCTGCCAAAGGTTGAGCGCACTCCATGGGCCCTTGCCTTTCAATCTCCCCCGGAGCGCCGTGGTCGCGGGCGCCAGGTACAGCGTCAGTTGCGTTGGCTGCAGCGCGGCGCTGATGGCGGCGATGGTCGTGATCGGGATGTCCAATCTCGGCTTCGTACTGGTCGTGGGCGCTCTGGTGCTCGTGTACAAGCTGGCTCCGCCGGGAGGTCTACGCCGTGAATTGGCTCTCTCGCTCGGCCTCGGAGCACTCGGCGTCGCTTACGCAGCTCTGCCGGCCGTTCAGTGAGCCGAGCACCGAACGCCCTGACAGATCAGCCTAGAAGCTGCGTCAGGAGCCGGCGCGTCCTCTCGTCCAGGCGGTCGCCGAGCCGGTAGTAGACCCAGATCCCGTGCTTCTCGGAGTCGACCAGGCCGGCCTCCTTGAGCTTTGCCATGTGGTGCGAGATGGTGGGCTGCGACAACTCCAGGCTGCCGGTGAAGTCGCAGATGCAGATCGGGGCTTCGGCTTTCCAGAGGGCCGCCATCATCGTCAGCCGGGTCGGGTCGGACAGCGCCTTGAGGACAGTCGCTGTCGATTCAGCCCACCGGGGATCAACAGGCGGAAGGTCGCAGCAGGTCCCACGCTGCCGCAGTACCGGCAGTTCATTGAGCGTCACGCGACGATGATACGCGCAACCCATTCACGCTCGTCGATGGGTTGTGTTATGGTCGAGCCATCGACAACCATCAATCGGTAGGAGCGAGCAAATGAGCGAGGTTCGAGAAGCGGTGAGGTCGCGGTACGCGAACGCGGCAAGGCGGATCGCGGTAATCCAGCCCGCCGTCACGACTTCTGGCTGCTGTGAGGACGGTTCCGACTGTGGCTGCGCAGGGACGTACAGCGCCGAAGAGCTCAGCCAGGTTGGCCTCAGCGAAGGCGTCAGCCTGGGCTGTGGCAATCCCACGCTGCTGGCCGAGTTGGAGCCAGGGCAGACCGTACTCGACCTGGGGTCCGGGGCCGGCCTCGACGTACTTCTCTCAGCTCGGCGGGTGTCACCAGGCGGCCACGCCTACGGCGTCGACATGACCGACGAGATGCTCGAACTGGCCAATCGGAACCGCGATAAGGCGGGCGTGGCGAACGCGACCTTCCTCAAAGGAACCATCGAGGACGTCCCACTGCCCGACTCATCAGTCGACGTCGTGATCTCGAACTGCGTCATCAACCTGGCCGAGGACAAGCGTGCGGTTGTTCGCGAGGCTTTCAGAGTCCTCAAGCCGGGTGGTCTTTTCGCCGTCGCGGATATGGTCGAGGTGGAACCACTGGCGCCCGAACTCAAGAAGCAGGTTGATTCCTGGGCCGGCTGCATCTCGGGAACCATCCCGGTTGAGGAGTACCGAGCCACGATAATCTCGGCCGGCTTCCCGGCGCCTGAGTTCGAAGTCCATTCGGTCCAGACCATCCCTGGCGGCGAGGGAAAGGTCGGGAGCGCCTACATCCGGGCGCGCAAGCCGCTCGCTTAGTGTCCTCGCCAGCACATCCTGGTCGCGCCGGCAAATGACAAGATGTGAACGTGCCTGAGGGTATCGACTCAACGTCGCGCACCAGAATGAGAGAGCGTTTGCGGATCCTCTATGGGGAACAGCGCGGAGAGCGCGCTTACGGCGACCTTGTGACCTTGCTCGAACGGTTTCGCAAGAGACTGCCGGCAAAGGCCGGGACCCGACAACCCTTCGATGAGCGCGACGTCTTCCTGATCACATATGGGGACTCGATCAGGGCGGCAGACCGCACTCCGCTGCAGGCTCTCGATGCCTTTGCGACCCGCTATCTAAAGGACCTCTTTTCGGGCATTCATCTGCTGCCCTTCTTCCCATATTCCTCGGACTACGGGTTCTCGGTGATCGATTACCTGGCCGTCAATCACAGCCTGGGTGATTGGAACGACATTGCGTCGTTGCATCGCAGCTTCAAGCTCATGTTCGACTTCGTTTTGAACCACGTTTCGAGCCAAAGCGAGTGGCTCCAGGCGTTCCTGCGCGGCGAAGAACCGTACACGGACTTCTTCATCAGCGTCGATCCCCACGTTGACCTCTCCGGTATCACCCGTCCGCGAGTCACGCCTGTGCTCACGCGCGTCAAGACGGCGCGATCGACAGCGTGGGTGTGGACTACGTTCAGCGCTGACCAGGTGGATCTCAACTACGCGAACCCCGATGTCCTGCTTCGGATGATCGAAATCATGCTCACCTATGTCGAGCGCGGCGCTGATCTTCTCCGGATGGACGCTGTCGGATATCTGTGGAAGCAGCCCGGGACCTCTTGCATTCACCTGCCGCAGACGCACGAGGTGGTGAAGCTGCTTCGGGACGTGCTCGACGATGTGGCACCCTGGGTCGCCATCGTCACCGAGACCAACGTGCCCCACCAGGAGAACGTGAGCTACTTCGGCAATGGCCACGACGAAGCGCAGATGGTCTACCAGTTCCCCCTCGCGCCGCTGGTTCTCGACGCGTTCCGGCGAGGCGACCCAGCGCGATTGGCCGCTTGGGTCCGCGAATTGAGCACGCCCTCTGACAGCACTGCCTTTTTCAACTTCGTCGCCTCCCATGATGGAATTGGCGTCGTTCCAGCGCGTGGGCTGCTCCCGGACCCGGATGTCGAAGCCCTGGTCCGGCAGGTCCGATCCCACGGCGGCGAAGTCTCGTTCAAAACCAACGCGGATGGCAGCGAGAGCCCCTATGAGCTCAACGCTACCTTCTTCGATGCCCTTTCAGATCCCCGGGCTTCCGGTGAACCGTGGTCCGTGAAGCGCGACCGTTTCCTCTGTTCCCAGGCCATCATGCTGGCGCTGGCGGGCGTGCCAGGGATCTATGTGCACAGCCTCTTTGGCTCCCACAACGACCGTGCCGGTTATGAGCGCTCCGGTTGGAAGCGCGACCTCAATCACGAATCCCTGGACTTGAATCAGCTCGAAGAGAGACTTGCCGATCGCGGCACCGAGTCCAGTCAGACGTTCACGCGCTACGCTCAGCTGCTGCGCGCGCGACGTGGGCAGGCAGCGTTTCACCCGCAATCGCCTCAAGAGCCAGTCCCTTTCGCTCCCGGCATCTTCGCTCTGCGTCGCGGCCCGGCTGGCGGGCAGGTGGTTCTCGCCTTGCACAGCGTCAGCCGCGATGTTCAAAGAATCGAGGCGGGCGACCTCGCCGCCGCCGGATTTCAGGGCGGCGTGGATTTGATCACCGGCCGGAAAATCGCCGTAGGCGAGCCGCTGCTCCTCCAGCCATACGAGGTGCTCTGGCTCCAAGCTTCACCGTGATCGTTCAATCGAGAATGTCGTGTTGCGAATGTTGTGTTTCGTCAGCTGGCCGGGCGACTGCTCTGTCCAAGCGAGTAATAAGGTGCCGGAGGAAGCGGAATGGCCTCAATTGTCAAAGAAGTGGTCGTGGATGCCCCTGCAGCGATGTGCTGGGATGCGCTTCGAGACTTCGGCGCCGTCCATCAGCGTCTCGTCCCTGGCTTCCTGAACGATGCCAGGATGATCGGCCCGCGCGAGCGCGAGGTGACGTTCTTCAACGGCGCGGTCGCCAGGGAGATCCTCGTCGGCATCGATGAGAACCAGATGAGGCTGGCCTATTCGGTCGTTAGCAGCCCGATGGGCAGCACACATCACAACGCGTCCGCACAGGTTGTCCCGGATGGAGACGCGCGCTGCAGGTTCGTCTGGATCACCGACGTGCTACCGGACGAACTGGCGATGCGAACTGGCGAGCTCATGGATCGAGGCATTGAGGTCATCAAGCAGACGCTGGAAGCCGCGGAACCGACTTAACGATTCGCGGCGCCTAAAGAGCGCCTGAGCCGATCCGCACACAGTCTTAGCTCCAAATCACCCATGCCATGTCCTCAACACAGGTTGCCTGGAGCAGGTCTCGACACTGCGAGAGGTAGGATCACGCCTCGTGTTCACTGTCGAGCAGCGCGATGCTCTCCGCGACCGCCTGCTGCGGCACGCCGAGGAGGACGAGCGCGTAGTTGCCGGAGCCGCAGTGGGCTCGCTCGCCGTGGACGCCGGCGACCGCTTCTCCGACTTGGACCTCACTTTTGGGATCGTCGACCACGTGCCGGTCGCTGACGTGCTCAACGACTGGACGCGGACTCTCATCGACGAGCTCGACGCCGTGCACCTTGCGGACCTGGAGCGCGCTCCGACCACCTACCGCGTGTTCCTGCTGCCAGACGCGCTTCAGTTCGACCTCTCGATGACCGCGGCGGCTCAGTTTCGTCCAGCCGGCCCACGATTCCGGCTTCTCTTCGGCGAGACAGCGCCGGACGACTCCAGGGCTCCCAAGCCGGGGGTCGCAGGGCACGTCTTCATTGCCACGCCGGCGGCTGCGGCGGACCTCTTCGGGTGGGGCGTCATCTACGCGCTTCACGCGCGCGCCTGCATCGAGCGCGGGCGTGTCTGGCAGGCCGAGCATTACATCGGCGCCGTCCGCGATCACGGGCTCTCGCTTGCGTGTCTCCGACAGGGCGTGCCCCCGGTGCAGGCGCGCGGCTACGACGACCTTTCCGCTGAGACCCTCGCTCGATTCGACAATGCCCACGTCGGCGCGGCCGAGCCCGGGCCGCTCCGCGCAGCCCTGGCCGCATCCGTTCGCGCGCTCATGCGAGAGGGCGCAGAGGCACGTCTACCGCACGCGGACACCGTCGCAGACCGCCTCGCCGAGCTTCGCTGACGACGGCACCTCGCAGGTGAACTACTCCGTGTACTACGACCGCTAACCGGCCCCCTTCTCTGACTAGCGGAGTGATCGGAACGCCGCCCGGACCTCGGTCGCGAACAGCTCCGGCTCTTCCCAGGCGGCGAAGTGGCCGCCCCTGTCG
>CAZDTG010000203.1:0-6279 GCA_964508005.1 uncultured Steroidobacteraceae bacterium
TGACGAACTGGCCTCATCGGCCTCAAACCAAGCGAAGCCGACCCGACGGACCTTAGAAATGGAGGCGGGCGAAAGTCTCAACGGCGATGACCACGTGACCGGCTGGCTACCCGCGGCGCCGTCTACCCACCCGGGCAGGGAGCGCCGAGATCAGCCCCGCCTCACCGGCGTGCACCAGCGGGCGTGATGCAGTTTATGCGGCCAACGCTTGGTCAACTGGGCTGGGAGGGACTCGGAGCGCGACTGCTGCGGCAATGAGAGACCACAATCCTAGAGCGAGCCAAGCGACCGTGTATGAATGCGTCGCATCAATCAGTAACCCGAAGCACGGCGTCACCACGAAAAGGCCGGTGAACGTGAAGGTCGATCCGGCGCCGATGACGGTGGCGGGTCGCGTCGGAGCTATGTCGGTCGCCGTTGCAATGTATAGGCCGTTCCAACCGGCGGTCGCCATCCCAAGGACGGTTGCCACCAACGCCAATATGGGCCATGCGGTCGACGGCATTAACGTGGTCGCGGCCATTGCCGCTGCCGCGATGACTCCCAGCCCGGCGCATATGGCCATCACCCGCCCTCGACTGCCGAGGACGTCCGATATGGCGCCCCAAGCGATCCGGCCGATCACGCCGCCCAACTGTAGAAACGCCAGCAAAACGGTCGCTTCGATGATCGAAACTCGGGTTGCCTCGTGAAACGAGACGGGCAGATACGCGATTGCGATACCCATCGCACCCATATACATCCATGCAAACAGGCTGGAAAGAAGGAAATTACGGTCTTTGACGACCGCCACCAGGTTTACGTCGGCGCGCTGAATGTCACGCCTGCCCGGCTCGCGATAGAGAGTGGCAAAGAGCAGGCCGGTTGCCAAGACCGTGACTCCCACGATCCGGAAGGCGCCACGCCAACCGTGGGCAAGCGCGAATGCCGGCAACACGACGCCGGCGACTATGCCGGCCAGGGGTACGCCGGTCTGCCGGATTCCAAGGGCGAGCCCACGCTGCCTGCTGGCGAACCACGCGGAAATGGCACGGGCGCCGCTGACGCCGCTCGAAGCCCCGGCGGCGGCGGCCAGCGTAAGCACCGCGAAGAGCAGGTTGAACGAGCTCAGAAAGGAGGCGGCGAATACCAACGTCCCGAGAGCCACGCTGCTGATGAGGACCATGACCCGCTCTCCGAGCCTGTCCACCAAAAGACCGGATGGGAAGAGCCCGAAAAGCATGCCTCCCCAGATCGCGGAAGTCAGCAGCCCCAATTGAGCTTTGCTGAGGGCGAGCGCAGCGATCAATATTGGGCCCATGGCAGCGGGCGTTTGTTGTGGTAACGAGTTGCCTATTTGCACGATCGTGGCGAGCCCCAGGACATGCCATCGCCACAGTTGCTGAGCTGGCTTTACCTCCACCGCGGCATGCTCACATTGTCGCAATACAACGTAGAGCTACTGCCCATCCGCCCAGCAATCAGTATTGAAAATCAGCGTCGGCTTGGAGCTTCAGGATCGCCGGATGGTAATGGTTGCTCGAGAACCGATCGCAGGTTTCCCCTCGCCTGAACAACGTGTCCAGACATCAGTCGCGTAAGTGGATAGGCTCAGCCAGGGCAGCAATCGGCGGACTACGCCGAGTTTTCCGGACAACGCAGTCCTCAGCGCCTTCATCGGGGGCCGCCGTAGATGTCCGAGTTCCACGCTCTGGCATCGTCCAACTCCGCCTCGGTCGTGACCATCCCCGGCACCTGGTGAAGGCGATCGAGGATTGAACCTTCGTCGATACCTGTTTCCCAGCGGAAGACCAGCGAACCGCTCGCCAGCCATGTGCAGGACGGCATCGAACCCGGAAAGACTCTTCGGACGGCGTCCAGGGTTGATGCAACTTCGCCGAGCGGCATCTGAGCTTCGGGAACTCGAACGGAAACGATCTTGGCACCGGAGAGCGGCGGCATCTTCGATGCCGTCAAGGGCTGCAAACGTCGAAGCGGGAACGCGCTGAGAGGAACCGGATGCTGATCGCGGCCGCAAAACCGACCAACGACATACTTCAGCCAGAGTCGCAGCGATGGGGCCGTTACAAACCCGAAACGGGCCATGACTGGAGTAATGGTTGCTACATTAGCACGAGTGTTTCAACCCCACACCTAAGGCAAGCATGCCTATGGGCTGTGACCTAAGAAGCGCGAGCGCTCCCAAGAAGCGCAGTCGCGGTTTCCACCGACTCCCACGGCACCGCGAGGTCGTCGCGCCCGAAATGTCCGTACGACGCGGTCCGCTGGTAGATCGGTCGTAAAAGGTTCAAATGCTTGACGATCGCGGCCGGCCGAAGATCGAAGTGCCGGCGAACGATCTCGTGCAGGGAGTCATCCGGGACGTGCGAGGTGCCGAAGGCCTCGACGGCGATCGACGTGGGCCGGGCGGTGCCTATCGCATAGGACACCTGTACCTCGCACCGGGCGGCGAGCCCCGCCGCCACGATGTTCTTAGCTGCATGGCGGGCCGCGTAGGCGGCTGACCGGTCTACTTTCGAAGGATCTTTGCCACTGAACGCCCCACCCCCGTGGCGCGCTATGCCTCCGTATGTGTCGACGATGATCTTGCGGCCCGTGAGTCCGGCGTCCGCGGCCGGGCCCCCTACCTCGAAGCGTCCGCTGGGGTTGACGAGGATCTTGGTGTTCGCATCCACAAGTCCCTCGGGCAGCACCCGGTCGAGGACCTCTGCGCGAACGCCTTCCTCTATCGTCGCCGTCGACACGTTGCGCGCGTGGTGGGTTGAGACGACGACCGCCTCGATGCGTCGCGGCCGGCCATGTTGGTATTCGACGGTCACCTGCGACTTGCCATCTGGGCGGAGCCAGGGAAGGCGGCCGGACTTCCGAGCCGCGGCCAGTTCGCGTGTAAGGGAGTGCGCAAGCGAGATCGTCAGCGGCATCAGCTCCGGCGTCTCGTCGCACGCAAAGCCGATCATCATCCCCTGGTCGCCCGCACCCTGAAGCTCGAAGGGGTCGTCTTCCAGGGTGCCGCTGCGCTCCTCCCAGGAGTGGTTGACGCCCGCGGCGATGTCCGGCGACTGTTCCTTCAGATAGACCTCGATGAGCGAATGATCGGGATCGAAGCCAGACTCTTCGCTGTCGTAGCCGATCTGGCGAACCGTTTCCCGCACGATGCGCTGGATATCCACCTGTGCGGTCGTAGTCACCTCGCCGATGACTACCACGAGGCCTTTGGTGATCGCAGTCTCGCAGGCCACCCGAGCTTCTGGGTCCTGGGCCAGGATGGCGTCCAGGATGGCGTCCGACACCTGGTCGCACACCTTGTCCGGGTGACCTTCGGTGACGGACTCCGACGTCAGCAGCTGCCTGTCACCCGAGCCGCCGCCGCCAGTCACGGTCCGGGAGGATAGCGTCCGCCGACAAGCGACGCAAGCGTAGGTAACGGCGGTTAAGAGTAACTACTATTGCGTCGTGCTCGATCCAGGCGACGCTTCGAAGGCCCAGCGATCGGCAGCCGCAGGAAGCGCGCAGGGCCAGCGAACACGAGACTACTGGGTGCTGATGGCGGCCCGCGTCGCCCGCGCCTTCGCCTTCGGCTTTTCGGCGGTGCTGGTTGCGGTGCATCTGCAGTCGCGCGGCTTATCGGGTCCACAGATCGGCCTGGTCGTGTCGATCGGTCTGGCCGCCGCCTCGCTCACCGGTCTGCTCGCAGCCGCCGCCGCGGGCCGTTTCGGGCGGCGCGCCACCCTCGCCGGCGTTGGTATTTCGATGGCGTTGTGCGGTCTCGACCTCGCGCTGGCTACGCAACCGTGGATGCTCGTCCTCGCCGGGTTCACCGGGATGATGGGAGCCGCCAGCACGGATCTCGGACCCTTCCTCGCGGTCGAGCAGGCGGTGCTCACGCAGGCGACCGGCGACGCGCGGCGGAATCGCGCTTTCGCGCGCTACTCGCTGACCGGCGGCCTGGCCGGTGCCGCAGGAGGTTTCGCGGCCGGCTTCGGCACAGATCTACACCGCACGCAGCTCTTCTTCCTGATGTTTGCCGGACTGGGCCTGCTGACCGCGATACTGCCGCTGTTCCTGTCGGACGAGATCGAGGGCGCGACCGAGGAGCCGGTGTTCGGCAGCATCCGGCCGCTGCTCGGCCTCTCCGGGCTCTTCGCACTCGACTCGCTTGGCAACGGCCTCGTGGTCAACGCGGTGATCGTCTATTGGCTGCACGTGCGATACGGCGCCTCGCCGGCGGTGCTGGGGCCGAGCTTCGCGGTGATGTCGCTACTCGGCGCGGCCTCGTTCGAGCTCGCCGGGCGGCTGGCCGACCGCATCGGCCTGGTCAACACCATGGTCTTCACGCACCTGCCTAGCAACCTCCTGCTGCTGTTGATGCCGTTTGCGCCGTCCCTGCCGGTCGCGATCGCGATCCTGCTCGTACGCTCGACCATCGTCCAGATGGACCAGCCGGCACGGCAGGCCTACATCGTGTCGATAGTCAAGCCGAGCGAGCGCAGCGGGGCGCTGGCCATCACCGGAGCCGTGCGCGGCGTGGCCAACGGCGTCGGCCCAGTCGTAACCGGGGCCGCCATCCAGGCCGCATCGCTCGGCATCCCATTCTTTCTCGGGGGCGCGCTGAAGTGTCTCTACGATGTCGGCCTCTTCTACGGATTTCGCCGCCGGCTGGGCGATCATGAAGCCGCGCGTGGCGGACGGCCGGCCGACACCCGGACTTAGCGCGCCAGAGCGTTCCCCCGCGCCAGATAGCGGCCGCTGCCCGGAGCACCCACGAACTCTCCTTCGGACATCACACGGCGACCTCTGACGACGGTTTCGACCGGCCAGCCCCTCAGGTCCCAGCCCTCGTAGAGGCTGAAGTCGCTCGCCTGAGGAAAGTCGGCGGCGCGCAGCGTGCGCTGGTGGTCGAGGTCGACAACCGTCAGGTCGGCGTCCGAACCCACCTGGAGCGCGCCCTTTCTCGGATACAAGCCGTAAAGCTGCGCTGGTTGCTGCGAGAGAAGCTCGGCCAGCCTGGTCAGCGGGATCCCTCGCTTGTGGTGGCCCTCCGACAGCATGAGCGGCAGCATGAAAGGTGTTCCCGGCGCTCCGCTGCCGAGACCCCAAACACTGCCTGCCTTGCTCTCGAGCGGCCGGGGCACGTGGTCGGATCCGATGCTGTCGACCGTGCCGTCGGCGACACCCGACCACAGCTTTTCGCGGTCCGCCGGGCTCCGAAGAGGCGGCCGCATCTTGCCGCGATGGTCGGGAAAGGTCGTCTCGTCGCAGGCGAGATACGGATGGCAAACCTCGACATGGGCGCGCGGATAACGGACCTTGAAGGCCCGGATCTCTTCGAGGCCGGCCCCGGTCGTCAGATGCAGCACATGCAGACGCGCGCCCGTCGCCTCTGCCAGGATCAGCGCTCGGCGTATGCCGTCCAGCTCCGCGACCACGGGCCGCGACCGGTTCCAGGCGTCGATGGAGTCCTCGCCGGCCGCCCGCAGTTGCGCGCGCACCCGCTGGATGATCTCGATGTTCTCGCAGTGGACCATGACCAGCGTGCGCGGATCGCGAGCGGCGGCGGTGAAGACGTCATACATGAACCCGTCGTCAACGCCGCCGAAGGTCATCGTTTCGAGATTGAACGTGCGCATACGGGCGTCCGTCCCGCGATAGGTCATGTAGAACTTGAACGAGAGCACCCCCATGTCATCGATATAGGCCGGCATCTCGGCCAGGTGTTCGTCGGTCATGACCACAGCGTGGAAACCGAAGTCGATGCTCGCCAGCTCCTCACCCGCCTCGCGAGCTACCGGGAAGAGCTGCAGGTACGAGGTTGGCTCGCGCATGAATAGGAGCAGAGAGGTCACACCGCCAAGCGCCGCCGAGCGCGTCTCGGAGTCGAAGTCGGCGTAGCCATTTCCGATGCCGACGTGCGTGTGGGAATCGATGATGCCGGGGAACACGTATCGGCCGGCTGCGTCGATCGTCTCGCGACCACTTATGGCGTCGGACGGGGTAGCGATGGCCGCGATGCGCTCCCCGTCGACGCCGATGTCGGCACTGAACAGATTCTTGCCCGGGACAACCAGGGTCCCACCGCGAACGACCAGGTCATATCTCATCGGCCTTCCTCAGTTCATGGAGCGACCTTGGCGAAGGTCGCGCGAATGCGGTCGGAATCGAAGCCTTCGGCCAGGCAGGCCATCAGCAGCAGACGCGCCTTGGCCGCGGAAAGGTCGCCGGCCAGAATGCCGCCTGCCGCTGCGACGTCCGCGGGGCCGGCGCCACCGCCCGCGCTTGCGG
>CAZDTG010000204.1:0-6230 GCA_964508005.1 uncultured Steroidobacteraceae bacterium
CGGCGGCTGCTGGTCGAGCGCGGGGTCGCGGAGACGGATGTCGAGCGGACCTGGGGCCGGTTTTCGGCTGCGTATTTCCTGCAGCACTCGCCGGAGGAAGTGGCCTGGCACGCGCGCTTGCTGGCGGAGCGGGATCCGGGGTCGGACGAGCCGTTATTGGCGCTCGACCCGCGCAGTGTGCGCGGCACGACGGCGGTGCTGATTTTTTCGCGGCCGCGGCGGCATGGCTTTGCGCGCACCACTGCGGTGCTCGATCAGCTCGGCCTCAACATCGTGGATGCGCGGATCACACCGACGGGCGACGGGTTCAGCCTGGACCTGTATCACGTGCTCGAGGACGATGGGGCGCCCATTACCGATCGGGACCGGCAGAGCGAGATCGAGCATGCGCTGTGGCGCTCGCTGCAGCGCCCTCAGGATGCGGCGTTTGCGGTGTCGCGGCGGGCGCCGCGGCAGGCGCGGATGTTCAACACGCCTACGCAGATCGCGCTCAATGTGGATGAGCGCAATCGCAGGTCGGTGCTGGAGCTGGTGGCGGGCGACCGGCCCGGGCTGTTGTGCGATGTGGGCAAGGTGCTCATGGAGCAAGGCATAGAGTTGCATGCGGCCAAGATCATGACCGTGGGGGAGCGGGCGGAGGACGTGTTTTACGTCACCGATCTGGAGAACCGGCCGCTGGATGGGGATGCGGCGCGCAAGCTGCGGGAGAGGATGAAGGAGGCGTTGGATCGCAGGCAGGCGCTGTAGTTTCGCGCTTCAGGCTCGGTGCGCCAGGCGCGGGCGGGGCTTCATGGAACTTCGGCCGCGCCCGAAAAACGATAGAATCGCCTCATGAATCCACGTCTCGAGCGGTTGCACGCTTATCCCTTCGAACGATTGGCGCGGCTCAAAGCGGGCGTCACGCCGCCCGCGGGGATGGCGCACATCGGCATGTCCATTGGTGAGCCGCAGCACACACCGCCGGCCTTGGTGCTCGAGACGCTGCGGGCGAACCTCCATCGGCTCGGGAGCTATCCGGCGACGGCGGGGTTGCCGGAGTTTCGGGCGGCTTGCGCGCGGTGGCTGGAGAGGCGGTTCGGGTTGCCGGCGCAGAGCGTTGACGCGGACACGATGGTGTTGCCGGTCAATGGGACACGTGAGGCGTTGTTTGCGTTCGTGCAGGCGGTGGTCGACAGCGGGCATGGCCCTCTCGTGTTGATGCCGAATCCGTTCTATCAGATTTACGAGGGCGCGGCGCTGCTGGCGGGGGCGGAGCCGTACCTGCTCGATACGACGGCCGCTACGCTCTACACGCCGGATCTGGATGCGGTGCCGGAGGCGGTTTGGCAGCGGTGTCAGGTGTTGTTTCTGTGCAGCCCGGGGAATCCGACCGGCACGGTGCTGTCGCAGGACTATCTGCGGCGGGCGCTGGAGCTGGCGCACCGGTATGACTTCGTGATAGCGGCCGACGAGTGCTACACAGGGATCTATCTCGATGAGCACTCACCGCCGCCCGGGTTGCTGCAGGCGTGTGTGGCGGCTGGTCTCGACCGCTTCCAGCGCTGCGTCGTGTTCCACAGCTTGTCGAAGCGCTCGAGCGTCCCGGGGCTGCGGTCCGGGTTCGTGGCGGGCGATCCGCAGATCATGCAACGCTTTCTGCTTTACAGGACTTATCACGGCAGCGCCATGGCGGTGCCGACGCAGCTGGCGAGCATCGCGGCCTGGCAGGATGACGGGCACGCCGTTGAGAATCGGTGGCTGTACCAGGAGAAGTTCGAGCGGGTGCTGCCGATCCTGGCGCCGGTGATGAAGGTGGAGAAGCCGGCCGGCGCGTTTTACCTGTGGCCCGATGTTGGCGGGGATGATGAGACGTTCACCCGCGAGCTGTTTGCGCGAAAGAACATTACGGTGCTCCCGGGGAGTTATCTGGCGCGGGCGGGCACGGGCGGCGGCGCCAACCCTGGCGCGGGCCGGGTGCGCATCTCGCTCGTTGCCGGGGTCGCAGAGTGTGTCGAGGCGGCGCAGCGGATACGGGATTTTGTGCGGGACAATTGGGAAAAGAACAGATGACCATGGGCGATCTGCAGAAACTTCGGGCGACCATCGATGCAGCGTTCGAGCGGCGCGCGGAGCTGACTCCGAAGAGCGTGCCGGCGCAGGTGAATGCGGCCGTCGAGGAGAGCATTGCGCTGCTCGACTCCGGCAGGGCGCGGGTCGCCGAGAAGGTGGAGGGCAAATGGGTCGTCAACGAGTGGTTGAAGAAGGCGGTGCTGCTCTATTTCCGCGCGCATGACAATACGGTCATGGAGGCGGGGTTCACCCGCTTCTACGATAAGGTGCCGATGAAGTATGCCGCGGCGACGGAAGCGGAGCTGCGAGCCGGCGGTGCTCGCGTTGTGCCGCACGCCGTCGTTCGCAAGGGGGCGTACATCGCCCCTAACGTCGTGTTGATGCCGAGCTATGTGAACATCGGCGCCAACGTCGGGTCCGGTACGATGGTCGACACGTGGGCGACCGTCGGGTCGTGTGCGCAGATCGGACGCAACGTGCATCTGTCCGGCGGTGTCGGCATTGGCGGCGTGCTCGAGCCGCTGCAGGCGAGTCCGACGATCATCGAGGATGACTGCTTCATCGGCGCGCGTTCCGAGGTCGTAGAGGGTGTGATCGTCGAGGCGGGCTCGGTGATTTCGATGGGTGTGTTCCTCGGGCAAAGCACGAGAATCTACGACCGCACCACCGACACCATCATCCAGGGCCGTGTGCCCGCGGGGTCCGTTGTGGTGCCCGGCACTCTGCCCTCTGCCGATGGCAAGTACGGCCTGTACTGCGCCGTCATCGTCAAGCGCGTTGACGCCCAGACGCGCGCAAAGACTTCGATCAACGAGCTGCTGCGCGCAGCGGACTGAGCATTCGCTCAACTTCCTCGTCGTCTACGCAGGCGGCGAGGACTCAACCACCTCCCTGTCAGCTCTCGAGTCGCGCCTGCACGGCCCTGGTGCCGGACGTAGAACTTGCGATGAGCCGCTTATAACCATCTTGCAATGGCTGCGGCTCGCGTTGCCGCGCGCCAGGTGTGCAAATCGCCCGCGCCCCGCACTTTATAACCACGCCGTCACGTCCATAACCGCGTTGTTACCGACTCCCGACTGACTTCGTAACCTTTCGGTCACTAGCATGCTTGTGCACTCCTGGCTCGTGCCCGGCCCAGGCAGGCTGACTCGCGCTGCGGGCTCGGGCGCGCACAACTAGAACACCTAAGGAAATATCCATGCCCGTCAGTATGCGGTTGGCTGTGCTCGCGGTCCTTTCGCTGCCTCTGGGAACGGCGCTCGCACAAAACACTCCGGCGCCCGACACGGCGACGCTTCTGAAACGCATCCAGGAGCAGGACAAGCGCATCGAGGCGCTCGAGCACAAGCTCGAAGTGCTCGAAGGTCAACAGGCGGCGGCCGCGGCGACGGCGCCGGGCGCGGCTGGCGCTGCAGCGGATACTTCTGCTCGTCAACTAGCCGCGCAGCAAGTGGCAGCGCAGCAAGTGGCCGCGCAGGAGTCCGCGGAGAAGCCGCCCGCAGTTCCGCAGACAACCGGGGCTCGGCCCGGCTCGCCGTCCACGGCGGTGCAGGGTGCGACCGCCGCGGTTTCGCAGCGAGCGGCGACGGCCAACGAAGCTCCGGGCCTCGTTTCGGCGGGCAGTGTGAAGGCGGGTCCTTCCGGGTTCTCCTTCGCGAGCGCTGATGGGGCGGACGTCATCCGCTTCCGCGGCAACCTGGCGATCGATGGCCGGTGGTTCATGGATAAAGGCACCCCCGAGGCGAACGACACGTTCCTCTTCCGGAAGGTTCGCCCCTACAT
This sequence comes from uncultured Steroidobacteraceae bacterium, assembly GCA_964508005.1. Classification (GTDB taxonomy): domain Bacteria; phylum Pseudomonadota; class Gammaproteobacteria; order Steroidobacterales; family Steroidobacteraceae; genus 13-2-20CM-66-19. The sequence continues at coordinate 3,832 of CAZDTG010000204.1, forward strand.
CGAGGGCACCATCGACAACGACTACGACTTCCGCTTCATGCCGGATTTTGCCGGCGGCAAGACCGTCATCGTCGACGCTTTCCTGACGGCGCGGCTCGTGCCGGGCCTGGCCATTCAGGCCGGCAAGTTCAAAGGTCCGGTCGGCCTGGAGCGGCTGCAGCCCGATCAGTACAACCGCTTCATGGAGCTCGGCCTGCCGTCCGATCTGGTCCCGAATCGCGACCTCGGCATCGAAATCGGCGGCGACATCCTGGGCGGGACGTTCGGTTATGCGATCGGCGAGTTCAACGGGGTCACGGACGGCAACAGCACGGATGCGAACTCGAATCCGGACGCCGACTCGAACGATGGCAAGAAGGACACCGAGGCGCGGCTGTTCGCGCAGCCGTTCGTGAATTCGGGCATCTACGGTTTGCGGGGACTCGGCTTCGGCATCGCCGGCACCTACGTCAACACTGTAGGGAGTCCCGCGAACACACTGCTTGCGACCTACAAGACCACAGGCCAGAACACATTCTTCTCTTACAGGACGGGCCCCACCGGCACCTTTGCGGACGGACGACGCGAGCGGTGGTCGCCGCAGGCGTATTACTTCGTCGGAAGCTTCGGCGCGCTGGCCGAATACGTCGAGTCGCAACAGGATGTGAGCCGCCAGCTCACTCCGGCGGTCAAGCGCTCCGGCCGAGTCGATAACAGCGCCTACCAGGTATTGCTGTCGTATTTCCTGACGGGTGAAACCGCTACGTACAACAGCATCACGCCGCGCACCACCTTCCACGTCGGGGGCGGCGTCGGTGCGTGGGAGCTCGTGGCCCGCTACGGCGAGCTCAAGATCGGCAGCACCGCCTTCGCGGGCGGAACGCAATCCTTTGCCGATCCGGCTGTGTCGCCGCGCAATGCCCGCGCGGCGGGCGTAGGCATCAACTGGTGGCTGAACGCGAACGTGAAGTGGGTGCTCGACTACGAGGTGACGCGCTTCGCTGGCGGTGCGCCGACCGGCAATCGGCCCGATGAGAAAGCTCTGACGACGCGGTTCGCGCTGACGTTCTGAAGGGAACGCGGCGACCAAGACAAGACCCGCGCGCGGCAGCCGCCGCGGCAAGGGCCGCGATTGTCCGGATCGATGCGAGCGATTGGCGCCATGCGCGAGGCCCGCTTCTTGCTGTTGGATCCCGGGCACTCCGGGAAGACGCCCGGCCGCCGTATTTGTCGTCACCATCAAGCCTGAGCGCCTCGGGAAAGGAGTAAACCCATGTTGGTAACCTATTCCACGATCTGCCGCGGCGCTGTCACGGCCGCAGTGGGCTTGGCATATCTCGCCGGAGCGGCCCGGCCCGCCGCGGCCGCTACGGGTTGGTACACGCCGGCCCAAGCGGCGCAGGGACATCAGCTTTTCAACAACCAGTGCGCAGAGTGCCACCGTCCGGACCTGACGGGTGCCGCCGGCCCCGCCCTCGTGGGCCCTGCCTTTCTCGCGAAGTGGGGCAACAAGCCGCTCTCGGACCTATATTCGTTCGAGCACAAGAACATGCCGGCCAACAACCCGGGCTCGGTGCCGCCGGACCAGCTGCGGGCGATCACGGCCTACATTCTGCAAAAGAACGGCTTCCCGCCCGGTGACAAGCCGCTCGGCCCGGACGCCGCCAACAGAACGCTTAAAAAGTAGGGAGCATGCCCCTGCGCGAGCCACGCAGCCCGGCGTTAGAGATCACTCACTGATCGAACGCCAACCCGCCACGCGCCCGTCCGGCAGGCGGACCACGTCCTCAGGGGTGTCGCTCCTCGACGGAAACTCACTGCCGTTCAGGTTGACTATGGTGGTCTTGCCGGGAACGATGACTACGGGAACGACGACAAATCCGCCCCGATCGTATTGGGCGCGCACGTGATAGTCGCCGGCGGGTAAGGCGACCGTCTCGGGGTATGCCTGGAACGGTCCGGCACGGTTCGACACGTGTTTGATTACCTTGTCGTCGGGCGTGCCAACGGTGTAGTTGGTATGGACGGGGTACTCCCCCTGCTCCACGGTCGGTGTGTAAGTCGCGCTATACACGATGAGGTCGCCGGTTCGGGGCGCCGGCAATGACGAGGGCCCGGGCCCCACGGCGCTCTGTACCACGAGCGGTGCGCGCGTGGCGCAGCCGGCCATGAGGACGATGGCCGTCAGACAAACGGTTGTCGCGGCGCTCTCGAGACGTCGCGCGGCTGCGCGAGCCATCCCGCATGGCTGGATCGGTTTCACGGCGACTGCGGTCCCTGGTCCTTCAGGACGTCGTCACCGCGGCTGAGAACTCGATGGAAGGCCGCAATTATCGCCGGCTGCGGAACGTGCGCTGGCGGTAGCGTCTGGTACTTCTCCCAGCCGCCGCCGAGACTTCTGTAGAGCGCTATGAATTGCT
>CAZDTG010000205.1:0-4189 GCA_964508005.1 uncultured Steroidobacteraceae bacterium
CGCGAGATCCTGCACGGCATAGCCGCGATAGGTCAGCGAATTGGTTTCGGGTACGACCTGAGAGATTGCCGTTCGGTCAGCAACAACGCCAGCAAGGCCTTTGTGCACATCGTCGACCGAGACGCTCATTCTCCACTCCTCTCCCTTGGCAGTTGGAAGTTGTAGATGTCGGCGTCGAAAACGCCATAATCCTCGTAAGACAGCAATTGGTAGAGGCGCGCCCGATCCTGCATGCGCTCGACCAAGGACCTCTGTGTTCCTAGATTGGCCAATGTGCGCAGTCCCGCCTCGACGGAGCCCATCGCCAGCCGCAGCGCGGTCATTGGGTAGATGACGAGATTGACGCCGAGGCGCTCGAGTTCGGTCGTGTCCAGCAAGGGCGACTGGCCGAACTCCGTCATGTTGGCGACGATTGGCACCTCAATCGCCCGCCGGAACGCTTCGAACTCGCTTTCGTCGCGTAGCGCCTCTGGGAAGACGATGTCAGCCCCTGCGTCCACGTATGCCTTGGCCCTCTCGATTGCCGCGCCAAGTCCCTCGACAGCCCGCGCGTCCGTGCGCGCGCAGATCACGAAGTCCGGATCGCGGCGTGCAATGACCGCCGCTCGGATCCGTCGCACCATGCTGTCGGTCGGCACGATCTGCTTGTGATCCAAGTGGCCACACCGCTTGGGGTTGACCTGGTCTTCGAAATGGCATCCGGCAAGGCCCACGTCCTCGAGCATCCGGATGGTGCGGGCGGCATTGAGTGGCTCACCGAACCCGGTATCAGCGTCCACGAGCGCAGGCAAGCTGGTTGTACGAGCGATTTGGTGCGCTCGCTCGGCAACCTCACTGAGCGTCGTGAGCCCGATGTCGGGCAGTGCAAGGTCGGCCGACATTGCTGCGCCGGATATGTAGACCCCCTCGAATTGAAGTTCGTCGATCAGCGCAGCAACCAGAGGCGAGAAAGCGCCAGGAAAGCGTAGGAGACGGCCTGAGTTGAGGCCATCGCGCAGCGAGCGGCGCCTCTCTGCAACCGTCGTCAGGGCCCGCCGCACCCTAGAAAATTCCTCGGCGCACGGTAGTGGAGATGGGTGGACCAGGGATCCTGACAACCAGGCCGTCCAGCTCGTCGGCGGTCAGTTCGGGCAGTCGCTGGACGCAGGCTAGGAAACGATCCTGCTCGGCGGAGGTAACGAGACCTTCCGTCAGAGTCCGGAACTTGTCGACGTATGCCTGGCGACCAAACGGCCGCGCGCCAGATGGGTGCGCATCGGCGACGGCAATCTCGTCCTCGACAGTGGATCCATTCTCAAAGCTGACGACGACGCGGCCGCCAAAAGCCTTCTGCTCCGGATTCGGGTGGTGGTAGCGTCGCGTCCAGTCCGCGTCTTCGACTGTCCGGATCTTGTGCCACAGCTCGACGGTATCTGGCCGGCGTGCCCGTTCTGGCATGTACGACCGCTCGTGGTGCCAGCTTCGATCCTGGAGCGCGACCGCGAAGATGTACATGATCGAGTGGTCGAGGGTCTCCCTGCTGGCCAGCGGATCGAGCTTCTGAGGATCGTTGGCCCCACTTCCGATCACCCGGTGGGTGTGGTGGCTTGTATGGATCACGATCTCGCGTATCCGAGAGAGATCCGCCAATCGCGGGGCGAGACGCCGGGCTAGGTCGATAAGTGCCTGGCTCTGGTACTCGGCGGAGTGTTCCTTTGTATAGCTCTCCAGAATTGCTCGCTTGGGTTCGCCGGGCCCTGGGAGAGGGACCTCGTACACAGCGTCGGGCCCGCCGAGCATTTTCGCGATGAATGCGTCCTCGCCCTCATAAATGGGCGATGGGGCACCTTCACCGCGCATCGCTCGGTCCACTGCCTCGACGGCCATCTTGCCGGCGAAGGCAGGCGCGTAAGCCTTCCAGCTAGAGATCGCGCCCTTGCGAGATTGGCGGGTCGCGGTCGTCACGTGGAGCGCCTGCTGGACCGCCTGGAAAATGATGTCGACCGGCAGATCGAGCAGGCCTCCGAGTCCCGCCGCCGCCGCCGGCCCCAGGTGCGCGACGTGGTCGATGCCATGTTCGTGGAGGCAGATGCCCTTCGCCAGGTCGATCTGGATCTCATATCCCGTAGCAATTCCCCTCACAAGGTCCTTTCCGTTGCGACGGCAGTGCTGAGCGACGGCGAGCACGGGCGGGATGTTGTCGGCGGGATGCGCGTACTCATCCGCCAGGAACGTGTCGTGAAAGTCGAGCTCGCGCACGGCGACACCGTTCGCCCACGCCGCCCACTCCGGTGAGACTGTCGTCCGCGTGCAGCCGATCACCCGGGCGCCAGGGGCCGCCGGATGTGCCTGCGCCTGCGCTCGAGCCACCACAACCGGTTGCCGGTTGAGAGCAGCCACCGCTACCCCCGCATTGTCGATGATGCGATTGACGATCATCTCGACAACGTCCGGGTCTACAGCGACCGGATCCGCAGCGACCTCCGCAATCTTCCAGGCCAGCTGTAGGTCGTCCGGAAACCGCTCATTTGATGGGTGCACCTGCACTCGGTGCCTCTGCAATCAGTCTCCTCCGCTCTGAGTGGGTGGTCGGTCGGTGCTTCGCAATTTATGCAACGATGCAGGGGCTGTGGGATTCGAAACTGCGAACGATTGCGAGCTAAGCCCTGGCCAATCTGCGAATTCCGCGAATCTGCATGACTGACGGCCAGGCGACCCGCAAATTGTTTATGGGCGTGCGAGTGCGACGCCTTCGCGAGGAGCGCGGACTGACTCAGGTGGCGTTAGCGCGCCTCCTTTCCATCTCGCCCAGTTACCTCAATCAGATCGAAAACAACCAGCGGCCTATGACGGTGCCGGTGCTGCTCCGTATCAGCACCACGCTCGGCGTTGATGTCCAAGCGTTCTCCGAGGACGAGGAAGCCAGACGCGTCGCGGCGCTGCGTGACGTGCTCACGGAGGCCGAAGATGACGTGCCGCTCACGGAGATTCGAGAGCTAGCGCTCAACCTGCCCGGGGTGGCGTCGGCCGTGGCGGCGCTCCATCGCCGGTACCGTCGTGAGGCAGACCGGGCTGAGGTTCTTGCCCTGCAGCTCGGCGACGAGCGTGCTATCCCCACCTCTCGTGAACCGTACGAGGAAATTCGTGACTTCTTTTATGCCCACCACAACCACATTCCGGATCTAGACCGTGAAGCGGAACGCATCTTCGAGGAGTCGCATCTCCCGATTGGAGATATGCGGGAAGGGTTGATGCAGCGGCTCGCTGAGCGGCATGGGGTGCGCTGCCGGATCGCAGGTGCCGAACGATTGGCCGGACCGCTGCGGCGATACGATTCAGAGCGCCGGGAGTTAGAGATCTCATCTGCCCTCACACGTGGGCAACAGGCATTCCAACTCGCCATCCAGCTTGCGCTCCTTGAGGTGGGGGATCAGCTCTCGGAGCTAGTCCAAGACGCCACTCTGACGAGCGCGGCGTCCCGACAACTGGCCCGGATCGGGTTGGCCCAGTACTTCGCAGGCGCGCTGATCCTGCCGTACCTGCCTTTTCTGCAGTGCGCGGAACGGATGCAGTATGACATTGAGCGAATCGGTCTCCAGTTCGGAGTTGGCTTCGAGACAGTTTGCCATCGGCTCAGTACGCTTCAGCGCCCCGAGGCACGGGGTGTGCCCTTCTTCTTCGTCCGAGTGGACCGCGCCGGTAACATCTCTAAGCGACAGTCTGCGACCAGCTTCCACTTCTCGAAGATCGGCGGCACGTGCCCGCTCTGGAACGTCTATGAGGCGTTCAGTGCACCGGACAGGACGCTTACCCAGCTAGCTCAGATGCCGGACGGCCGCACCTACCTTTGGGTGGCGAGGTGCGTCTCACATCGATCGGGCGGTTATGGTGCTCCCGCCAAAACGTTCGCTGTCGGACTCGGCTGCGACGTCCGCCACGCGCAGCGCCTCGTCTACTCGGCGGGCCTCGACCTGAACAACCCAGAGGCCGCGACTCCCATCGGCGCTGGCTGCCGTGTCTGCGAACGTCCCGCCTGCCCGCAGCGCGCCTTTCCTCGCCTAGGCCGGCCACTCACAATCGAGGAGTTCCAGACTCATTTCGAACCGTACCGGTTCGATTGAGCTTCAAGCGCTTCGGGGGGAAGGAGCTTATGCGTAGAGGCCGGTGGTCGCCGGGGCCTCAACCGAGAGAAGCGCCCCTCCGCGCTGGA
>CAZDTG010000205.1:4289-6226 GCA_964508005.1 uncultured Steroidobacteraceae bacterium
TTCCGTCTGGACTTCCGGACAGTTCCAGGGGCTTCGATGGCGAGCCTCACGGTTAAAACGGTCTTGGCACTGCTTCGGCGACCGCACAACGTCTGTACCCGAAGCGTCCGCAGATCCGGACAATCCATGTCCTCTGATCTAACTCGTCGACCGCGTCATCCTCGGTGCGACATGGGGCATGGGTGGACCGCGCAAGGTAAAGGGATAGCGAGTTGCCGTGGCGCACGACGGAGCTTCCCGTGAAACGCTCTCGACATCGTTACGCGGCCAAAACCAGGTGCACTGGAGCGGCATCTTCCATCACGTCCTGTGGCCGAGGCACGGCCACTATTCGGCGCAATTCCTTCCGGTGTTTGATCGTAAATCCGTCGGGTGCTAGCGTCACCTGAATCGGTAACGCATCAAATTCATGATCGGAGGAAACATGCAGTCGACGCATACGACGAGACTCGGCGGGATCGCCGTGGCTCTGAGCGTGCTAACGCTGGTTGCCTGTGGCGGTGGCTCAAGCGGCCCGTCGACCTCTGGGGCCACCGGTGCTTGGGCCGACGTCGTGAGGAAGGCGAACGCGGAAGGGACTGTCAGCTGGTGGTCCGAGAACTTCAACACGCCCAATCAGAGAGCGATCCAGGCCTTCCAGACCGCCTATCCCGGAATCAAGGTGGAGTTGACGCAGGGCCTGCCGAATGTGATTGAGCCAAAGTACGCGCAGGCCGTCCAGCAGAATCTGCCCGGGCCTGACGTCTACAGTTCATTCACGCCTCCCTGGATCCAGGACGTGCTCTCCAGGAACGCGGTCGTCAAGCCAGAGGGTCCGGACGCGGCGAAGTTCCCGACGACAGGCGTTGCATACGATGGCTACGCGCTCGTCCTCAACGAGAACGCGACCGCAGTGGTGTGGAACACGGACCACGTCCCGGTAGGCGTCAAGGCATACCAGGATCTCCTTGATCCCAAGCTCAAGGGCCATATCGGGATCTACATTGTGAATAACGCAAACATCACGGCGATGTGGGAGCACGTCGAGCAGCAAGCCGGCGCCGATTACCTGAACAAGCTCGCCGCTCAAGGCCCGTTCCATTTCTACACTAGCTCGGCGCCGCTGTCGCAAGCGGTGGCCGCAGGTGAGGTGTGGGCTGCGATCGGGACTGCTGCGAGCGCCGCCGACCTGACGACCAAGGGTGCGCCCATAAAGTGGGCGTACTCCGCTGGTGACAGACCAATTGCCTTCGCACAGTACAGCTTGCTGATGAAGAGCGCAGCGCACCCTAATGCCGCGCGCGTCTTCCAGAACTTCATGGCGACCAAAGCCGGCCAGCAGGCGGTAGACGGTGATGGTCTCGGGGTCAGCGTTCTGCCAGGCATTTCAGGGGCGCTGCCTCCGGCCCCGAACGGAGTCACGAACATCGATGGAAACAAGTGGACATCTGACTACACCGCCAAATACCTGGCCCGGTGGAGCGCCATCTTCAAATACACGCCATGATGAGTGATCACACCACCGCGCTATCCGAGGCGAGGGTCGCCCAGGTGTTCCGATGGTGAGCGAGCGCGCGACAGGTAAGCGATACGCGGGGTACCGATGCGACCTCGACGTGCACCATAGCTGGCGCACTGACAACGAGGTAATCGCTTACCTTCCGGCCCGCTGGCGTGAGTTTCTGACTTTCCCCAATGGGAAGTTCCGTTCGATCAATCCGCCCTCCTACCACAGTCCCGGACCGCACGGGATCTTCACCCGCTTGGATGCCTTTCCCGCCTCTGGCCCTCCCGGCTCCGACCTGGACCTGATGCGAGAGCAGCTTCTGGACCCATTCAACGTCGCTCGCGCGGTCGTCAGCTTCAATATCGGCCAGCAGGCCGCCCTGGCCAATACCGAGCTGGCTAACGAGTTAGTCCATGCGGCGAACCTCTGGTCGCTCGACCACTGGTTGTCG
>CAZDTG010000206.1:0-6186 GCA_964508005.1 uncultured Steroidobacteraceae bacterium
CGATCGGCGCCGAAGTTCGCCGCGTAATAGTCGAGCACGTCGCGGTGCGTGATCGCGGCAAGGGAGCTCTCGCTGCCGATCACCGAACGACCGTACGGGTGCCCGCGAAACACGAATGAGCGGCCGTACAGGCCTATGAGCTCCGAGGGGTCTGCATCCTTCGCGGCCTTGATCATCTCGATGTGCCGCGCGCGCAGCGTCTCGAGCTCTTCTGCGTCCAGACGCGGACGCAACAGGGCATCCGCCAGCAGCTCGAGCATCAACTGCCGATCGCGCGCCAGGAACTGTCCCCTGACACTGATCGATTCGGTGTTGGCACCGGCGCTGAAACTTCCGCCAACCCCTTCGACGGCGTCCGCGAACGCAAACGCATCACGCTTTCCGGCGCCCTTCTCCAGCAATCCGGCAAGCAGCGAGGCGACTCCGGGCTTCGCCGCCTGATCGCCGAGCGAGCCGCCGCGAAGCACCGCATTGAATGCCACCAGAGGCACATCGCGGCGCGGCACGATGACCAGAGTGATGCCGTTGTCCAGCACGAACCGCTCGTGCACCGGAACGTGCACGCCCCCGCCGGCCTTCGCCCGCACGTTGCCGGTGCCTCGCGGCGCCACCATCGAGGTCGCAGCGGCCATCTTGACGAGGAAGCGGCCGATCATGCTTCCGCACCCTCCGCCATCTCCAGAGCGGCGCCGTTTTCCAACTCTTCCGCTTCGGGTATCAGCATACCCACGGTGCGACGCCGTGGATCGAGGATCTCGCGCGCGACCCCGTGAATGTCCTCGCGCGTGACTTTCTCGAACAGCGCAGGCGCATCGAACAGCTTCGCCCAATCGCCGTGGAAGACCTCGTATTCCCCGAGCAGTTGCGCCTTGCCGTCGATGGTCGCGAGCTTCTTCCAGAAGCCGGCGGCGGCGAGATTTTTCGCGCGCGACAGCTCCGCGGCCGTCACGCCGTTGCGCGCCACATCGGCGAGCTCCGCATCGAGCAGGGCGCGCGCCGCGGTCAGATCCGCCCCCTCCGGAAGGGTCAGATACAGCCACAACAGACCCGGGTCGAATCCCTCCTGCCAGTGGCCGCTCACCTCGATGGCGACTTTCCTGTCCTCCACGAGCGAGCGGTGCAGGCGCGAAGCATCACCGTCGATGAGAATCGACAAAAGCAGGTTCACCGCCGGTGCGCGTGAGTCCGCTCCCGCGGGAGCCTTGTAGGCGTATTGCAGGAGAGGCGTCTGCGCCTTGCGCCGGACGATGACGACGCGCTCCTCGAGCTGCTCCGGCTCATGCGCACGAACCGGAGCCGGCGGCACCTGGCGCGCAATGGGCTCGAAATACCTGCGCGCGAGCTCGAAGACCTGCTCCGGCACGAGGTCCCCGGCGAGGACGAGTGTCAGATTGTTGGGGGCGTAGTAGGTCTTGAAGAATGTCTGCAGATCCGACATCCGCCATGCCTGGATATCCGCCGGCCAGCCGATGGTCGGGAAGCGGTATGGATGCGCGACGAACGCGGCGGCCTGCACCTGCTCGCCCAGAAAGCCCGGATTGTTATCCTCCACGCGCAAGCGGCGCTCCGAGGAGACGACCCCCCGCTCGCTTTCGATCACGTCCGGTACGAATGCGAGGTTCGCCACGCGGTCCGACTCTAAATCGAACACCAGATCGAGCGCACCGCGGGGGAACCAGTCCTGGTAGACGGTCACGTCGTCGCTGGTGAACGCGTTGTTCGCGCCCCCCTGGGCCTCCATCAGTCGGTCGAACTCGCCGGGCTGCCGGCGAATGGTCCCGTTGAACATCATGTGCTCGAAGAAATGGGCCAGCCCGGTGATGCCGGGCGCCTCGTTGCGGCTACCCGCCCGCACCCAGTTGTACAACGCGACGTTCGGGATATCGTGCACCGGCCACACAATCACCCTCATGCCGTTCGCCAGGGTGGCCGCCCGCACCGCATCGCGGCCGGGCACGGCCGGGAACGCCGCGGCACCCGGGCCTGCCAACGAGCCTAAGCTCATGAAAAATGAGGTGAAACGGTTTCGCATGGGATCCAGTCTGAGGCGCTGTGCAGGAGTGACAATGGGTACACCGATTGCTCAGTGCAAGGGCATGGCGGTGCCCTCGAAGCGTTTATGCATAGCTCAAGTTGCACCCCTGTTCGAAAGTGTTCCTCCCCGCCTCTACGGAGGCACCGAGCGCGTCGTCTCCTACTTGGCGGAAGAGCTGGTGAGGCAGGGGCACCAGGTGACGCTTTTCGCAAGCGGGGACTCACGCACGTCCGCGGAGCTCGTGGCTGTCTGCGACCGGGCCCTGCGGCTCGACCCGCAGCGGCCCCCCGCGCTGGTCCTGCATACGCTGATGCTGGAGAAAGTGTTCGAGCGCGTGGATTCATTTGACATCATCCACTGCCACACTGACAGCCTTCACCTTCCGCTAGCACGCCGCAGTCCCGTGCCGGTGGTGACGACCCTGCATGGGCGGCTCGACTTGCCTGGCCTCGACAGGCTGCATCGGGAGTACGCCGAGCTGCCCATGGCCTCGATCTCCGATGCGCAGCGCCAGCCGCTGCCGGACGTGAACTGGGCGGGAACGGTCTACCACGGCCTGCCGCTGGAACTGCATCGCCCGAGCTATGCGTCGGGCGATTACCTCGCCTTTCTGGGACGCGCCTCCCCCGAAAAGCGCCTCGACCGGGCCATTGCGATCGCGCGGGCGAGCGGCGTCCCACTCAAGATCGCCGCGAAGGTGGACGTGGAGGATCGGGCGTATTTCAGCGCTCAGATCGAGCCGCTCATCGAGCCGCCGCTCGTGGAATTCGTCGGCGAGATCAACGAGCGCGAGAAGACGGAGTTTCTGGGCGGTGCCCTGGCGCTGTTGTTTCCCATCGACTGGCCCGAGCCCTTCGGACTCGCGATGATCGAAGCGATGGCGTGCGGAACACCCGTGATCGCCTTCCCGTGCGGTGCGGTGCCGGAGGTGATCGACGTCGGACAGACCGGCTTCATCGTGAGAAGCGTGCCCGAAGCGGTGGAGCGGATTTCCAGCCTGGAACGCCTCGACCGTCGCCGCTGCCGGGAGGTCTTCGAGCGCAGATTCAGCGCTACGCGCATGGCGAACGACTACTGCGCCATATTCAGGGCGTGCGGAGAGGAACCTTGTCAGCTGAGAGCGTGATCGTTTCCGAGGGCGAGCATTACATTCTCGCGCAGGAAGTGCCGGTGCCGGAGCGCACACACGTCCTGAAGCAGGACGATACCTTCTGCCTCGTCAATGAATTTGGCGATATCGCGGCGGGCGCGCGGCAGGAGGAAGGGCTGTATCACCAGGGCACCCGGTTCCTCTCGTGGTTCGCGCTGCGGCTCGCCGGCGCACGGCCGCTGCTGCTCTCCTCCGCGCTGCGGCGCGATGACCTGCTGCTGAGTGTGGACCTGACCAACCCTGACATCCAGCTCGGCCGCGACGAGATCCTGCCGCGCGGCAGCCTGCACATCTACCGCTCCAAGCTGCTCTGGCAGGGCGCCTGCCACGAGCGCCTCCATGTCCGCAACTTCACGCTGACACCGCTCAAAATCCTGCTCTCGCTGGAGTTCTCCGCCGACTATGCGGACATCTTCGAAGTCCGCGGGACACATCGCGCGCGGCGCGGCCGCCTGCGTGACCCGCGTGTGGGCGATGACTTCGTGGAGCTCTCGTACGAAGGCCTCGACCGTGTCGTGCGGCGCACGCGCATCGAGTGCCAGCCGCCGCCGCAGAGCGTTTCGGCATCCGCGATCACGCTGAGCGCTCAGCTCGACGGCCACTGCGAGCAGATATTCGAGATCACGGTCACTTGCTTTGCGGACACGCCCGCCGAGCCGGCGCTGTCGTACGACTCCGCGCTCGCCCGCGCGGAGCGCTCGCTCAGGGAGGGGGAGCGGTTCAAGGCCGACATCGTGACATCGCACAACCGGCTCAACTCCTGGATCGAGCGCTCGACCGCCGACCTCAACATGTTGCTGACACACACCCCAGCCGGGGTTTATCCCTCGGCCGGCGTGCCGTGGTTCGACACCACGTTCGGCCGGGACGGCATCATCACCGCGCTGGAATGTCTGTGGGTGTCGCCCACGATGGCGCGCGGCGTACTATCGTTCCTCGCACAGACGCAAGCCACCCGGCTCGATCCCGAACACGACGCGGAGCCGGGGAAGATCCTGCACGAGGCACGGCGCGGTGAGATGGCGGCGCTCGGGGAAATTCCGTTCGGACGCTATTACGGCAGCGTCGATGCGACACCGTTGTTCGTGATGCTGGCGGGCGCCTACTGGCGCCGTACCGGCGATCTCGCCTTCATCGCGGGGCTGTGGCCCAACATACTCGCCGCGCTCGAATGGCTCGACGACTACGGCGATCTCGACGGAGATGGCTTCATCGAATATCAGCGGCGCTCGCCTCACGGCCTCCTGCAACAGGGCTGGAAGGACTCGCACGACTCCGTATTCCACGCGGATGGCAGTTTCGCCGAAGGCCCGATCGCGTTGTGCGAAGTCCAGGGATATGCCTACGCCGCGCGCCTCTGGGCGAGCGAGTTGGCGCGCGCGCTGAGCCACAACGCGCTCGCGAGCGAGCTTCGCGACAAAGCGGCCGCCCTGCGCGAGCGCTTCGAGGCGCACTTCTGGTGCGAGGAGATGGGTCTTTATGCCCTCGCGCTCGATGGGCACAAGCAACCGTGCCGCGTGCGTGCCTCGAATTCCGGGCATTGCCTCTTTACGGGCATCGCCGCGCAAGAGCACGTGGCGTCCATTACCAGGGCGCTGGCCGATGAGACGTTCTTCACGGGCTGGGGAGTGCGCACGCTCGCCGACCGCGAGGTGCGCTACAACCCCATGGCTTATCACAACGGCTCGATCTGGCCGCATGACAACGCGCTGCTGGCGGTGGGATACGCGGGCTCGCCGGTCAAGGAGCTGGCCCTGCGCATCTTCACCGCACAGCTCGAGGCCTCGAGCTATTTCGAGTCGAGCCGGCTGCCCGAGTTGTTCTGCGGCTTCCGCAGGCGCGATGGCAAGGGACCCACGAGCTATCCGGTCGCCTGCTCGCCGCAGGCATGGTCCGCGGGCGCCGTGTTCATGATGCTGCAGGCGTGCCTGGGACTGACGATCGATGCCAACCTCGGACAGATCACCTTCCGCTATCCGCAGCTGCCACCCAGCATCGAGCGCCTCGCGATCCGCGACCTCAGGGTCGGCGCGGGCAGCGTCGATCTGACTCTGTACCGCTACTCCGGTGCCATCGGCCTCAATCTCGACCGCCGCAGCGGCAAGATCGATGTGTCGGTGTTGACTTAAGGAGATGGGACATAAAAATGCGCCGCGGGCGGGGGAAGTCGCACGCGGCGCTGAGAGAGCGAACACCGGGGAAGTTGTTCGCAATTCGTTGCGGAAGCCCAGGCGCTGCCGCACTGGCAGCAGAAGCAAAGGCTGTGCCAGGGAGATGAACCCAGCAAAATCAATGGGTTATGGGGTCAGCCAGCCTGCCGGGACGGTGACGCGAATTGTCAGGTTTGGACCGAACACCGCCGGGTCGGACAGTTGGTGCCTTCAGTGGGGCAACACCGGCACGCACGGCTGGGATTGTTTTCTCAACATCTCGCACAACGCGCGCGCCTGGGCTTCATCGGCGACCTGTGCCTGCAACCTGAACAGCGGACCCGTTGTGGTGCTGGCGGGTACGACATGTGGGGACAATCCGCGCAGCTGTGCAGCGAAGCGGGCTGTCAGTTGTTGCCATTCGTTGCCGGCGGCGCTTTCGCTGGCGAAGGCGCCGAGCTGTATGCCGTAGCCTGCCGGGGCGCTGGCCAACTCGCCCGGGGAAGCGAGTGCGGCCGCAGTCTGCGGCCCTGCGGATGGCGCGTTGCTCAGGGCCGCGCTGCCCACCGGTCCTGCCGCCGGGCGCCCGTCCGCGGGTAATCCGCTGAGGGCGAAATTCTGGATCCGGATCCGCGCCTCCTGGGCCCATTTGCCGTTAGGGTGTTGTTCGAGAAATTGCCGGTACGACGCCGCGCTGTCGGCACTCGCCGCCTGCTCCCATTCACGATCCTCCGTGAGCTGCGCGATCCGCGTACGGGCCTCTGTCGCCAGCTCGCTGTCCGGATGCCGATGGAGGAACCGTCCGTAGCCCTCGACGGTGTCGGAGGCTTCCGCGGAGCGCCAGTCCTGCT
>CAZDTG010000207.1:0-6108 GCA_964508005.1 uncultured Steroidobacteraceae bacterium
AGCTTTGGCGGCAATATCGGCGTATTGGCCGGCGATGAGGGCGTGCTGCTGGTGGATGCGGAGTGGCCGCAGCTGCACGACAAAGTCGTCGCGGCAGTGACACGGATCTCGCCGCAGCCCATCCGTTACCTGGTGAACACGCACTGGCATTGGGACCATGTGGGCGGAGACGGGCTGTTCGGCAAGGCTGGCGCAGTCCTTTTCTCGAGTGAGCAGACGCGTGCGCATATCGCCGCAGCACAGAAAGAAAACAGCTCGCCGGGCACGCCCTACGCCCCTGACGCTGCCGCCCTACCGGTGGTGACGGTTACCGACGGGGTGAAGTTCCATCTGGCCGGGCAGACGATCGAGATCCTTCACGTGCCGCCGGCGCACACGGACGGCGATCTGATCGTGCGCTTCGTCGAGGCGGATGTCATTCAGACGGGCGACACCTTCTTCCACGGCTTTTACCCTGACATCGATCAGCCGCACGGCGGCACGATCGACGGCATGATCTCGTTCTACGACACGCTCTACAGGATGTGCGGGCCCGATACCAAGATCATTCCCGGACATGGCCCGGTCGCCAGCCGTGAGGATGTCCGTGAGTATCAGGCAATGCTGCGTGAAGTCCGCAAGCGCGTGGCGAAGGCCGTCGCTGCGGGAATGACCGAGGAGCAGCTCGTGGCCTCGCATCCGCTGGACGATCTGGACGTCAAGTGGGGCGGCAACCTCATCAAGCAGCCGTATCTGCTCGGCATCGTCTACGAAGAGCTGTCACGGACCCGTATAGGCGGTCGTGTACGGTAGTGTCAGATAAAGCTATCCGAGGCCGGTCAGCGGGCCTGGCGCGCCGAGCAGGCTCGTGTCGTGCACATCGTTGCTCGTACGGCCCGGCTGCGCCGCGCGCCCCAGGTGGGCACGGGCGCAGCCGATTCGCGTCTTTGTGGAAGGCTACTTCCCGGCCTCGGCCGGATGCTCCTTCTTGGCGTCCTTTTTCGGGTCCGTCTTGCCGCTCGGCTTGTCCGACGCTTTCGGAGCAGCCTTGCTGGCGGCAACCTGCGGAGGTTGCTTGTTGGGCGGCGCCACAGCGTTGCCCGCCTTGCCGGCGTCCTCATGCCTCATCGCCGCCTGAGCGCCGTTGGGGCCACCGGGGTTCGGCCCATTGCCGGGGCCAGCTCCAGTGGTCTTGGGCGCAGCCGTGTTCTGCGCCACGGCCGACCTGCCGTTGAACGCCGCGTTGCCGCGCGGCGCGTTGCCGTTCGGATTGGCTTCATTCGGTGCGTTATGGACCGGGCCACCATTCTTCGCGGCGACGTTCGCGGCCGGGGACCTGCCTGCGCCCTTCGGACCCGAGGGCCCCGCCCCGTGCTCGTTTTGCGCAGCGGCAGGGTGTGCAGGCGATTCCGACATATTCACCGCCTGCGCGGGCGGCAAAGCGACCTGCTTGCGGCCGGGTCTGTAGGCCGGAATCGGCTTCGCCGAGGTGGGCTCCGGGGCGAACGTCTTCACGACCGGCGTCTGCGCCGCCGCAAGATGCGCTCTCGCCGGGACCTGCATGTTGAAGGCTTTACCGCCCGCCGTCGCCCCGGGAGGCGCGACGATCGTGACGTTGGTCACGTTCGTTACGTTTGTCACGTTCGTAACGTTGGTGGTGCGGTTGTTGACCATAGTGTTGGCGGTGATACGCATCCCGACGGCGACCACCGGCGGAGCGCCCGTCACCACGGCGGGCGGTGTGCCAACCGGCGCCGGAACGATGAAGCCGGGTCGCGATCCGGGCGGCGGAGGCACGAAGCAGCCGTCAGGTCCAATGGGGCGCGGACCGGGGACGACACCGGCCGAAGCCACTTCGACCGTCAGATGCAGCCCGGGCGGGGGCGGTACGAAAGCCACGCCCGGCGGCGACCAGTGTCCGCCGACGAAGATCACGACACCGTCACGGTGTTCGTAGTAAGGATGGACCCACGTATAGTTGGATCGCGGCGGGCCCATCCAGCGCCCATGCGCCCATACCCAGTTGCCGTGCCATTCCCAGTAGCCGCCCACCCAGACCGCCTCCGCAAACGGCGGCGGCGGCGGGATCTCAACGAGCATGGGAGGCGGCGCCCAACCGATCGCGATCGGGGGCGGCTGCTCGACAGGGGGCTCCACGTAGACGCTCACCACCGGCGGCGGCGCGGGCGGCACGTACGCCTCAACGGGGGGTTCAGGGAACTCGACTCGCGGCGGCGCAGCTCTGGTCACGCACCCGGCAACGAGCAGCACGGCGGGGATGACGACAAGGTACCTCATGGACCCTCCCAGGTCATGTGTTTGTTGAGCAAATCGTGAACGCACCATGAACGGATGATCGGCCTGTCACGGCCGTGTCCGGCCGCAGTTCAGTCAGACAACATAACGATGCTCGGGCAGCGGAAGATGACAGCAGCGCCCCGGGAATTTCTGCCGACTGTGACCCTATTTCGCCTGAAGGCGGCCTGATTATGACCAACCCGCGACGCAGCCCGCAGATAAACGGGCTCGTTGCAGGTGGTTGGCCGGCTGCCGGCGAGCTGCCGGCCCGTATTCGCCAAATTGCGACAGGGGTGATCGGCCGATGTTGACGCGGGAGCTGCCCCAGATCCCCGTCCCACTGACATCCACCGCCAGTCGGCGAATGCGAGCACCACCCAGCCGGCGAAGCTCCTCGTGCTCATCATCAAGGACAAGGACAAACCTGTCAGCCGTCCGGTCGCCGCCGGAAGTTAGGAGCGGCCCCGCGGGCGATTCGTGAACTGTGCCTCAATCCGCCGGATTCACGCACCTTTTGCGCGCATGGCGGCGCCCGCCGCACGGCCGCGAGCCGCCGCCAGGCGCGGCGCTCCGCAGGCGCAGATCGCGGATTTCCTTTTCAGTTTCAATGGTGAATGGTTTCTGCGGAGCCGGTCGCAAGCTTCGTCCCGCACTGCCGCTAGGATCGGGATATGTTGCAATCGCCGTCGCTCGCGCGCTCTCGGCTATGGAAGGTAGCCTGCCTCACAGTGCTGCTGGCAGGCTGGGTTGGAGACGTCGCGTCGCAACAATTCAGCTTCCGGCAATATACCCAAAGCGATGGACTGACCAACCTCTCCGCCGGACACCTGGTCACCGATCCCGGGGGCGACATCTGGGTGGGGACCGACGGCGGCCTGTTCCGGTTCGATGGGACAGCCTTCGTGCCATACGACACGGCACTCGGTCTGCCATCGGAAACCGTTCGCGGCATGGATCTCGATTCGTGGGGACGCCTGTGGGTCACACTGGACCGCGGATTGTACGTGGGCCGGGCGAGCGGGTTCGAGCCGGTCCGCACCCGGGACGGCCCGGTCCTGACCGATCACACGCTGCCCATCGCCGTCCTCGGCGAGGATCACATCCTCATCGCGAACAAGGCGCACGTACAGGAGCTGCGTCGTGAGCCCTCCGGCACCGGGCTGTGGCGTTCGACGCCCCGCTTTTCGCCCGAGCAATTGCAGGCCACACCGGAGCTCGACCGGGTGGTCGGCTTCTTCACGGAAAGCGACGGCACGCTGTGGATGGGATGCGGCAGGCAGCTCTGCAGTATTTCGGGCAATCAGCTGCGCACCTGGGGCACGGCGCAGGGAATTCCGGACGGAGCCTACAGCGCCTTTCTGTTGGATCGCGACCAGCGGCTGTGGGTGCGGAGCGGCGAGCACCTGTTGGTGCGCTCGCCCGGCACGGCCCGGTTCATGGTGAACGATCCTCCCCACGCACGGCTCGAGTCGCGGGTCATCGATCCCATGCTGACACTCGACTCGAGCGGGCGTCTGTTGACGCGGACGGCACCCGGCGTCGCACGCTGGGATGGCATGCGTTGGCGGGAATTCTCGACCGACAACGGCCTCCCCGACAGTGTCATTGCCAAAGCGCAGGTCGATGGCGAAGGCAGCCTGTGGCTGAGCCCGCTGGGCCTCGGCATCTGGCGCTGGCGGGGTTACGACAACGTCGAGTCCTGGACGTGGGCGCAGGGCTTCATCTCGCAGAAGGTCTGGAGCATCCTGCGCGACCGCGATGGCAGACTGCTCGTGGGGACCGAGCGCGGCTGTCAGATGCTGGACGAGGCGGCCGCCCGTGTCGCGGCATGCCCCTTCGAGACGTTGCCCAAGGTTGAGGTCGTCTCGCTCGCCGTCGACTCCAGGGGCGGCCGCTGGTGGGGGCTCGAGAACGGCGAGCTCTGGACCGTACCGCCACACGAAACGCAGGCCCGGCTCGTCAAATTTCCGGAAGGCAAGGTGAGCGTGTCGGTCGTGTATTTCGACCACGCGGGCGTGGGCTGGGTGGTTTGCTATGCCGACGGCCTCTATCGGCTCGATGCCGCGACCGCGCAGCTGCAGAGAGTCGATCTGCCGCGTCCGGAAGCGCGCATCTATGACATCACGCAGAGCGCCGATGGCACGCTGTGGGTTGCCGCCACCGGCGGCATGTTTCGCTTCTCCGGCGGCCGGTGGAAGTTCCTGCCGGTACCGAACGAAGATGGCAGCGCGAGCATCTACTCCTCGCTCGTGGCTGCTCCCGACGGGTCCATCTGGGCGTCGAACTTCGGGAAGGGACTGTTGCGTGCCCGCGGCTCGGATCTCGAGCATCGCGAATGGCTGAAGCCCGAAGTCCTCGCGGACGCTACGGTCTATTCCGTGCGCACCGATCTGCGCGGCCGGCTCTGGGCCAACACCGATCAGGGCGCGGTCATCTTCGACGGACAGAGTTGGATCCGTTTCGATGTCGAGGATGGGCTGGCGGGAACCGATACCGAGGCGTTCGCCTTCCTGCCGGATGCGGATGGGTCTGTGTGGATCGGTACCGCGGCGGGCATGACTCACATCCACGATCCGGAGCGCCTGCTACATCCTCGCGGAACTCTTGACCTCCGCATTGCCAGCGCGCGACTCGGGGACCGTGCGCTCGATGTCGGGCACGAGACATCCGTCCCCTGGCGCGCCGACGCGGCCTTCGACGTGCGCTTCAGCTCGCATGACTATTCGCGCTCGCCGCAAACCGAATTCCGTTACCGCCTCCTCGGACTGTCCTCCCGCTGGTTCGGCTCGCACAGCCCCCAGATCCACGTGCCGGCTCTCGATGACGGCCGCTACGAGCTGCAGATCATGGCGATCGACGCCCCTCATGCGCGCAAGTCGGCACTCGTGACGATGTCGTTCGAGGTGCTGCCGCCCTGGTGGCGCACGGTGACCTTCCGGGCCTGTGTCGCACTGTGGGCTCTGCTGCTGTCGGTGCTGGTGTGGCGCTATCAGCTCGGCAAGCTGCGCGCGCGGCGAGTCGCGCTCGAAAAGGAGTTCCGGGAAAAGCAGGCACTGCTCGAGCGTGCGACCCGCGATGCCCTGACGGGGTTGTGGAACCGCACGAGCATCCTCGAGTTCCTCTCCCGCGAGATGACGCACGCGCAGAGGACCGGCGCGCCACTGGCACTGGCGCTCATCGACGTCGACCATTTCAAGCTCATCAACGACACCTACGGCCACCACGGCGGCGACGCAGTGTTGCGCGAGCTCGCGCGCCGCCTGGGCGGGGCGATCCGTCACAATGACTGGCTCGGCCGGTATGGCGGCGAGGAGTTGATGGTGGTGCTCCCGGGCCTGTCCTATGTCGGCGCCACCACGCCCATCGAGCGACTGCGGGAGTGCGTCGCGGAGCGCCCGTTCCCGGTTCAGGATTTCAGCGTAGCGCTCACAGTGAGCATCGGCATGGCGTGGTGCGAATCCTCGTCCGATACCACGCACGATATGATAAGTCGCGCGGACGCCGCGCTGTACGCAGCGAAAGGCTCCGGCCGCAATCGCGTCATCTATCCTCCTCGCGATCCGAACATCGAGTCGACCGGCTCGCGACGTTACATGATGGAGCTGCGCGACCGGTTGAAACGGGAAGTCCAGAAAAAGGGCTGAGGAACGTCACGGACCACGGCGCTCACCAAAGTTCCTGATTTCGCGGCGATTACCGGCCACGCCTCCGCTCCCCGGCTGGGCGCCTGCTGTTGAGCTGCGTCATCGGTCCAGCCACGGCTGAGTGATCCCGCCGAGTCTGGCACGGCCGTCCTTCAGCCACAGGTACGCCAACCGTGCGGGCGCCTTT
>CAZDTG010000208.1:0-4483 GCA_964508005.1 uncultured Steroidobacteraceae bacterium
GCGGGCTTTTGCCATTGAAACGACAGGACGGGAATCGCGCCTGCCCGGGCAAAGCGTGGGAAGTCCGCCGGATCGACGATCTCGTCGTGCGCCAGCGCGGCCCGGATGGCGCTTTCCGGGAATTCCTTGCGCATTGCTGCAACCGCGTCCAGTGCTTCGTGTACCGCACGATCGCCGTCCACGTGCATGTGCGGCTCGAGACCATTGCGCGCGAGTCCGAGGAGGAGGGCCTTGAGGGTAGGCGCTGGAAAGTAGACGGGAGGTCCAGGGTCCTTGCCTGGCGCCCAGTGCGGCTGTTGGGCGGTTCCCTGATTGACGAAGTAGGGCGCCAACATGGCGCCGGTGAACGCCGGCGCCGTGATGACGCCGTCGAGGAACAACTTCGCGTTGCGTACGGTAACGGTCGGGGCCGGTTTTGCAGGCCCCTGGTCGAATTGGGTCGCGATCGCCTTGGCCGCCGCCACCGCCTTGTCCGGATCGAGATCGGCCGCCGGGCGGATCAGGACTGCGAAATGAGCGCGTACCGTCAGATCGCCGCTGCGCTGGACTTTCTCGAAGGACTCGATGTTCACCGTTTCCGCGGCCGCATCCAGAAATGTGGTGACTCCCTGCTTGCGCAACGCGTCCTGGGCGGCTCGCGCCGCGGCGAGGTTCTCCTCGGGCGTCGGCGCGGGGATGAGCTTCATCACCATGTCGTACGCGGCGTCCTCCAGGATGCCGGAGGGCTGGCCGTGGGCGTCGCGTTGGATCTTGCCGCCCAGCGGGTCGGGCGTGCCGGCTTCGACGTGCCCGAGCTGCAAGGCGCGCTTGTTCGCCAGGACGGAGTGCTCGAACGACGACATCACGGCGATCGGGCGCTTCGTCTTGAGCACATCGAGGGTCTCGTGGGTCAGCTCGGTGCCGGCGGGGATCATGTCCTGCTGAAACCAGTTCACGACCTCGAGCCACTGATCCGGCTCATGGTCCCGGGTCTTGTCCAGGCACGCCTGGATGCGCGCCTGGAACTGCGCCACCGTCAGACGCTCGTAGTTCAGGCTGCATTTGAGGAGTTGGATCCCGCCCTGCAGCGGATGCATGTGGCCATCGACCAGACCGGGCATCAGCATGCGTCCATGCAGATCGATGAGGCGAGTCGCCTTACCCGCCAGTGCCCTGGCGCCCGAGTTGGAGCCGACGTAGGCGATCCGGCCGTCGCGCACGGCGAGAGCCTCTTGGACCGAGTCGTGGCTGTCGACGGTGTAGACGTAGCCGCCGACGTAGATCGTGTCCGCAGGCGCGTTGGCGGTCTGGGACGTCGCGCCGGCGGCAGTGCTGCCGCCCAACGCGATCGCGATGCTCAGCAGCGAAGCGCGCAGCTGGTCAGTGGGTTGCGGCGGCATAAACCTTCTTCCCCTGGAACCACGTGCCCAGAACGCGAGTATCCGCAACGCTTTCCGTATGGCCGTCGTCCGCGAGCGCCAGGATGTCCCGGTCGAGCACTATGAAATCGGCCGACTTTCCGACTTCGATGGAGCCGGCTTCCTTGTCCCGATTCAACATTCGCGCTCCATTGATGGTGTAGGCGTCGATGGCGTCGCGCAGGGTCACGCTCTGCTCCGGGCTCAAGGCCGGCTTGCCCGGGAAGGCACGCGTGACCGCACGCGTCATGTTGACGAACGGCCGCGGATCCCGGGTCTCCACCGGCGCGTCCGAGCCCGCGGTGAGGATGCCACCGGCGGCCTGCACCGCCTTTACGGGGTAGGTGTTCGATTCGTAGTAGCTGCCTCGACGATGCAGGGCCGCGTAGCTGTTGCCACTTACCTTCTCGAAGAACGGAACGACCGTCACGTCGTAGTCGGGGTCGGTATTCATCCACGCGTAGGTAAACGCGACGTAGAGGTGATCGCGGCCGATACGCTGGACATCAGTGGGGTCCGCGAGCTGCACGTGGGCAAGGCTGTCGCGCGTGCCCGAGTTGCCGTCCGCTGCTCGAGCAGCCTCGATCGCATCCAGTGCGGTGCGTACGGAGCGATCGCTGATCGCATGGATGTGCACATTGAAGCCGGCAAGATGCACGCGCTTCACATACTCGAGTATGACCTCACGGCTATGTTGCAACTGGCCGCTGGAGATCGCGCATTGCGCCGGGTGATATCCCTGAGCTTTCATGAAGGAGGTGACCGCCGCATCGGTGGCGTACTCTTCGGGATGCGCCCGCACGCGAGCGCACGTGGGCGATCCTGTGTCGACGTAGCCGGTGACCGTCGCGTGACCTCGGGAGTCCACGGCAAAAATGGGCTGCAGGAAGGGCTTCAATGCGGCGGCGTTGGGCAGAGTCGGCGGCACGGAGAAGGGATTGCCTTCCAGCACACCATCCGCGAACAGCTTGATGTAATCGGCGTGGATCAGCGGATTGACCGCGTATTTCGCGCGGATGGCTTTCGCTTGTGCCAGGATGGAATCGTAGTCGACCTTGCCGTCCGCGGTTCTCGTCCGGGAGGGATCGTAGAACTGCGCCAGCGTGACTCGCACGGTCAGGTCACGGTCCGCGACCAGCTTGTCGTAAACCGGGTTGCCGTCCGGTGACGCCATTGCGTCCATGATTCCGGTGATCCCTGCGCGGTTGAGTTTCTGTGGGATGCGCTCCGGGACTTTGGCCACGTCCGCGAGGTCCGTATAGAGCATGCTGTGCGTGTCGATGAGATAACGCGCATCCTCGTTCACGGCACCATTGGGCTCACCTGACCCGTCCACTCCGACCAGCGCCTTGTATTCGGCGAATGGGCCTGCCAGAGTTGCCTTGGAGAGTCCGACGGTCCGGCCTTGCGAATTCCTGGCCTGCGCCAGTGCCAGGCTGTTGAACGCGCCGTGATGACCGTCGTTGCCGAGGAGCTGGATTTCTACTTTGGTCGATGCTGCATCGAGTGCGGCACGCAACGTCGGGTGCTGCGGATCCGGCTGATTTCCCGTCGTATAGCTCCACTGGTGCACGACAAGTCGTCCCCCCGGCGGAGTCTTGTAGCGAGCCAGGCACTGTGCGACGAATGCCGACAGCTCCCCGAGGGTCATCGGCTTGCTGTCGAGATCGCAAACATCGAGGTCCACGATGTCGAGCGGATGGATGTGGCTGTCGATGAGGCCCGGCAATACGAGATGCCCGCCGAGCGGTTCAGTCTTCGTTCCGCCGCCGATCCAGCGCTGCGCGCTGGCGGTGCTGCCGACGAAAACGATTTTCCCATTCTTCACCGCGATCGCTTCGGCGACCGAGTGGCCCGGGTCCACCGTGTAGACCTTTCCGCCGCTCAGCACGAGATCGGCGGGCGGTGCGGCGGTCTCGGGCGCCGCCGCGGAAGCCGCGGGCGCGGCTTGCGCGGTGATGAGAGCAACTCCTGCGGCCGCTAGCTGGCCTGCAAGCGCGAGGCTGACACGTAAACCGGACATCGAGTGACTCCCTATGCGCGCCGGAGCGCCGCAGTATTGCGCCCAGGTGCCAATCGATAATCGATTTGAGACTATCGTCTTTTCCGGCGACTGTATGACACGTGGTGCGGCGCGTCAAACGGCGCTGCGCAAGACGCAGAAGAGCGCGTCCGAGCGCGGATGCCGGGCAGTCAGCGCTCGCGCGGCGGCGAGCGCCATGAAGGGTTCGCGAGGGAACTGTGGCGGGCCGTGCTTCGTGTTACGCGGGCACGCTGGTCGTCTCCGCAGGGGCGGACAGCGCCATGAGTATCAACGCCCAGCCGCCGAAAAACAGGTTGATGCCAATGAGCAGCCCGAGCGCCCAGATTGCTGTTCCCGGCAGGCCGGCGAACAGCATCAGGCCGAGCACCAGATCGATGATGCCGCTCGCGAGCATGTAGCCCCAGCGGACCGGGCCGGTGCGATGCTCGAGTGCGTAGAAGATGCTGACCGCGCCCTCCACCAGCAGGAAGGCAATGAGTACCGATGTCAGGGAAAAGAGGCCCTGTACCGGCCATCCGACCAGGAGCACCCCGGCGACGATGGCGATGAGGGCCGACAGCAACGACCACCAGAAGCCGGGAACTTGACGCCCGCGCAAGGTGGTGAACAGGCCGACGAATCCACTGAACAGCAGGATCCACCCGAAGAACAGGGTTGCCGCGATCGAGGCGAGCGCAGGTACCAGGACCGCGATCACACCGAGGGCGCTCAGCAGGATCCCTTCAAACAGAAACATTCCGCGGTGGCGGCGCACAGCCTCGCCAACGGCTGTACGCATTGTCGTTGCGTCAATAGACGGATTCGTAGCCATGACATTGCCTCCTGTCCACGGGACTCGAACCGAAACAACGCCGCCGTATTATCGCAGGTATTGCGCTGCCGTGCCCTTCAAGCTTGGCGGCGCCCGGTGGCGCGGCCTGGCGCCGCAGTTTCCGCTCTCTGCTCCCTTGGCGCCAGCGCTGTCATGGAGGCGCAGCGGCCCCGGCAGCGCTGAAGCGAAAGACTTAGGCAGGGCTCGAACCGACGCGAGCGGTCATGTCTT
>CAZDTG010000208.1:4583-6092 GCA_964508005.1 uncultured Steroidobacteraceae bacterium
ATATCAACGAGTTGCTGGGGTGGCAGTTGAGCGAGGAGATTTTGACCGGTCTTCGCAGAGAAGGCGCTGCCGGGGAGACCGCCGGCAAAGTGCTGCATGTCGATCGCCCTGAGATCGTTCGGCGGCACCTCGAGCGAGTGACCCGCTCGTGCAATACTACAGAGCTACTACTTCAGCGCATCGCCGACAGCAACGCGTACCCAACGCTTGGCACTCCGGAGGTTCAGGCGGCTGCGGGACGGCTGAAACGAAAACTGTTGGCCGGAAGTAATGTGGATGAGATTGAGAGCTGGAGCGATGATCTCGAAGATGTACGTTCGACGGCCAAGATGCTGTCGCTGATGATGAAGACGGCAGGCTTAACCATGACCGAGGTGTCTGAATGCGCAGCTGGCCCGGGGTGAGGACTTACCCGGTGCGTCCGGAGGCGCGGCGTCTGACGTAGATTTTGCTAACGTGGCGATGCTTCTGGTCAACGTTCTTGCTCGCGTTGGCGACTCAATCATCGTGGACTACAACCACAGAACTATCGTGGATCTCGCGGCAAAGCCGTCGGATCGCGTCCTTGCTGGCCCAGAGCGTGCAGCTCCGTTCATCGCCTGGCTCGAACAGAATCAGGTCCTACCGCCGGTCCGTTTGTTTGAAGGGGCAGCGGGACGGTTCGAAATCAACCGCGCGGCACACTAGAGGTAGGCATGCCCTCCCGGGTGGCCTTTGGGCTGCGGATCGTCCCAGCGCGGTCCTGATGGAGCGGTCCGAATGCCATCCATCTGGACCGTTCAATTGAGATATAATTTTGCCATGTGGAGGCGTGGCCGAGCGGTTGAAGGCACCAGTCTTGAAAACTGGCAACGGGGCAACCCGTTCGTGAGTTCGAATCTCACCGCCTCCGAATTTCTTGTAGCGGAGTACGGGCCCCAGGAGTTCAGGTCCCATAAGTTCCGCATCCCGGCGCCCCTGCATTCGGCTGGGAGCAGTGACGCGCCGGAACTTCTGCCTCCTCCCGTTGGTAGTGACTGTCATTCAGGAAGGCCCCTAACTCCGCAGGGCGACGGCGGGCTTCAGCATCATCGCAACCCAGGCCTGTCGAGCGGCCGCGAATGGCGCCGTGGCCAAGGCGACCACGAGCGCAAACGCAAGGGACCAGAAAGCAAGCGGCGTCCGTTCCGTGTAAGGGGCCAGATAGCGTCCGATCGCCAGCGCGGCCAGCGGTAGGGCGACTACCGCGGACAACAGGACGACGGCGCCGATCTCTTTTGCAACCAGCTTGCCGATGTCACGGCGGCGGGTGCCGAACAGCTTGCGCAACGCGATTTCTTTGGTGCGGCGTTGCACGGCATCGGCTGCAAGCACATAAACGCCGAAAGCCGCGATAACCATTGCGATGGCGGTCGAGAACCCCAGCAGCCTCGCAAGCCGGGCATCGTCTGCATAATTGGCGGCATAGATCTCTTTGGCCGGCCTTATTTCCAGGACCGAGTTCGGATAATATTGGGACCATACTTCCTG
>CAZDTG010000209.1:0-3953 GCA_964508005.1 uncultured Steroidobacteraceae bacterium
GAGCCTTTGAGCCAGGCGCTCACTGATTTCAGCCAGGAGGCCGCACAACAGATCATCTATTCGGAAAGCGTGGTGCAAGGGCGCACGACTGCGGGGTTGCACGGAAGCTACACCGTGGCCCAGGCGATCCACGCGCTCCTGACCGGCACTGACCTGAGAGTTGACATCAATTCCTCCGGCGTGTTGATGATCAGGCCGAAGAACGCCGCCAGCATCAGCACCGAGGCGCCGGCCAAGGACGATCCATCGATTCAACGTACCTCGTACCAGACAGTGGCTCCCGAGGAGGCCCAGGCCCGGGATGCGCCACGGCTCTCCGCCGGCGCGCAACCGGCCGAAGAGTCCACCGTGGCCGAGGAACTGAGCACCGTCGTTGTCACGGGCTCGACCTCCAAGCGGACTTTGCTGGACGCCTCGGTGGCCATCACCTCCATAAACTCCGCCGAGCTGGAACAAAAAGCGCCGCGCAGTACGGACGAAGTGCTGGAGATGGTTCCGGGCATCTTCGTCGAGGGCACCGCCGGACCGGTTTCCAACAACTATTCAGTGCGCGGCCTGCCGGGCGGCGGACAGGCATTCATCCGCCTGATCGAGGATGGCATGCCGGCCATCTACGGCGGCTTGAACGATGACGAGGTGTTTCAGAACGATATTTCCATCGATCATGTGGAGGCCCTCGAGGGCGGCAGCTCGGGCATTCTCACTCCCAACGCGGCAGGCGCCTCCATCAATTTCATCTCGCGCAAGCTGAATTTCGACCAGGGTGGCGGGCTCGCCAGGATAGAAGGCACGACGTACGGCGAGCGGCGCGTCGATGCCTGGTTTTCGGCCCCGATCACCGAGGGCCTCGCGTACGCCGCCAGCGCTTACTACGACTCCAATCCAGGAACGCGCGATTCGTCGTTCCGCTACGATACCTGGCATACGAAACTTCAGCTCGAGAAGCATTTCGACAACGGTGCCTCGGTACGTCTGACCTGGAAGAGGTGGGACGAGCACGATCCCTACTACGCCGACCAGCCCTACGCCTACAACAATGGCAGGATCAGCAGCGTTCCGTCCCTGGACTCGCAGTTCGGCAACATCGTCGGGAGGGATTTCGCCTACATCACGATCCCGGACTCCTGCGTCAACGAATGCTTCCGGACCTTCAGCGCCGCTGACGGCATTCACGCGACCGGGAGCCTCTATCGCATCGATCTCAACGCGCCCATCAATGATTCGTTCAGCGTGTTCGCCCGGGCGCGCTACACCCAGACCGACTGGAACTTCAATGGCGTATTCGCCGGCAGCGGCACCGGCAACAGCGGGCTCGCATCGGCGGAAACCTACCTGACGCCGGGCGCCGCTTCACCCATCAACAGCCTGCTGACCCTGGGCCAGGCCGCCTTTCCGGCCGCCACCCAGTTCGGCATCCGCAACGTGGCGACCGGCCAGGTCATCCCGGCCTCGAATGTCGCGGCGTTGAACGCGCTCAACGGCAACGGGCTGCTGCAACAGACCGTCCTCAACCATCAGCTCCTCAAGCAACGGGACTGGGGCAGCGACTTCGGGGTCAAGTGGGACATGACCGGCGGCGGTTGGACCAACAGTCTCACCGTGGGCGGGATGATCTACTCCACTCGCCAGACCAATGATCAGTCCGGCGTCGCCCCGGTCGTCAACGACGTCGCCAATCAGTCCAACATCTACGACATCGTCGCGCTGAACGGCTCGGGTGGCGTGCTCGGCACGCTCAGCAACAACGGCTTGATCAGCTATGGCGACTGGGGCGCCGGGATCAGCTACTACAATCAGAATTCGCAATCGGTGTACGTGAACAATGAGTTCGCCTGGAATGAACGGTTGCACTTCGATTTTGGCGTGCGCTACGAGCACGAGACCGAGACGGCCGCCGCCGGCAACAGCTCGAGCCTGCCGATTCCGCCGGGCGTCGTAGGCGTGAGACAGACCAACCCCAACGCCTTCAATGGCACCTACTCCTATACGTCCGGATCCGAAAATCCCGTCAATTGGACCGCCGGCCTCAACTACACTTTCTCACCCAACCTCTCGGCCTATGCCCGTTATGAGCGTGGCTATCAGACAAACGGTCTCAATCCCCACCCCATAGGCATCGTGCTGTACGAGGCCGGAGTGACCTTCGCCGACTATGGGCTCATCGGTACCCTGCGGGGATTCCGCACCCAGTTCGACAACCAGAGCTGGGGCGGTGGAGTCGATCCGGCGAACCCCAACCTGAATCTCGGCTTTTTCGGCAACTCGGATGGCAACGGCGTCGACCTCGATGCCACCTATCGCCCCGAGTTCGAGCCGCTGCACGCCTTCTCCCTGCACGGGCAGGCGACCTATCAGGACCCGACGTTCAACAACGTCTCGACGGGTACCATCACCATCAACAATGTCAACATCTCGTCCGAGGCGAACGCCTTCTACAACGGCAAGACCCCGGGGCGCACCCCCAATCTGATGTACACCATCACGCCGCAATATGACCTGCCCGATCGTCGCGGCCAGCTCTATCTGCGCTACCAGCACATTGGCCGCATCTTCGCGGATAACGGCGACCAGGTGCCCCTGCCCGGCTATGGTGTTCTGTCCGTCGGCGCCATCTGCAACGTCACCGAAAAGGCCACGCTGAATGTCAGCGTGGTCAATGTCACCAACGCACTCGGGCTGACCGAAGGCAATCCGCGCCAGGGCTTCACGCAGTCGATCGTGAATGGCTATTTCTATGGCCGTGGTATCGTAGGGCCTACCGCGCTCGTCTCTCTGACCTATCGGTTTAACTGAAGGAGCGACGGCAAGCGCGCCCATGCCTGACCGGCGTATCCGCAAGATCGTCATTCTGGGAGGGGGCACCGCCGGCTGGATGACGGCGGCTGCCCTGGCCAAGGTCAATTCACCGCCGCAGTTCACGATCACCCTCATCGAATCGGAGGAGATCGGGACCATCGGGGTGGGTGAGGCGACCATTCCCACCATCCATTGGTTCAACAGGCTGATCGACCTCAACGAAGTCGAGCTCATCCGTGAGACCCGGGCGACCTACAAGCTCGGCATCGAGTTCGTCAACTGGAACGGGGCGGGCAGCCGGTACTTCCACCCGTTTGGACGTTACGGCGGCCCGCATGACGCCTCGATGTTCTATCACCGTTGGATCAGGGCGAAGCTGGCCGGCGCCGCGGAGAGTCACCAGGACTATTCTCTGACGACGCAAGCGGCGCGGGCGGGGAAATTCGCTCCACCCGCGAACGATCCGAACTCCGTCCTCGCAACGCTGGGCTACGCCTACCACTTTGATGCCAACCTCTACGCCGCCTTCTTACGCCGGCGCTGCGAGTCGAAAGGGGTGCGACGCGTCGAGGGCAAGGTCACCGGGATCGAGCAGGACCCGGAATCGGGCTTCATCACGTCGTTGCGAACCCATCGGGATGAGCTGATCGAGGGCGATCTCTTCATCGATTGCTCAGGGCTGCGCGCACTCCTGATAGAAGGGACTCTCCACACCGAGTTCGACGACTGGTCTCATTGGCTGCCTTGCGATCGCGCCCTCGCGGTACCGAGCGAACGGGTACAGGACCCGATTCCCTACACGCGCTCAACCGCGCACGCCGCCGGATGGCAATGGCGCATTCCCCTGCAACACCGCACGGGCAACGGCATCGTCTACAGCAGCCGGTTCTGCAGTGACGAACAAGCCGCCGAGACTTTGCGCTCTCATCTCGACGCCCGAGCGCTTGCGGAAGCACGGCCGATTCGTTTTCTGGCAGGCCGGCGTAGTAAGGCGTGGAATAAGAATGTGGTCGCCATCGGCTTGTCGAGCGGTTTTCTCGAGCCGTTGGAATCGACGAGCATTCACTTGATACAAAGTGGGATCGCCAAGCTCCTGTCGCTCTTTCCTACGCGAGACTGCTACCCGGAGACCGCCGAACAGTTCAACCGCGTTTTTG
>CAZDTG010000209.1:4053-6034 GCA_964508005.1 uncultured Steroidobacteraceae bacterium
TCACTTCGAGATCAAGGAAGGGCAGAACCTCAACGGCTTCCTCCGTGACGGCCCAACCGCGGCGCACCTGGTGCTGCGCTCAGGTCTGGCTCCCCGCATCCTGGTTGCTTTTCCCGCGGGAAACAGCGGCGTCGGCCTCTGGTTCCAGCGGCAGGGGAGCCCCGCCAAGTGGGTTGTCGACTCCCGGCCCGCGACGCGGATTGCCCGGGATTCCGCGGGGCGCCCCCTGTATGGAATCACCTTCGAGACCTCGATCGCCATCAAGAGCCTGGTGCCCAAGCAGGCTGTTCTCTCGAGTGTCCGGGTTCTGCGGGATTATGAAGCCGGGGGAACCGTGCCCGAGGAGGTGGTTGTTCGCCCCGAGGCCTCGGGAAATACCATCGCCTGGTCGCGCAACCGGCTCGACGGCGCGGCCGGCTACCGCCTCACGCTCGAAGTCACCGACGGCAGATTGGTGGCGGACGGGCGGATTTCCGCCGGGGTCGACGGACGCATCAGGCTACGCGTCACGGCGCTGAGTGGGGAGGTGCCCTTGACACCACTTTCGGGCCCAGCACTCCTCAACGGCAAGGAAAGTCAGGACAAGAGGGCTGGAGATACCCTCACCTTTCTCAGCTACAAAGAGAAGTTCCTGGCTGGCTCGTGGCGCTTCAATACCTATTTCGGCCGCGACACTTTGATGTCAGTCCGGCTCTTGATGCCGGTCCTCGCGCCCGAGGCAACCGAGGCTGGGCTGCGCGCCGTGCTGGCGCGGCTCGCCTCCGACGGCCAGGTGGCGCATGAGGAGGGCATTGGAGAATTCGCTGTGCTCAGCCACAAAAGGCAGGATGGGACCCTCAGCGACACGCCGATTTTCGACTACGGGATGATTGACGGAAACTATCTGCTGCCGCCCGTCATCGCGGCCTATCTCCTCGACGACCCCGAAGGGAAAAAACGTGCCTCCGGCTATCTGCGCGATGATGTTGGGGCCTACGGTGACACGAGGACTTCGGCCGGTCAGGCGCTGCTGCGCAATCTGCGCCTGGTCGCCGCGAACGCGGCTCACTTCGCCGCGGATCCCCGCTACCAGAATCTGATTGCGCTCAAACCGGGCCGGTCAACCGGGCAATGGCGCGACAGTGATGACGGTATAGGTGGCGGACGTTACCCCTATGACGTCAACGCTGTCCTGGTGCCGGCCGCCCTCGAGGCCACCAGCCGTCTTCTCGCGAGCGGATTGCTGGATCCCTTTCTCGCCGCTGGCGATCGCGAGCGGCTCAGCCAGACCGCCGCCGATGCGAAAATCTGGCGCGAGCGCGCGCAGGCCCTGTTCAACATGACAATCGACAACGACAGAGCCCGCGCCGATGTCGCTTCGTATGCGAGGCAAATCGGAGTGCCGGCCGCGAACGCGCTGGCTTCACTGGACGGACATTCGGTCAGCTTCCACGCCATTTCGCTCGATGCCTCCGGCAAGCCCGTGCCGATCGTCAATTCCGATGAAACACTCGAGCTTCTGTTCGCAACGCCCGAGCCGATGACTCTCGATCACGACGTCGAGACCGTGATTCGGCCCTTTCCACTCGGACTGTTGACCGACGCCGGCATGCTCGTTGCCAATCCCGTCTTCGCGGACGACGCTGCCAAGGCGCACTTTACCAATCACGCCTATCACGGCACGGTAGTCTGGTCGTGGCAACAAGCCTTGTTCGCCAGCGGCCTCCAACGGCAACTCGAGCGCACCGACTTGCCGCAGCCCGTGAAGCAGCATCTGCTGACCGCGCAACAGACACTCTGGCGCGCAATCCGGGCCACGCAATCGGTACGGAGCTCGGAACTGTGGAGTTGGCGTTTCGTGGATGGCCGCTACCGTATCGCGCCGTTTGGATCCAGCGGCGCGGATGCCGACGAGTCGAACGCGGCGCAGCTGTGGAGCAGTGTGTATCTGGCGGTGCGGCCGCCCTCATCGTCTTTCTGAGCGGCGGCACTGCACTATTTT
>CAZDTG010000210.1:0-6020 GCA_964508005.1 uncultured Steroidobacteraceae bacterium
GCTCGCCCATCTTCATGCGCGCCCCCGGAATACGCCACTCGGCGGGCATCGAGGTTAAAATTCCTTCCGCTCGGCGGCGCGCAGCTCCCCCGGCCGGAGGAACACATAGGGTGCAAGTTTCAGGGATGCACGTGTCGTCGGCTGGCCGTCGTACTGGTCGATCGCCCGCAGTAGTTGGCCCAGCTTTGCCGGACCTGTGATCGCCGCGTAGCTCTGTGCAGATAGCCCTACCGATGCCCCAACCTGTGCCGCGCTGTCAACCGGCGGTATCGGACGGCTTGCAATACTAAGTGCCGGTATTTTCTGGAATTTGTGACCCTCACTCGACGCTCTCAGTCGTTATGGGAGGGGGTCATAGTGGGTCGGCTGGGGCTCGAACCCAGGACCAATACCTTAAAAGGGTACTGCTCTACCAACTGAGCTACCGACCCGTGCGGCAAAGCCCACGATGATACTACAGCGAGCCGCTCGGACGCCCGCCGCGTCGCGGGGGCGGCATGATACTACAGTGACTGGTAAGAGGTCGGGTCCGGAATGCCGGCCGCCTCGAAGCCGGCTCGCCGCAAGCGGCACGAATCGCATCGGCCGCAGGCGCGCCCGAGGCCGTCCGCCTGGTAGCAGGATACGGTCAGGGCGTAGTCAACCCCCAAGCGCGTGCCCTCACGGATGATCTCCGCCTTGGACAGGCTGATCAAGGGCGCGTGTATGCGGCAGGGATGGCCTTCGACACCGGCCTTGGTCGCGAGGGCGGCGAGATGATCGAAGGCTGCGATGAACTCGGGGCGGCAATCGGGGTAGCCGGAAAAATCGATCGCGTTGACACCAATGAAAATGTGCCGCGCGGCCAGCACCTCCGCCCACGCGAGCGCAAGCGACAACATCATCGTGTTCCGCGCCGGGACGTAGGTGACCGGGATCCCGATCGTCGGTGCCTCCGGCACGGCGATCGTGCTATCGGTGAGCGCGGAGCCGCCAATGCCCGCGAGATCCACGCGCATGATCCGGTGGTCGCGGGCGCCGCCCACCTTGGCGACCCGCCTCGCCGCATCGAGCTCCGCGGAATGACGCTGCCCATACTCGACGGACAGCGCATGACACTCATATCCCTGCGAGCGCGCGATCGCCAGCACCGTCGCCGAATCCAGGCCACCGGAAACCAGAACAACCGCGCGCGGGGACGCCATCGACATACCCTCTATTTCCCCGCCACATTGCCCCACAGGTACTTATGGAGCTGAATCTGGAACCGCACGGGGAGGTGGTCCTCGAGGATCCAATCCGCCAGCTCGCGCGCGGGGAGCTGCTCGTGGCTCGGCGAGAACAGCACGGTGCAGCGGGCATCGAGGGCGAGCTCGCGCAGCTTGCCGCGACTCCATTCGTAATCGCGCCGGTCGCAGATGACGAACTTCACCAGGTCCTTCGCCTG
The DNA here is from genome assembly GCA_964508005.1 of uncultured Steroidobacteraceae bacterium. GTDB lineage: Bacteria > Pseudomonadota > Gammaproteobacteria > Steroidobacterales > Steroidobacteraceae > 13-2-20CM-66-19. The sequence goes on from CAZDTG010000210.1 coordinate 1,427, forward strand.
CAGCCGGCCGAGCTCGTCATAGCGATTCCGGGACTCCTCACGAGAGCCGGGAGTCTTTACGTCCACGACGCGCACCACGCGCGGGTCGACATCCTCCAGCGACATTGCGCCGCTCGTCTCGAGCGACACACGGTAGCCTGCATCGCAAAGTTGCCGCAGCAGAGGGAGGCAGTTCTTCTGTGCGAGGGGCTCGCCGCCGGTGACGCACACGTACTTCGCGCCGAGCTCCGCGACACGTGCAACGATCGCATCGAGCTCCCACCATTCCCCACCATGGAAAGCGTAGGCCGTATCGCAATACTGACAGCGCAACGGGCATCCCGTCAGGCGCACGAACACTGTTGGGATGCCCGCCGTATCCGCCTCTCCCTGCAGGGAGTGGAAGATTTCAGTGATCTTGAGCCGCGCCACGTCTGTCTCTGAAGAGCCTGTCTGATGATTGCGCCGGCGCGGGCCCCGCGCCTCACTTCGGCGGCGCGTGTTGCAGCTTGTCGGTGGCGAGCCGCGCCGCATCCGTGCCCGGATATTTCTGGATGACCTGCGACAGCGTCGCCCGGCCCTCTGCGACCTTCTTCTGCTCGAGCTGCGTATAGCCGAGCTTCAGCATTGCGTCGGGTGCCTTGCGCGAGTCCGGATACTTCTGCAGGACACCGCGGAATGCGCCCGTCGCGCCCTCGAAGTCGCGGGTCACGTAGTAGGCCTCACCGAGCCAGTACTGCGCGTTCTCGGCCAGCGGACTGGCGGGATAGCTGCTCAGGAACGCCTTGAAGCCCGTGATAGCCGTGGAGTAGCTGCCCGCTTTCAGAGCGTCGAACGATTGCGCATACACCGTCTGTTCTTCCGCGGTGCCGGCACCAGGTCCCGTATCAGTGGACGCCGCTCCCGCCGCTCCCGCGGCTGCAGATCCAGCAGCAGCACCGGCACCAGGCGCTCCAGTACCTCCGGCGGGTGATCCGCCGCCCGCTGCGGCGCGTGACGAGCCGCCGCCGAGAGCCGCGATCCGCTTGTCGAGGTCGCTGTAGAGATCCCTCTGTTGCTTGCGCATCCCCTCCTGCTTGTACTCGAGCTCCTCGACCCGGCCGCGCAGCTGACGCACATCGGCCTGCACGGCGTCCAGATGCTGCGCCAACTCAACCAGACTCTGGTTGGAGATGATGCGCTCTATTCGCGCCACGCGCGCATCGATGTCGTTCAGCTTCACCTGCACCGGGTCGTCCGCGGCGGGCGTCGTGGCGCAGCCGGCGACGAGAGCCGCAGCCAAAGCGATGGCAATGCCGCCGAGGTGGCGGACCGGGATTCGGCCGACGGGCTCGGGGGGCTGGCGCATGCTGAACCTCACCTTTGTCGCTATCTCGCAGGTTGATTGGCCGGTGTCAGATAAACGATCTCGACGCGGCGATTCTTCGACCAGGCCGCCTCGTCGTGGCCGGCGACCGCGGGGCGCTCGGCTCCGTAGCTCACCGTCGACAGCTGCGCTTCCGTCGCACCCTGCAACAGCAATGCCCGCCGCACCGACTGCGCGCGGCGCTCGCCCAGGCCGATGTTGTACTCACGAGAGCCGCGATCGTCCGTGTGGCCGTCGAGCCGCACGCGCGCGCCGGGGTTGCTCGCGAGGTACTTGGCGTGAGCACCCACGATATCCGTGCCGTCGCCCTTGATCTCGCTGCTGTCGAAATCGAAGTAGATGACCCGCTTGGCGAGGAGGCCCGCCTGCGGCCCGGCGGTCTCATCATCGCCGCCATTCTGGCCCACGGCGTTGTTGGCGCCCGCGCCGGAGGTTTCGGAGCCGGCAGCTACTTCGGACGCCGGTGCCGGCGGCGGTGTCTTCGGATGCTTGCTCGCGCAGGCTGCGACACCGAGACAGGCCATCAACAGGACAACGAGGATTCTATGCATACACCCTTCTCCAACATTCCGGCCGCTTGCGGCCACGTTTTTATTGACTGACGCCCAGGGGAGGCCGATCAATGGTCATGGTACGAACGGTCCCCAGGCCGGCTCGCGAACCTCCCCCTGGTCCGCCTTGAGACGCAACCCCGTCAGGCCGTCGACGGACACCGTGGCCAGGGAGCCTCGACTGGCCTCGTGCTCCGCGTACATGAGCATCACGCCGTTGGGCGCGAAGCTCGGGGACTCATCGAGGTGGCCGTGCGACAGCACCCGGACGTTGCCGCTCGCGAGATCCTGTACGGCAATGCGATAGTTGCCGTTGTCGAGCGTGACCATCGCGAGCTGTGTGCCATCGGGAGACAGGCGCGGCCGGGCGTTATAGTTCCCGCTGAAGGTGATGCGCTTGGGATGCTCGCCGGGGTTCGCCCCAACGCGGTAAATCTGCGGGCCGCCGGCGCGGTCCGACGTGAAGTAGAGCGAGTGGCCATCCTGCGTCCACGTCGGCTCGGTATCCACCGCCGGGTCGTCGGTAATGCGCGTCAGATTCTGCGTAGAGAGATCGAGCACGTATATGTCCGGGTTGCCACTGCTGCCACCCAGAGTGAGCGCTAGCTTTTTGCCATCGGGCGACCACGCCGGCGCGCCGTTGATGCCCGCACGAGCCGAGACCTGGCGCCGCTCGCCCGTACGCACGAGCTGTACGTACACGGCGGACCGCTTGCTTTCGAAAGAGACGTAAGCCAGCCATTGGCCGTCCGGTGACCACGCCGGCGACATGAGTGGGAAGCGCGATTGCAGGATCAGCCGCTGATTCTCGCCGTCGGCGTCGGCGACTACGAGTTGGTAGCTCTGGGTGGGCGGCTCACCGTCGACGGCCACATACGCGATGCGCGTCGCAAACGCACCGCGGATCCCCAGAATCTTCTCGTATATGACATCGCTCGCGCGGTGCGCCGCGTTACGCAGCGCGCTCGGGATCCCTACAAAGCGCTGGCTCACGACACGCTGACCCGTCAGCGAGTTCACCAGATCGAAATCCACGGCGAGCTGGCCGTTTTCGATCGAGGTGACGCGACCGACCACTACGTAGTCGGCGCCGGCGTTCTTCCAGTCGGCGGCCACGACATCGTCCGCGCGAGTGGGGGTCGCCGTCGGCATACGCTGGCCGGACAGGGCCCGGAAGCGGCCACTGCCCGCCAGATCGTGTTGAATGACCTGGGCGACGTCGAGGCCTCCGTCGGCAGGCACGGCGCGAGCGAACGAGACCACGGCGATCGGCACCGGATCCGTCACACCCGAAGTGATCTCGATCTTGAGTTGCGCGTGCACGGGCATCACGGCCGCCGTCGCGACGGCGGCAGCGAGCAGGAAGCGTCGCCAGGCGCAAAAAACTGTCATCTTCACCCTCATGGCATATAACTCAAACACCGCGACGGCGCTCGCAAGGCGTAACTCTTGCCGCGCTCGACTTAATCGGGCCTGAACGTGATGACCAGGCTCCGCTCGAACAGCGTCGGATCCGGCGGCGGCGGCAGCGGAGAGGCCCGATACACCGCTGCCTCGATCGACTCGCGTACGGCCTGATCGCCGTTGCAGGCCCCGATGCGCACGTTCGTCACCTCGCCTCCGGGCACCTGAGTCACGTTCAACACGCATTCGATTCCGGGGCGGGCCGAGGGCGGCTTCAGCCACGCGCGCTGGATTCGCGCGGTGATCTGCGACTGCCAGCTGGCCAACGCGCCGCTCGAACGGGCCGCATCCGCCCGGATCTCCTGATCGAGGCTCTGCTTCAGCTCCGCCTCACGCTGTGCGGTCGCCTGCGCTTCGGCCTGCCGTCTCTGGTCCTCGAGACGCTTCTCCTCCGCGCGCTTTTTGGCTTCCGCAGCCTCACGCGCCTTGCGCTCCGCATCCGCCTTCTCCTGCGCTTGTCTCTGCTGCTCTTCCGCCAGCCTCTTCTCTTGGGCGCGCTTTTCCTCGGCCGCTTTCTCTTCAGCCAGGGCCGTCTCCTGTTGCCGCTCCTGCTCCAGGCGCTTCTGGTCCTCTTCCTGCTGTTTTGCCTTCGCTTGCTCCTCGGCCTGCTGTTTCTGCTCCTCTTCGCGCTTCGCCAGCTCCTCCGGTGTGGGCGGCGGCGGCCCATCCGGCTCCACCTGTGGCTGTGTCTGCGGCGGCGGCTCCGGTAGCGGGGGCGGCGGCGGTTGCGGCTCGGGCGGCAGGTTACCGAGCCCGGGCACCGCTTTCGCGTCCACTACGGTTGCATCGATCGCCAGTGTGGGCGCCGGCCGATCGTGCTTATACGACCACCACCCATACCCGACCGCCACGACCAGAGCTCCGTGCAGCAGCACGGATAATACAATCGATGCCCAGCGATCGCTCGCCCGCTCAACCGGCCCGGACTGTGTCATCAGTTACCGCGCCATCAGTGGCCGCGGCGCGCTGGTTGCGGCAGGGGATCGGTGATGAAACCGACCTTCCGCGCGCCCGCCCTCTGCAGGATCACCATGGCTCGCACGACCTGGCCGTAAGGCACCGCGTTGTCGGCCTTCACCAGCACCGGAAGGTCCGGATTACCCCGCAGCTCGCGGGCCGTACGGTCGCCGACGACCTCCGGGTCGAGGGGAGCGCGCGGATCGCCGCCCTTGTTCAGGTACAACCGGCCCTCCTTATCGACGGACAACACGATCGGAATGGCGTTTTTGAGCAT
>CAZDTG010000211.1:0-6011 GCA_964508005.1 uncultured Steroidobacteraceae bacterium
ACTTGTCCTTCAACTCCACTTCCTTCGCCACGGACACGCCGTCCTTGGTGATGGTCGGAGCGCCGAAGCTCTTCTCGAGCACGGCGTTGCGGCCCTTGGGGCCGAGAGTTGCCTTGACGGCATTGGCGAGGACGTTCACACCCTTGAACATGCGGTTGCGTGCGTCGTCGCTGAAACGAACTTCTTTGGCTGCCATTGTCGTGATTCCTCGGTTACTTGCCTTCAATCACGGCCATGACGTCTTCCTCACGCATGACCACCAACTCTTCGCCGTCGACCTTCACCTCGGTCCCGCTGTACTTGCCGAACAGGATCTTGTCGCCGATCTTGACGTCGAGGGCGCGGACGTTGCCATCCTCGAGAATCTTGCCTTTGCCGACCGCCACGATCTTTCCCTGCACCGGCTTTTCAGCCGCGGTATCGGGAATGAGGATGCCGCCCGGGGAGGTACGCTCCTCCTCCAGACGTTTCACGATGACGCGGTCATGAAGAGGACGAATCTTCATGGGAAGCTCCTTCAGAACGAATTAAGATGTTTTTGAGACTGCGCTAGCGCCAGGCAGGGTTATTAGCACTCCCCTGGCGTGGCTGCTAATGATAGGCAGCGACCTTACGATTTCAAGCCGGGCAGCGACTTATTTTTTGGGACGCCGCGCCTCGAATCCAGGTCCGGGAACGGTTTCCCGCGAACGGCTGTGGCCATAAAGCGTCAAAAATACCGGTCAATCGATGCAAAGCCCCGCGGAATGGGGTGTGGTTCACTTCATCCCTGCCGGGTAACGGAAATCATCTCTTTGCCTATACTTGCCTCCTGCGGGGCGCCCGCTCCCCCCATGGCTGCCGCGGATGGCCATTCCACGAAATCGACCATGATTAAACATATTGCGTTTGGAATCCCGCTCCTCGCCGTATTCCTGCTTGGCGCAGGTGCGCCGCAGGGGGGAGCCCGGGCCCAGGGAATCTCCCCGTCCGGCGCCGCGCCGGCCCAACCGGCATCGGCAGTCTCCGCCTCGTCATTGACTCCCAAGGGCATCGAAGCCGTGCTGGGGAAGCCTGGAATCAAATCCGGCGGCGATGATTTCCTCCCTCCCGATGAGGCCTTCCGTTTCGACGCCGTCGCGGACGGGCCGGATCACGTGAAGCTCATTTGGCAAATCGCCGATGGCTACTACCTCTATCGCGCCCGGGTGAAAGCCGCCACGAGCAGCGATCGGGCGCAGCTCGGCGCACTGGAGCTGCCCGCTGGGGAGACAAAGACGGACGAGTACTTCGGCAAGCAGGAGATCTATCATCGCGAGCTCGTCGCGGGGATTCCCGTCGCGCGCGCTTCGGCCGCGGAGCTGGCCTTGCCGCTGCGAGTCACATACCAGGGATGCGCCACCGCCGGGCTGTGCTATCCGCCTATTACGAAGACGGTCGCGGTAAACCTTCCATCCGGAAACGGTGCCGCTGGCGCGGGAGCCCCGGGCACAATCGGCAGTGCAGGCGCTGGCGGAGCCGCCGGCGGTGCAGGCAGCGGCGACATCGCCACCTCGAGCGGCGCCAACACAGCCGGCGGCGCCAAAACGGCCGGTACTGCCGCGCCCGCCGGTTTCGTCTCCGAGCAGGATCGGTTTGCCTCGCTCATCACATCGGGCAACACGTTCCTGATGTTGGGCGGATTCTTCCTCGCGGGTCTGCTGCTCGCCTTCACTCCCTGCGTGCTGCCGATGGTCCCCATCCTCTCCGGAATCATTGCGGGCCAGGGCAAGAACGTCACCACGGGCCGCGCCTTCGCGCTCTCCCTTACGTACGTGTTGGGAATGGCGCTCACCTACACCATCGCGGGCGCGCTCTTCGCGGCCGCCGGCAAGCAGGCGCAGACCGTCTTTCAGCAGCCCTGGATTCTCGTGCTGTTCGCCGCGTTGTTCGTCGCTCTCGCGCTCTCGATGTTCGGCCTGTTCACGATCCAGATGCCGGCGGCGATCCAGACACGGGTCGCGAACATCAGCAACAACCAGTCGGCGGGAACCTTCGGCGGCGTGGCCCTGATGGGCATCCTGTCGGCGCTCATCGTCACCACCTGCGTCGGACCGGCGCTCGTCGGCGCCCTCATAGTGATCGGGCAGACCGGGCAGATCGTGCGTGGCGCCGCGGCGCTGTTCGCGATGAGCATCGGCATGGGGACGCCGCTCCTCATCGTCGGCGCCTCCGCGGGCAAACTCCTGCCCAAGGCCGGCGCGTGGATGGACACGGTCAAGAAGCTGTTCGGCGTCATGATGCTCGCGGTGGCCGCATGGATGCTCGCGCGCGTGCTCCCCGAGCGATTCGCGCTCGTCTTGTGGGCTATTCCTGCGCTGATCTGCGCCGGGCTGCTGTGGACGCAGACCCGCAAGCGCTCCACCGTAGCATGGGTGGTACGGGCCGCCGGGGCCGCTGTTGGTCTCTACGGAGTGGCGCTCATCGCGGGGTTCGCGCTCGGGAGTACCGATCCCCTCTCCCCCTTGGCTGCGGGCGCAGCCAGCCAACACGAGCTCCCTTTCCGCACGATCAAATCCGTTGCGGACCTGCAGAGGGAAATCACGCAGGCGAAGGCCGAAGGACGCCCCGTCCTGGTCGACTTCTCCGCCAAGTGGTGTGTCTCCTGTAAGGAGATGGAGAAGTACACCTTCACTGACGCTACGGTGAAGACAGCTCTGGAGCGTACCGTGCTGCTGCGCGCCGACGTGACCGACAATGACGCCGACGATCAGGCGCTGTTGAAACACCTTGGCGTGATCGGGCCGCCTACCATTGCCTTTTACGGAGTCAATGGCGAGGAGCGCCCCAACTATCGCGTGGTGGGCTTCATGAAGGCCAACGAGTTTGCCTCCCATGCCCGGGAAGCGCTGGGCGGATGACCGCCGATAAGGAAGCTGCCGCTGCCAAGGCTCCCGGCATAGCCACCGCCGTTGCTGCCCTCGGCCTCCTTGCGGCCGCCGGCGCGGGCGGCTTTGTCGCCTATCGGCTGCTCGGAGCGCACACCTCGGGCTTGACTCCGATTGAGCATCCGGGGACGGTGCGCTCCCGAGCGTCGGCTGGGGAGTCGGACGGCTCCGCTCCACCTACCGCACGCACGATCCCCGAGGAGCTGCCCGAGGTCGCCATGCCGGACACGGCCGGCGTCCCGCACAAGCTCTCGGAGTGGAGGGGCAGGCCGCTCATGGTGAATTTCTGGGCTACCTGGTGCGACCCGTGCCGGAGGGAAATTCCGCTGCTGAAGAAGCTCCGCCGCGACCGGGCGGACCAGTCCCTGGAGATCGTGGGCATCGCGGTGGATTTCCGGGACGCCGTCGCCCGGTACGCACACTCGATCGGTATCGATTATCCTGTGCTCATTGGCGAAAAGGACGGTATGGCGGCCATCGAGGCCTTCGGAATGGATACCGTCTTTCCGTTCACCGTCTTCGCCGATCGCCGCGGACGGATTTTCACGGTCAAGGTCGGCGAGCTGCACCTCGATGAGGCCAACGTCATCCTGGATGCCCTGCGCGATATCGACGCGGGCCAGAGCGACCTTGGCGCCGCCCGGCAGCGGATCTCGGCCGAAATTGCGCAGTTGGAGGCAGAACGCTCCCGCCAGAGCTCGGCGGGCAAGGCAAGCGAACTTCCGCGTTCTTGATCGATCATCGCAAATCGGATCGGGAAGTATCCCAATCGCCCCGAATTAGGTTACATTCGCGACCGTTTTCACGGTCCGGAAAGTAATCCTTACATGGCTCGAGTGCTGTTGCTGAACGGCCCGAATCTGAATCTGCTCGGCAGCCGCGAACCCGGCCTCTACGGGGTAGAGACGCTGGAGTCCATCGAGAAGCGCTCCGCGGAGGTGGCCCGCGAGGCGGGCCACGAGCTGAGCACGTTCCAGAGCAACGCGGAGCACGAGCTCATCGACCGGATCCATCGGGCACCGGCGGAAGGCATCGCCTTCCTGATTTTCAATCCTGGCGCGTTCACACACACGAGCATCGCTTTGCGCGACGCAATCGCAGCGGTACGGCTGCCGTTCATTGAAGTGCATCTGTCGAATACCTACGCCCGCGAGCCGTTCCGGCGGCATTCGTATTTCTCCGACATCGCGGTCGGCGTGATCGCCGGCCTCGGTGCTTTCGGCTATGAGCTGGCCGTGCGCGCGGCCGCGCGCCAGCTCGCACAACCCTAACTGCCTGCGTCGAACTTTTTTGAGGGGAGCATTCCCGGCATGGATATTCGAAAAATCAAGAAACTGATCGAGCTGCTGGAGGAGTCCGGCATAGCGGAGATCGAGATCAAGGAGGGGGAGGAGGCCGTGCGCATCAGCCGTATGCCGACCGCGCCCAGCGCGCCGAGCTATCCGCAATACGCGCACATGCCAGCCATGCCGATGAGCCCGCAGCTCGAGGCGCCGGCCAAGGCCGCCGCGCCCGCTGCCATCGAGGGGCCGGCCGCGAAGCCCAAACCCAACGAGCATGTGATCACGGCCCCGATGGTGGGCACGTTCTACGCATCGCCCTCCCCGGGCGCGAAGGCTTTCATCGAGATCGGGGATGAGATCAAGGTGGGCCAGGTCCTGTGCATCATCGAGGCCATGAAGATGATGAACCAGATCGAGGCGGACAAGGCCGGCAAGGTCACCTCGATCATGGCGCGAAACGGCGATCCCGTCGAATTCGGCCAACCGCTGTTCGTGGTCGAATAAGCGCCTTGGCCATGCTCGAGAAGGTCGTTATCGCCAACCGCGGCGAGATCGCGCTGCGAATCCTGCGCGCCTGCCGTGAGCTGGGCATCAAGACGGTTGCCGTGCATTCCACGGCGGATTACAGCCTCAAGCACGTGTTGCTCGCGGACGAGTCCGTGTGCATCGGCCCCCCACCCTCGACGACGAGCTATCTCAACATGCCGGCGATCATCAGCGCCGCGGAAGTCACCGACTCCGTCGCGATACATCCCGGCTACGGCTTCCTGTCAGAGAACGCCGACTTCGCGGAGCGTGTGGAAAAGAGCGGCTTCGTGTTCGTCGGGCCGAAGGCCGAGACCATCCGCACGATGGGCGACAAGGTCTCGGCCATCCGTGTCATGAAGTCGCACGGCGTACCGTGCGTGCCGGGCTCCGACGGACCGCTGGGCGAGGATCCCGACGAGAATGTGCGCGTCGCGCGCGACATCGGCTATCCCGTCATCATCAAAGCCTCGGGCGGCGGCGGAGGCCGCGGCATGCGTGTCGTGCACAGCGAGGCATCGCTCCTCAACGCGATCGGCATCACCAAGGCGGAGGCGCGCGCGGCTTTCGGAAACGATTCGGTCTACATGGAGAAGTTTCTCGAACGGCCGCGGCACATCGAGTTCCAGGTACTCGCCGACGGCCAGGGCAACGTGATCCACCTCGGCGAGCGCGACTGCTCCATGCAGCGCCGCCATCAGAAAGTCATCGAGGAAGCGCCGGCACCGGGCATCACGGCGCGCCAGCGGCGCATCATGGGAGATCGCTGTATCGAAGCGTGCCGCGCGGTCGGGTACCGCAGCGCCGGCACGTTGGAATTCCTCTACCAGGACAACGAGTTCTATTTCATCGAGATGAACACTCGCATCCAGGTGGAGCACCCGGTCACGGAGCTCATCACAGGGATCGATCTCGTGAAGGCCCAGCTGCTCATCGCCAGCGGCGAGCGCCTGCCGTACGTCCAGAGCGACGTGCAGATCCGCGGCCACGCCATCGAGTGCCGGATCAACGCCGAAGACGCGAAGACCTTCATGCCCTCGCCGGGGCCGATCCGCCTCTGGCACGCGCCGGGCGGTCCGGGAGTCCGCGTCGACAGCCACGTCTACTCGGGCTACAACGTGCCGCCGAACTATGACTCCCTGATCGGGAAAGTGATTGCCCACGGCGATACGCGGGAAACGGCGATCGCGCGGATGAAGAATGCTCTGGCGGAGATGGTGATCGAAGGCATCCGCACGAACGTCGCCCTGCACCAGGAGATCTTCAACCACGCGGCCTTCCAGAAAGGGGGCACGGA
>CAZDTG010000212.1:0-6003 GCA_964508005.1 uncultured Steroidobacteraceae bacterium
TGCTCCTGGTGGAGGGCGTCGAGCAGCTCGTCGAGCTGTCCATTCATGATCTGCGGCAGCTTGTAGAGCGTCAGGTTGATGCGATGGTCGGTCACCCGGCCCTGTGGGAAGTTGTAAGTGCGGATGCGCTCGGAGCGGTCGCCGCTGCCGACCTGCAGGCGGCGCGATTGGGCCTGTTCCGTCTGCTGCTTCTCCTGCTCGGCCGCGAGCAGGCGGGCTTTCAACAGTGCCATGGCCTTCGAGCGGTTCTTGTGCTGTGAGCGCTCTTCCTGACACTCGACGACGATGCCCGTGGGGATGTGGGTGATGCGCACGGCCGAGTCGGTCTTGTTGACATGCTGGCCGCCGGCGCCGGAGGAGCGGTACGTGTCGGTGCGCAGATCCGCGGGGTTGATGTCGATGGACTCGACTTCGTCGATTTCGGGAAGAATCGCCACCGTGCACGCGGAGGTGTGAATACGGCCTTGCGCTTCGGTTGCCGGCACGCGTTGCACCCGATGCGCGCCGGACTCGAACTTCAGGCGCGAGAAGACGCCACGGCCGGCGATGCGGCTGATGATTTCCTTGAAGCCGCCGTGCTCGCCCGGACTTTCGCTCAGGATCTCGACCGTGTAGCCCTTCGCTTCGGCCCAGCGGCCGTACATCCGGAACAGGTCGCCGGCGAAGATCGCCGCCTCGTCCCCGCCCGTTCCGGCACGAACCTCCAGGTAGATATTCTTCTCGTCGCGCGGGTCCTTGGGCAGCAGCAGCTGGCGCAGATCGGCCTCGGACGCCTCGATCTCGCTCTTGACGCGCGTCAGTTCCTCCGCGCCCAGGGAGCGCATGCTGGCGTCCGGATCGGCCAGCATCTCCTGGGCGGAGGCGAGGTCACGCTCGAGATTATGGTAGCCGCGGTAGCGTTCCGCGAGCGGCTGCAAGCGGGCATACTCCACCGACAGGTCGCGAAATTGCGTGGAGTTACCGGCAACTTCGGTGCTCGTGAGCAGGCGGCCGACCTCTTCGAAGCGATCGGACATCTTCTCGAGACGCTGGCGGATGGATTCCTTCATGGGGGTCGGCGGGGTTGCGGGCGTAGCATTCTTGGCGATAGCCCCACATTGTAACAAGGCACGCGGTTCGCGCCGGCCCAGGACCGATGGTGAGCGGGCCGGGCTACCGCCCGCGCAGAAAGAGGCTCTATAGTGTCGGCGGTGCATACCATCAATCGAAGAGTTCAACCCGCCCGGGGCACTGAGAAGCGCTCGGCGCGCTTGGCGGCGGCTTTGGCGGCTGTCGCTGTCCTGTCGCTCGTCGGCGGATGCTCGAGCATGCGGCCGCCGAAAGAGGCGACCCCCAAGGGCGACCCCGTCGCGCTGGGCGTCGTCGCGGAAATCGCGCTCGAGCGAGGGGATTGCAAGACCGCGTCCGAGACCTACGCGAAGGCAGCTGAGGCGGGCGACGTGTCCCTCGCCCGGCATGCCACCTTGGTGTCGCTCGGGTGCGAACATTTACCGGCGGCCTGGCAGTCCGTGAGCCGGTGGCGGGCGCTTGCCCCGACGAGCCTCGAAGCGGATGCCAGATATGCCGAGGTCGCCGTCAAGCTGTACCGCCTCGCGGAGGCTCGGGCGGCCATCACCGACTTCTCTCATGCGCCACCGGCACCGCCGGCACCGCCGCACCAGGACGCTCCGAAAGGTCCGGGACAAGGTGACGCGTCCGCGGCGGACAGCGACACAGACGCCGCGCCCGGCACTCCTGGAAAATCCGGTGGGGCGCGAACCCGCAAGCCGGGGCGCGCACAGTTGAGCATGAGTCTGACCACGCTCACGGCGCTGCTGCTGGAGGAGTCCGACGGGCCTACCACGCTTGCGGCCATGAGCAGCACACTGGAGTCGGCGCCGGCACCGGAAGCTTTATCGCTGCTCAGCGAGCTCGCCCTGAGCGGTTACGACGCGCAGCGCGCGGAGCGCTACGCCCAGCAGGTATTGCAGCGTAACCCGAAAGATGCCGGGGCGAAGCTCGTGCTCGCGCGCGCGTACGTCATCCGCGGCGATGCGGGCAAAGCTATCGCCACGGCACGCGAGGCCATGCGAGACGATCCCCAGCAAAACAGCTTCGATCTCGCCGAAGTGCTCATCGCGCTCGACCGGTTGGAGGACGCGCACCAGGAGCTGGAGCGGGTGCGCTCGCAGCAACTGTCCTCTCCTGGCGAGGTCGACCGGCGCCTGGCGCTGCTGGCCTTCCAGGCCGGTGACATGAAGGAGGCGCAACAGCGCTTTGCCGAGCTCGCCTCCAGCGGTGAAGCGAACGAGGCGGCTTTGTTGTATCTCGCCGATATAGCGGCGCGCGACGGCGATACCGACGCGGCGATCGCGGGCTATCGCAGACTGTACGACTCATCCGTCGCCGTTCCGGCGCGCTCCCGGGCAGCGGCTCTCCTGCTGGCCCGTAGGGATCGCAAGGAGGCGCTCACTCTGTTGGATGACTATGTCAGCGAGCACCCCGAGAGCGAGGTCGACCTGACGCTTGCGAAGGCGCACCTGTTGGCGGATCACGGCGAAGCCGACGCGGCCGTGGAGTTGTTGAGTTCTTCGCTCGAGCGGCATCCGCGTCATCCCTCCATAGAATACGAGCGCGCCGTCATTCTCGAACAGGCCGGACGCGTGCGCGATTCCGTGGACGCGCTGCAGCGCCTGTTGACGGAGCGCACCGACGACCCAACACTATTGAATGCGTTGGGTTACACCCTCGCGGACCACAACCTCGAGCTGTCTCACGCCGAGTCCCTCATACGGCGGGCGCTCGCCGTAATGCCCGACAACCCGGCGGCGCTCGACAGTCTCGGGTGGGTGCGCTTCCGGCAGGGGGATTCCAAGGCGGCGCTCGCCGCGCTCGAGCGCGCGTACTCCATCAGCCACGATGCCGAAATCGCCGCCCACTGGGGTGAAGCGCTCTGGGTGAGCGGCGACCACAGCCAGGCACGGAAGGTTTGGGCCGGGGCGCTGGCGCGTGAACCCGATTCACATCCATTGAAGGCAACCTTGGCTCGGTTTATCCCCGATGCAAAGTAGGCTGCTGTGGATCCTCGCGGTAGCCATCGTTGCCGGCTGCCGCACGGTTCCTGTGCAGCAACCTCCGGCGGCGTCGCAGCCCTGGGACGTGATGCGCCCGGAGCTGCAGGCTCGCGATCACTTCGAGCTCAAGGGCAGAGTCGCGGTCGCTGCCGGTAAAGAGGGTTTCAATGCGGGGTTGCACTGGACGCAGCAGGGCACGCGCTCCCAGGTGTCGTTGCAAGGGCCCCTCGGCGCCGGCGGTGTGCAGATCACCGCTGATGGCGACAATCTCAGCATCGTCACTGCGCATGGCGATCATCTCGACAGCGATGCCGCGCGCGCGGAGCTCACATCCCGGCTCGGCTTCGATCCGCCCTTGAACAGTCTGCGTTACTGGGTCCTGGGGGTTCCCGACCCCGCCACACCGGCGAAGGAGACGCTCGACCCGCAGCAGCAGCGGTTGCGGAGCCTCGAGCAGGATGGGTGGCAGATCGATTACGGCGGCTATGCTCCTGACGGGAAGGGTCCGAGCGGCAGTGTGTGGCTGCCGGCGCGGATGACCGTGCAGCGTGCGGGCGTGCGGGTTCGACTGGTGGTCGATGGTTGGAACTCATGAGTGTCATGACTGCGGCGGAGACACGCTGGCCTGCGCCAGCGAAGCTGAACCTTTTTTTGCACGTCACAGGACGCAGGGCGGACGGTTATCACGAGCTGCAGACGCTGTTTCAGCTCATCGACCTGTGCGACACGATCGAGATCCGGTTGAGCAGGGACGGGCGCATCGAGCGGCCGGCCGGCCCTGCCGGCGTCGATCCGGATTCCGATCTCAGCGTCCGCGCCGCCAAGGCCTTACAGGCCGCCACGGGGTGCCGGACCGGCGCGTCATTGCGCATCTCCAAACGCATTCCCCTTGGCGGAGGTCTCGGTGGCGGAAGCTCGGATGCTGCCACGACGCTGGTGGCGCTCAACCATCTGTGGGATTGCCGCCTGTCGATCGATGAGCTGGCCCGGCTGGGACTCCCCCTCGGCGCGGATGTCCCTGTTTTCATTCGAGGTTCTTCGGCCTGGGCCGAAGGCGTGGGGGAGCAGCTGGTGCCCGTGGAGCTGTCGGAGCGCTGGTACGTGGTCATTCATCCCGGGGTCGCCGTGCCCACTCGGGACGTGTTCCAGAGCCCTGAATTGACACGAAATTCCCCCGTCATCACAATACGCGCCTTTTTTGAGCCCGGAGGCAGCTCCGGCAGCCGGAACGATTGCGAGCCGGTCGTGCGGGCGCGCTACCCCGAGGTGGCGGACGCGTTGAGCTGGCTCGGAAATTTCGCGCCGGCGCGACTCACGGGAACCGGTTCCTGCATCTTCGCCGCGTTCGCGAGCGCGATCGAAGCGGAGCGTGTCGCGGCTCGGGTACCCGATCGCTGGCGGGCGTTCGTTGCCCGCGGCCTGAACGTTTCGCCGGTGCATGCGCGGTTGCAGTCGGCGACGGTTTAATACGGTGTGGATTTCGATGAGCGACGCGCGGCCATAGCGGCCGCTGCGTTCTACAATGCCCGGTGCCAGAGGCCGGCATGGATTCTCGTCAGACAGGTTCCTGGCTCGCAAGGGTGCGGTCGCGAGCGGAGAGCGTTCACGTGTTGGGGTGTCGCCAAGTGGTAAGGCAGCGGGTTTTGATCCCGCCATTCGGAGGTTCGAATCCTTCCACCCCAGCCATAATTCGAAGCGAATGACATGAATACGAGCGACACGCTGGCCCTGTTTGCCGGCAATGCCAACCCGGCCCTGGCGCAGGACATCGCGCGGCATCTGCAGACGCGGCTGGGGGATGCCGAAGTCAGCCGCTTCAGTGACGGCGAGTGCAAGATCGAGTTGATGGAGAACGTTCGCGGACGCGACGTCTTCGTCGTGCAGCCGACGTGTCCGCCCGCGAACGACACCTTGATGGAGTTACTCGTCATGGTGGACGCGCTCCGTCGAGCTTCCGCGGCTCGGATCACCGCGGTCATGCCGTACTTCGGCTACGCGCGTCAGGATCGCCGCCCGCGCGCCACGCGTTCGCCGATTACGGCGAAGCTCGTCGCGAACATGATCGTCGGCGCGGGCGTGAATCGCCTGGTGACGATCGACCTGCACGCGAACCAGGTCGAAGGTTTTTTCGACATTCCGGTGGACAACCTGTACGCGTCACCGGTGCTGCTCGGTGATGCCTGGAAGCAGGCGTACCGCAACGTGATCGTGGTTTCACCGGATGTCGGCGGCGTGGTACGCGCGCGCGCATTCGCGAAGCGGCTCGACGATGCGGAGCTGGCGATCATCGACAAGCGGCGCCCGCGGCCGAACGAGTCGAAGGTGATGAACATCATCGGCGACGTCAGGGGCAAGACCTGCATACTCGTCGATGACATGGTGGATACGGCCGGCACGCTGTGCGTGGCGGCGAAGGCGCTGAAGACGGAAGGCGCCCTCAAGGTCATTGCCTACATCACGCATCCCGTGTTGTCGGGCAAGGCGGTGGATCTGATTGCGGATTCGGTGCTCGATGAGCTGGTCGTGACGGACACGATTCCGCTCTCGGCGCAGGCGAAGAGCTGCGGCAAGATCCGCCAGCTGTCGGTGTCGGCGTTGCTGGCGGAGACGATCCGGCGCATCCGGGACGAAGAGTCGGTGAGCTCGCTGTACGTCGATTGAATTTTTTTTTGGGTGGTGCCGGTTTGGTCGCGATCCGGCATCGAGTTGGAAACTACTGGAGATAATTGATGCGCGTTTCATATACATTCGGCGCCGACCTCCGTGACATGCAAGGCAAAGGTGCGAGCCGCCGCCTGCGTCACGAGGGCAAGGTGCCGGCGATTCTCTATGGCGGTCATCAGGACGCCCTGGCGTTGATCCTCGATCAGCAGAATCTGCTGACGATGGTCGGCGACGAGCGGTTCTATTCCTCCATCGTGCGGCTGAAGATCGGCGAGCGTACGCAGGA
>CAZDTG010000213.1:0-5977 GCA_964508005.1 uncultured Steroidobacteraceae bacterium
CGTTCGCGAGGTTGTGGTTGTTCGCGGCCTGGGCGCGCAGCGTCTCTTTCGCACCCGACATCGCGATGTACAGCAGCTTGTCCATGATCCGTGCCTTCAGCCGCCGCGGATGTTGATGACGGTCTGCGTGATCTGGTCGTCGGTCTGGATCATCTGCGCGTTCGCCTGGAAGGCGCGCTGCGCCGTGATCATCTGGACCAGCGCGCTGGTCGTGTCGACGTTCGACTGCTCGAGCGCGCCGGACTGGATCGTGCCGAAGCCTGAGCCGCCGGCGACACCCTGCACGACCGCTCCCGAGGCGGTAGTCTGCGACCAGCTGGCGTTGCCCAACTGCTGCAGACCCTGGGGATTGGCGAAGTTCGCCATCGCGATCTGGCCGAGATTGACCGAGCGGCCGTTCGTGAAGGTCGCCTGCACGACGCCCGTATTGTCGATGTTGATGCCCGTGAGCGTGCCGACCGTGAAGCCGTTCTGCTGCACGGCCGTGACCGCGAAATTGCTGCCCGTCTGCTGCGTCCCGCGGACATTGAGCGTGATGGCCATGTTGGCGGCACCCGTGGCCGGCGTGTAGGGCGGCAGGGTGATCTGGCCGTTTGCCGGGGTAGTCAGGACACCGGACGACGAATAATTCAGGGGCGCCGAGCCGACGGCGTTGCCGTCGATGTAGGCCTGTAGCGTCCAGGAATTGGCGGCTGCGCCCTTGATGAAGTAGAGCGACTGCGTATGGGCAGCGCCCAGGCTGTCGTACACCGTGAGCGACGTCGTGTTCGTATAGCTCGTCGGGTCGGACGGGTTGAAGACCCCCGTCGCGGGGGGCGTGGCATTCGCCGGAAGCGTCGCGGTGATCGATGCTGTCGTGGTTGCCTGGGGAGCGCTCTGATTCGTCGTCAGTGTGAGGTTCGAGAGGCCGCCGGTGTTGAACCCGCCAGTTGGCAGAGGCGCATAGACCTGCAGGGCGGCACCGGAGGCGGTGACCACCTGGCCGGCGTTGTTGAGCTGGAATTGGCCGTCGCGTGTGTAGGACAGCGCGCCGTTGTTGCTGACAGTGAAGAAGCCGTTGCCGTTGACCGCGAGGTCGAGGCTGTTACCGGTCGTCCCGACGTTGCCCTGGGCGAATTGCTGCGCGACATCCTGCACTCTGACCCCGTTGCCCACGGCAGTCGAGGCCACCCCGGTGTTGGTCGAGGCGTAGATGTCGCCGAACTCGGCGCGCGAGGACTTGAAGCCGACCGTCTGCGCGTTGGCGAGATTGTTCGAGGTGACCGCCAGATCCTGGGTCGCGGCGTTCAGCCCGGTGAGGGCGATATTGAATGACATGAAGCGTACTCCTGAAGAAGATATCCGATGCGCGCCCGCTTCAGTCGAGGCTGACGACGCTCGCGAGCGGCACGGTGCCGTTCTCGGTGGTGATGTCGAGCGCCGCGGTCGAGGAATCGACCGTCACGCTCTGTACTTTCGCCGCAACGAGCGGGTTCAGCGCGGTGTTGGTGAGACCGTCACTCGAGCTGGCGGCGATTTTGTACTGGCCGGCGGCCGCCGCGGTCCCGTTGCTGTTGAGCCCATTCCAGGTGAAATGGGTGAGTCCGGAGGACGCGGGGGTGACCTGGAAGCTGTCGACGAGCGCACCACCGGCGTTCGTGACCGTTACCGTCACCGCCTTGGCGCCGCTCGGCGCGGCCGCCGCGCCGGTCACCGTGCCGCCGCTCGACTCGAGCGTCGCCGTCGTGCCCGGCGCGAGCACGGTGCGGCCGATCAGCGCGGCTCCGTTGGCCATCTGCGTGGACTGCAGGCTGGCTTGCAGGCCCGCCAGGGAGCTCTGCATGGACTGCATGCTGGAGACCTGGCTCATCTGCTCGAGCTGGGACAGGAACTGCGTGGGGTCCGACGGCTGCAGCGGATTCTGGGCCTTCATCTGGGTCGTGATGAGCTGCAGGAATTGAGCCGGAGTGATGTTGAGCGCGGCGCTGACGGCGCTGCTCGAGCCGTTGCCGCCGCTGCCGGTGCTCGAGCCGACTGGGTTGGTCGATGACATGCGATGCCTTCCGTATAGCCTGGGGATGGGGGAGTCCGTCAGGATCCGAGCTTCAAGGTCGCGACCATCAGCTGCTTCGAGGTATTCATGACCTCGACGTTGTTCTGATAGGCGCGCGAGGCCGAGATCATGTCGGTCATCTCTTCGATGACGTTCACATTGGGCGCGTAGACATTACCGTCCTGGTTGGCGAGCGGGTTGCCAGGCTCGTAGCGCTCCGTGGGCTGCGCCGTGCTTTCGACGATGCCGCGCACACGCACCGATGCGTTGGCCGGATCGGTTGCCGCCGAACCGATGGCCTGCGCCGCGACCGCGTTTCTGACTGCTTCAAAGACGGGATGGCGTGCCTTGTAAACCGTCGCAGGGTCGCCGCTGACGCTGTCGGCGTTGGCGAGGTTGCTCGCCACCGTGTTGAGGCGCACCGACTGGGCGGACAGGCCGGACCCTGCGATGTCGAATATCTTGAAAGAAGACATGTGACTGCACCTTCCGCGGTTACTGGCCGGTGATGGCCGTCATCAGACCCTTCAGGCGGGACGACAGAAAGGTCAGCGTCGCCTGATAGCGCACGGTGTTGTCAGCGAAGGCCGCCTGCTCGAGCTGCGCGTCGACGGTGTTGCCGTCGAGCGAGGGAGCGAGCGGTACCCGGTACTTGAGAGCGCCCGAGGCCTGCGCGTCGCCGGGGGCGGAGGTACCTCCCACGTGTCCGGGTGCGGTCGTCGTCAGGGGCAGGTTGGCGCCGGGGGCGCCCGCCTGCGCCAGGGCCGCCTTGAAATCGATGTCGCGCGCCTTGTAGTTGGGCGTGTCGACGTTCGCGAGATTGTTGGCCAGCACTTCCATGCGCTGCGACTGCACTTTGAGTGCATCCGCATGTACGCCGAGATAGGAGTCCAGGTTGAGGGGCATGATGCTGTCCGTCAAAAGAATGACTTGCCGGAACAACAGCAATACGCATGCCAATCGGCGCGAGGGCTCCACGGGACGCCCCTGGCTGCCCGGAGGCGTGAGACGGGTCACGCCCGCGGCAAGAGCCTGCCGCCGTGACGCGGCGACAGATGGTCGCGCGGACGGCGACAGTACGGCTGGTCAGATTAACGGCCGCGGCTCTCTTGACTTGAGTGCGGATCTCGTCGGACGGGAGTCGAGTGAGCCTGGCCCGCCTCTTGCAAACTGTTGCTCATGAAGATGAATGCGACAGAAAACCGTCATCGCGCCGGGCGTTGCCAACCGGGCGCGGCGCTCGGGTTGGCAGTTTTCGCGCTGCTTGCCGGGATCTCCGCGGCGGTGGCGCAGGAGGGCGGTGCCGGGCGCATCGAGTCAACCGACTCCATTCGCGCGGCCGCCGAATCGTTCGTCAAATCGCAACTTCCGCGCGACGCCAGCGTCGGCAGCGTCACGGCCGGCTCCCTGGACCCCCGTTTGCGGCTCGTTCGCTGCACGGGTGGCCTGCACGCGCAGCTGCCTGCTGGAGCCGCTCTGCAGGCACGCTCGATGGTCGGGGTCGCTTGCGATGGCCCCGTGCGCTGGACAGTGTATGTCCCGGTCACGATCGAGAGCCGCGTTTCCGTGCTCGTTCTCAAACATCCGGTACCGCGCGATGCGCGGCTCACCGTGGAAGACGTGAACATCGAGACCCGCAAGGTCACCGGACTCGCCACCGCCTTCCTCACCGACGTCAGCGATCTGCGGGCACGCAGCGTCCAGCGGCCGCTTCCGCTGGGCACCACGCTGACCATGGACATGTTCAAGCCCGATCTCGTGATACGCCACGGCCAGGATGTCACCCTGATCGCTGCCGCCGGCGGCATCGAGGTTCGCGCCGCCGGCCGGGCGCTGGCGGATGCCGCCGGGGGGACGCGGCTCAAGGTGCAGAACCTGAGCTCCCTGAAGGTGGTCGAAGGGGTGGTCGAAGGCCCTGACCTCGTGCGGGTGGGGCAATGAGCGCTCGTATCGTCGGCAATCCGAGACGCACGCTACAGTTTCCACAGCGGCGGTCGATAACCCGTTCGCAGACCGCCACGGGCGCGCAGCCCGGGGCGCGTAGCTGCCTTGCAGATCGCAGGTGGCGCGCAGCCAGTCCCCAGATGGCAGTTTCAATATGGAGGGCCGCACGTGGCCAACACGATTGACGGTTTTTCGACTAACGGCGCTACGTCCCTCGGCACGAATCGCACGGCCCGGTCCACGCACGACACCTCTGCGGCCACGCCTGGCAATACGAGCTCGGGCGCGGGCGGCGAGGAGGTGCACATCACCAGCACCGCCTCCCAGCTCGCCAGTCTCGGACAGAAGCTCAACACGTTGCCGGCGATCGACTCGGGCCGCGTGGCCCGGGTCAGCCAGTCCCTGGCGGACGGCAGCTACACCATCTCGGCGGACAAGATTGCCGCCGGACTGCTGCAGTCCGATCACGCGTTGGCCCAGATCGGCCTGTAGATGACTGAGTAATGCAGAGCGATTCTTATACGGCGCGCAGCGCATAGGAGAATTCATGGACGCGGCAGAGTGCCAGGAGCGCATGAGGAGGCTCATCGCCGAGGAATCGACCGCGCTCGACGAGCTCAGCGGGCTGCTCGAGCACGAGCACGCCTTGCTGGCGGCCGGTGACGTCGTCAGCCTGGAGGCTGCGATCAACGAGCGTCAGCGTTGTGTCGGGCGCATCACCCGTATCGACGACGAGCGCCGTGCGATGTGCGACGCCCTGAATCTCTCTCTAGATGCAACGGGCTTGGAAAAGCTCATGCGCTGGTGCGATCCGGAGGGCACTCTGTCGAGCCGCTGGGCCGAGTGCGCGGCGGCCGCGACGCGCTGCCGTATGTTGAATGATCGCAACGGCGCCCTCGTGAGCACCCAGCTTCAACACGTCCGCGCGCGGCTCGGGACCCTTCTTCAGAGCACGCGCGAGACCCTCACCTACCGGCGCAACGGTGCATATGTTGAGGGCGGCGTGGGTCGGGTACTGGCCACCGAAGCTTAGGGCGGCCGGACGTCACCCGACATTCCATAATGCAGGCGGCGACGCGCTCGCTCGCCGCGCTAAAGTTGCAAGGCGCCCGGCCGATACCCCTAGCAGAGAGTCCCAGGAGAGCCCCCGTGCCGAGCAAGATAGGAGGAGTGGACGGCAGCAGCCCGAGCGTCGCCATAGGCGCCGGCCGCGCCGTGCAGCCGGGCACGAGCGGGACGCAGAACCCGGCTGGCTCGGGTGGGAACGGCGAGAACGTTCAGATCACCGGCCCGGCCCGGCAGCTCGCCACCCTGGAGCAGGCCCTTCGCGAGCTGCCTGCGGTCAATGATGCGCGCGTCGCGCAGATCAGCAGCGCCATCGAGCAAGGGACCTATTCCGTCAACTCCAGACATGTCGCGGACCAGCTCATCCAGATGGAGAAGGCCCTCGAGGGCGTCGCGGACGGGTCGCATGCGGATTCGGAAGCGGCCGCGGATTGAGTCGTGCACGCCGCAGCCATGGACCCGGACGTCTGCCGCGAACATCTCGCCGAGGTGCTTACCGAGGAGGCCGGTCTCCTGGCCGATCTGCAGGCCCTCCTGGACCGTGAATACGAAGTGCTCGGCTCCAAGGACACGGTGGAGTTGGAGAGGACCGTCCTCGCCCGCCAGGAGCGGGTAGGGGCGCTCGCCCGGATCGAGGAGCACCGCCGCTCGCTGTGCAGCATGCACGGTTATTCTCCGGATTTTGCGGGGCTCGAGCGGCTCCTGCTCTGGTGCGATCCGCGCGGCACCCTGGTCTCCCGGCTACGCGAGTGCGCCAAGCGTGCCGTCGACTGTCGCGATCTCAATGAGCGCAACGGCACGCTGGTGGCTGCGAAGTTGAAACGTGTGGAGGGGCTGTTAGGGGTGCTCACGGGACGCCCCGCCTCGGCCGACACATACACCGCGAATGGCTCGACCGAGCCGCCGCGGACGAGCCGAGTGCTGGGCGCCGCCTAG
>CAZDTG010000214.1:0-5948 GCA_964508005.1 uncultured Steroidobacteraceae bacterium
TCGCCATGATCGAGCCGCCGCGCGAGACGATGCCGGTGACGCGGTTGGCGGTGAGCGGCACATACGCGAGGCGCACGCCGGCGTGAATCGTGAAGTAGTCGACGCCCTGCTCCGCCTGCTCGATGAGCGTATCGCGGAAGATCTCCCAGGTGAGGTCTTCGGCGACGCCGCCGACTTTTTCCAGCGCCTGGTAGATGGGCACGGTGCCGATCGGCACCGGCGCGTTGCGGATGATCCACTCGCGGATGGTATGGATGTTGCGTCCGGTCGAAAGGTCCATGACCGTGTCCGCGCCCCAGCGGATGGCCCACACCATCTTGTCGACCTCTTCGGCCGTCGAGGAGGTGACGGCGGAGTTGCCGATGTTGGCGTTGATCTTCACCAGGAAGTTGCGGCCGATGATCATCGGTTCGGACTCCGGGTGATTGATGTTGGCGGGAATGATCGCCCGGCCGGCCGCGACCTCGGCGCGCACGAACTCCGGGGTCACATGCCCGGGAATGCGGGCGCCCCAGGAGTTGCCGTCGCGCTCGAGCGCCTCTTTGCCGCGCGCGCGTCCGATGTTCTCGCGGATCGCGATGAACTCCATCTCCGGGGTGATGATGCCGGCACGCGCATAGGCGAGCTGTGTGACCGCCTTGCCGCCGATGGCCCTGTACGGACGTCGCAGGTTGGGAAACTCCGGCGCCGCCCCCTTGCCGACCACGTTGCCGTTGTCGACCGGCTGCACCGGACGGCCGTCGTACGCCTCCACATCGCCGCGGCCGGCGATCCAACCCTCGCGCAGGCGCGGCAAGCCCCGCTCGATATCGATTTTCACCGTCGTGTCCGTGAAAGGCCCCGACGAGTCATAGACCGTGAGCGGCGCCTCGCCCGAGGAGGGATGGAGGGTGATCTCGCGCATGGGCACGCGCAGGCCCTTGTGGATTTCCCCGCTCTTGTGGACCTTGCGGGAGGCGGGCAATGGTTCTTGGGCGACCTGCAGCGGAACGGCGTTCATTATGAGGCTCCTTGGGCGGTAACCGCGTAGGATCCAGTGAACGCTGCAGGAGGTAAGCCAGGGGCGGCGGATGAGGGCTTCGAAGGCCGCGCGACGCTTTGCGAACTTTCCTACGCCAGCATGAACTGGATCAGGTTCAAAGGGTCGCCACGCCGCACCATTGCTGCGCTCGATGGCCTCTCAGCCCCCTGTCGGGGCTCCCCTAGCGCCGACAAAGTTAGTACGACTGGCCCCGAGCGTCAATGGGCGCTTGAGCTCGTGGCGCTCCGGAGCCTCCCGACAGCGCTCCCTCACGGTGACGCGGTTTGCTGCAGCTTGGGTTGTGGGGCGTCCCGGTTCCACCAGCCGCCGCCGAGTGCCTGCAGGAGCGCCGCGGTGTCGGAGTAGCGGGCCGCGCGTGCCTGCGCGAGATTGAGGACAGCCTGGCTGTAGGTCTGCTGGGCGGCGAGCAGGGCAAGGTAGCTCGCCAGGCCCAGCTCGACGTTATGCCGAGTGACTTGCAACGTGTCAGCGGCGGCTTGCACAGCCTTCATGTTCGAGCTCACCGCATCGGCGTCGAGCTGCAGTGCGGTCAGCGTATCCGCCACGTTCTGAAAAGCTGCGAGCACCACGGCCCGATATTGCGCTCCAGCCGCATCCAACGCGGCTGCCGCCGCGCGTCTTTGATGAATCAGGGTGCCGCCGTCGAAGAGCGTTTGAGTGATGCTGCCGCCCACGCTCCAGAAGGTATTTCCGTCTGCGAACATCTGATTGAACACCGTGGACGTGCCGCCCTTGGTGCCGGTCAGGGTGATTTGCGGGAACAGATTTGCGGTCGCGACGCCCAGATCGGCGCTGGCTGAGTGCAACTGTGCTTCCGCCGAGAGCACATCGGGTCGTTGCCGGACGAGCGCGGCGGGCAGGCTGACCGGGACTTCCAACGGCAGCGCAAGATCGGCCAGCTCGAACTTCTGCGCAGGCTCCTCGCTGGGGAAACGGCCGGCGAGCGCGGCCAGCAGATGCCGCTGCTGCGCGAGCTGTTTCTGCAGGGGCGGCAGGGTCGCCTCGAGGTTGGCCACCGCCGCCTCCTGCGCCATCACGTCCATCTGCGCGATGGAGCCGAGCTCGAACTGGCGCCGCAGAATCCGGGCCGATTCGCGCTCGGCGTTGAGCATTTCCAGGGTGGCCGCGAGCTGTGCCCGCAGCGAGGCTTCCTCGATGGCCGCGGTCACAACGTTGGCAGTCAGCGTCAGCCAGGCGGCTTCCAGCTGGTAGTGTTGCGAGTCGGCGAGCGCCTGGAGCGATTCGGCCTGCCGCCGGTTGCGGCCGAAAATGTCGAACAGGTAGGACACGCTCACCTGGGCGGTGTGCAGGTTGTAGATGGGCGCGCCCGAATTCAACGTCGGCTGCAGAGTCCCCGTGGCGTCCCGGTGGCGGGAGAATTCATAGCTCGCCTGCACCTGCGGGAAGTAATTGCCTCGCTGCGCGGCGACGTTCTCGTTCGCCTGGCGCAGCGTCGCCTGCGCCGACTGCAGGTTGGGATTGCTCTTGAGCGATTGTTGCACGAGCTCATCCAGCGCCGGCGAATGGAACAGCGTCCACCATTGGCCGGGAATGTCCTTTCCCAACACGTATTGCTGGGCGTCCGCGCCGGTCTGCGGCGCCACGGGCTCGCTGAGATAGGCGCTGACCTTCGGCGGCTGCGGGGTCTTGAAGTTCGGGCCGACGGCGCAACTGCACAGCGAGGCGGCGGCGAGCGCTAACAGAGGACGTCTCATACGGCAGCTTCCTCAGCCGGGGCACTGTCCGGCAACGGTCTGCGACGGGAGAACATCAGGATGAGCACCGGCAGGATGAGCAACACCAGGATCGGCGTCAGGAGCATTCCGCCCACCACCACGAGCGCGAGCGGCCGCTGTACCTGCGAGCCGATCCCTCTCGACAGCGCCGCCGGCACCAGCCCGACGCAGGCCACGACGCACGTCATCAACACCGGGCGCATCTGCACCCGGCACGTGTGCAGGATGGCCGGCACGCGCTCGAGTCCGTGCTCGATGTGCAGATTGTAATAGGACAGCACGATGATGCCGTCCATCGTGGCGATGCCGAACAGGGCCACGAAGCCGATCGCGGCCGAAACGCTGAACGGCGTGCCGGTGAGCGCGAGCGCGAAGATGCCGCCGATGAGCGCCATGGGAATGACGCTCGCCGCCAGCATCACATCGACGATCGAGCCGAAGTTGATGAACAGCAGGATGCAGATGAGGACGATGCTGAGCGGCACGACGATCGAGAGCCGATGCAGGGCATCCTGCAGGTTGCCGAACTCGCCGACCCATTCCAACCGGTAGCCGCCGGGAAGCCTGACCTGCTGCTCGACCTTGCGCTGGGCCTCGAGGACGGCGCTGCCAAGATCGCGGCCCCGGACGCTGAACTTGATCGGGATGTAGCGCTCCTGATGCTCGCGATAGATGAATGACGGGCCCGAGATCAAGGGTACGGTCGCGACCTGCGCGAGCGGGACCTGTACCGTGGCACCGTTGCCGGACGGATCGGGTGCGGCAATGGAGATGCGGCGGATGGCCTCCGGGTCCGCGCGGTATTGCCGCTCCAGGCGCACGATCATCGGAAAGTGCCGATCGCTGCCGCTCTCGTAGAGATCGCCGCCGGACTGACCGCCGATCGCCGCCTGCACGGTCGAATTGATGTCCCCTGGGGCAAGCCCGAGTCGCGCGGCGCGGGCGCGATCCACGTCGATGCGGATGGTCGGTTGTCCGAGCGCATTGAAGACCGCAAGATCCGTGATCCCGGGCACGGTCTGCAGTACATCGCGGATTTTCTGTGCCGTGCTCTCGAGAACCTCGAGCTCGTTGCCGAACAGCTTCACCGAGTTCTCGCCTTTCACCCCGGAGGCCGCCTCCTCCACGTTGTCCTGAATGTACTGCGAGAAGTTGAATTCCACGCCCGGAAACCTCTCTTCCAGGGCCTCCGTGAGCTGCGCCGTGAGTTTGTCCTTGTCGACGTCCTTGGGCCAGGCATCGAAAGGCTTCAGAGGCACGAAGAACTCGGCGTTGAAGAATCCCGTCGCATCCGTGCCGTCGTCCGGACGGCCGTGCTGGGAGATGACGGTCTCGACCTCCGGAAAGCTCTTGATGACGCGGCGCATGCCGTTCACGTAGCCGTTGCCTTCCTCGAGGGAGATCGACTCCGGCAGGGTGGCGCGGATCCAGAAGTTGCCTTCCTCGAGCTTGGGCAGGAACTCCAGCCCGAGGCTGTGGGAGGCCAGCATCGCGCACACGATGAGCACACCCAGGCACCCGAGCGTGATCACTCTGTTGGCCAGGGCGAACTCCACCACCGGCTCGTAAACACTCCGCAGGACGCGCACGACCGCGGTTTCGGTCTCAGCGACGCTGTCGGGCAGCAGGAGCGCACTCAATGCCGGGGAGATGCTGAAAGTTGCGATCAGGCCACCCGCGATCGCGTAACCATAGGTCTTCGCCATCGGCCCGAAGATGTGGCCCTCGATACCGCTCAGCGTGAACAGGGGCACGAAGCCGGCGATGATGATCGCGGCCGCGAACAGGATGGCCTGGTTGACTTCCGTGGCGGCGTTGGCGATCACGGCGAACTTGCCGCGAAACATGGTGGTGCCTCTCACGACATGCATGATCGCAGAGCCGGTGCGCCGCTGCTCGGCGCTCTCGCTGAGGTGCCGGTAGATGTTCTCCACCATGATGACTGAGGCGTCAACGATGAGCCCGAAATCGATCGCACCGACCGACAGCAGATTGGCGGACTCGCCCCGCAGGATCATCAGAGCGATCGCGAACGTCAGGGCAAACGGAATCGTGCACGCCACGATGATGGCGCTGCGCAAGTTGCCGAGGAACGCCCATTGCAACAGGAAGATGAGCAGGATGCCGGCGAGCACGTTGTGCAACACCGTGTGAGTCGTCACCCGGATGAGATCGGACCGGTCGTAGATCCGCTCGATCCGCACTCCCGGAGGCAGGATGCCGGTGCTGTTGATCGTCTGCACCTCCGCCTTGACGCGCTCGATCGTGGGCATGCTCTGCTCGCCGCGGCGCATGAGCACTATCCCTTCGACTATGTCGTCGGCGTCGTCCTGCCCCGCTATCCCGAGGCGCGGCTGGTGGCCCACCCGCACGTTCGCCAGGTCGGCTATCGATACCGGAATTCCGCGGGCGGAGGTCACCATCGTCTTGCGAATGTCGTCCATCGAGTGGATGAGGCCGACACCGCGCACCACGGCCGCCTGCGGGCCGATGTTGACGGTCTGACCGCCGACGTTGACGTTACTGTTGTTGAGAGCCTGCAGAACCTGGCCGAGCGACAGGCCGTATTGCAGGAGACGATGCTCGTCTA
Source organism: uncultured Steroidobacteraceae bacterium (assembly GCA_964508005.1). GTDB lineage: Bacteria > Pseudomonadota > Gammaproteobacteria > Steroidobacterales > Steroidobacteraceae > 13-2-20CM-66-19. The sequence continues at coordinate 5,369 of CAZDTG010000214.1, forward strand.
CGCTCACCTCGTACGTCTTGGTCTTGCCGCCCCATCCGGTGACATCGATGACTCCCGGCACCGCCTTGAAGCGGCGCTCCAGCACCCAGTCCTGGAGCGTCTTGAGGTCCATCGAGGAATAGCCCGGCGGGCCGACGACCCGGTAGCGATAGATCTCGCCGATCGGGCTCGTAGGGGAGATCTGCGGCGCGGCGCCGTTCGGCAGGGGCGGCAGCTGCGAGAGCCGATTGATGACCCACTGCTCCGCCTGATAGTAGGTGAAGTCGTAGGTGAATTGCACCTTGACATCGGAGAGCCCGAACAGCGAGATGGTGCGCACGGCGGTCACGTGCGGAATGCCCGTCATCTGGATCTCGATCGGGATCGTGATGTAGCGCTCGATCTCCTCGGCCGATTGCCCGGTGCTCTGGGTGACGATATCGACGAGCGGCGGCACCGGATCGGGATAGGCCTCGATGTTGAGTTGGCCAAAGAGCGCGAAGCCGCCGACGAGCACCAGCGGCAGCAGAATGGCGAGGAACACGCGCTGCTTGAGCGCGAATGCAATGATGGCATTCATGTCGGGGCGGCTTTGATCCGC
>CAZDTG010000215.1:0-5904 GCA_964508005.1 uncultured Steroidobacteraceae bacterium
GCCGCCTGCAGCGCGCAGATCGGATCGATCTCCGTGACCCAGACCTGCGCCGAGAGCGCGCGCAGCGCCTGCGCCGAGCCTTTGCCCACGTCGCCGTAACCGCATACGACCGCGATCTTGCCGGCCACCATCACGTCAGTGGCGCGCTTGATGCCGTCGACGAGCGACTCACGGCAGCCGTAGAGATTGTCGAACTTGCTCTTGGTGACGGAGTCGTTGACGTTGATGGCAGGGAACGCCAGCTTCCCGTCCTGCGCCATCTGGTAGAGCCTCTTCACGCCCGTCGTGGTCTCCTCCGTCACGCCCTTCACGTGCTTGATGCGCGTGGAATACCACTTGGGATCGGACTTGAGCCGGGCCTTGATCGAAGCAAACAGCGCCTCCTCCTCTTCGCTCGAGGGCTTGGCGATGACGCCCGGGTCGCTTTCCGCCTTCGTCCCCAGGTGCAGCAGCAGCGTGGCATCGCCGCCGTCGTCGAGGATCATGTTGGTGTAGCCGCCGTCCGGCCACTCGAAGATCCTGTGGGTGTAATCCCAATAGTCCGTCAGGGACTCGCCCTTCCAGGCGAACACCGGCGTGCCGCGCACGGCGATCGCCGCGGCCGCGTGATCCTGGGTCGAGAAGATGTTGCAGGAGGCCCAACGCACCTGCGCTCCGAGGGCCTGCAATGTCTCGATGAGCACGGCCGTCTGGATCGTCATGTGCAGCGAGCCGGTGATGCGCGCGCCCTTGAGCGGTTGCTTGGGCGCGAACTCCTCCCGAATGGCCATGAGACCGGGCATCTCGGTCTCGGCAATGAGGATTTCCTTGCGGCCCCAATCGGCGAGTCCCAGGTCGGCGACCTTGTAGTCCGTGGGTCCGGAGGCGGATTTCAATGTGGCGTTCATACTTCAGTACTCCGATGCAGGAATGAGCGCCGTGTGAATGAAACGCTGGCGCTTTCCGAGCCTGGCAGGCGCGGCGCCCTTCGAAGGACACCCGCCTGTCGCAGCGCTCCTCGGGAAGGCAGCGCCCGGCGCCGGTCGCGCCGGATTCTCGAAGTCTATGCCGCGCGCACCTGCTTGCCCTCGGCGGCGAGGGCCGCGGCGCGGTCGGTCCTTTCCCAGGTGAACTCCGGCTCGGTGCGGCCGAAGTGCCCGTAAGCGGCGGTCTTCTGATAGATCGGGCGCACCAGGTCGAGCATCTCGCGCAGACCGTAGGGCGTGAGGTCGAAATTCTTGCGCACCAGCTGCGTGAGCCGCTCGCGCGACAGGCGGCTCGTGCCGAACGTCTCCACCATGATGGAGGTCGGCTCGGCCACGCCGATGGCATACGACACCTGCACCTCGCAGCGCTCGGCCAGGCCGGCCGCGACGATATTCTTCGCAACATAGCGCGCCGCGTACGCGGCCGATCGATCGACCTTCGACGGGTCCTTGCCCGAGAACGCGCCGCCGCCGTGGCGTGCATAGCCGCCATAGGTGTCGACGATGATCTTGCGGCCCGTCAGGCCGCAGTCCCCGACCGGACCTCCGACGACAAAGCGTCCCGTCGGGTTGATGTGGTACTTGGTGCGCTTGTCGATCCACTTGGCCGGCAGCACCGGCTTCAGGATCTCCTCCATCACGGCCTCGCGCAGGGCCTTGGTGGAGATCTCCGGGCTGTGCTGCGTCGAGAGCACCACCGCCTCCAGGCCCACGGGCTTGTCGTCCTCGTAGCGCAGAGTGACCTGACTCTTCGCATCCGGGCGCAGCCAATCGAGCTTGCCCTTCTTGCGGACCTCGGCCTGCTTTTTCACGAGCCGGTGCGCCAGGGTGATCGGCGCCGGCATCAATACATCCGTCTCGTTCGTCGCATAGCCGAACATCAGGCCCTGGTCGCCGGCGCCCTGCTTGCGCTCGTCCTTGCGATCCACGCCTTGTGCGATGTCGGGGGACTGCTTGCCGATGATGTTGACGACACCGCAGCTCGCCCCGTCGAAACCCATGTCCGAGGAGTTGTAGCCGATCTCGAGAACCGTCTTGCGGACCAGGGCCTCGACATCGACCCAGGCACTCGTGGTCACTTCGCCCGCGACCACCACGACGCCGGTCTTGATCAGTGTCTCGCACGCCACGCGGCCGCGCGGATCGTCCTCGAGGATGGCATCCAGAACGGCATCCGAGATCTGGTCCGCCACCTTGTCCGGATGGCCTTCGGAGACCGACTCGGACGTAAACAGGTAGTTATTCGCCATGTGCTTGGGTTCCCGCGGAAATGAGGTCTTGGAGTGGGCTAGTTTAACCGGTCGGCCGGCAGCGCGGGGTGCCATACAGCAATAATCGGACCTCGAGCGAGGCCGACCCCGGGCGCGGGAATTTTACCCCACGCCGCGGGTATTTAGTCATTCCACGTGATTATCGTGGAAGGATCAGGATCTTACCGGGTCCGTGTGCGCCAGCCCTCGTGATAGCCCTCGCGTGCGTCCCGAGCGTAGGGAACCGGCGATACCTTCACACGAACATCGAGCTGCTTGTGCGGCTCGACGGTGACCTTCTTCGTGCCGCCGCCCTCCTCGCCCCAGGTGAGCGTGAGCACATCGCCGACATTGATGTTCTCGTCGACCACGCCGAGGGAGAGCGCCATGCGCTCGTTGTAGCTGTAGCCGCCGAACATGGAGAAGCCGACCGTCTTGCCGCCCATCGACACCCTGTCGTAAGAGGAGGAGGCATAGTTGGCGAGCGGCAGATCGAAGAACTTGTAATTCTCGGCGCCGGGGACGAACAGCGAGGCGTAGATTTTCGCCATGTCCTCGCCATTCCAGGCGAACGTCACCTTCTTGCGCTGCGGCCTCTTGTCCTGCGCCATCTTCTCGAGCGCGTCCCGGCCGATGAAATCGTGATCGAACTTCACGAACGGGCCGTAACCCAGCTCGTACGGCGTCACGTAGTAATCCTCGATGTTGTCCGAGACGAAGCTGCCGCCGATCGAGCCCGTGGCCTCGTAGCCCGTGGCGGGCAGCCACTCGCGGTACTTCTTCATCTTCTCGCCGGTGTACACCGCGGGCAGGGGCGAGGGAATCCAGCCGGACTCGAGCGTGTTGCTGGCGTAGGCGCGCGAGCCGACCGGCACCAGGCCGAACTCCTGGCCGGCCTCGAGAATGGCGTCGCGGATCTCATCGCCATCCGCGTACGGGCCCCAGATCTCCAGTCCCGGCGCGCCTGCCATGCCGTGGCGCAGGGCGCGCACTTTGCGTCCCTTGATATTGATGGCGTCCATGGTGAAGAACTTCACATCCGGAATCGGTCCGCCATTGAGCTTCTGCAGCACCTTGGAGGCGTTCGGGCCCTGGATCTGGTAGCGGTAGTGGCGGCGCACCACGGCCTTGCCCCGCGGATGCGAGGGCGAGCGGTCGTCGCGGATCATCTCGACCTTGAAGCCGCCGGTCTCGCCATGGAACTGGATCCAGTTCACCGACGGCGCGCGGCCGACGAACAGCAGCTCGTCCTTGTCGAGATAGAAGAGAATGCCGTCGCCGATGACGTAGCCGTCATGGCTCACGGGCACCATCTGCTTCGCCTTGTTGGGCGCGAAATTGTTGAAGCTGTTGATGGTGGTGTGGGAGATCAGCTTGAGGGCGTCCGGACCCTTCACGGTGAGCTCCGCCATGTGGTGCGACTGGTCGAACAGAACCGCTGTCTCGCGCCAGGCGCGCTGCTCGTCGCGCCAGTTGCAGTACTCGCCGGGGACGACCGGATACACGTAGGCACCGATCCGGGAATTGCGCAACATCCTGACCGGATGCCCCGCGGTCTTCAACACCTGTTCCAGGTTCTGCTGACTCATAGCCGCTCCTCATTTACAACCAACGATCTGATTATTCGATGAGGCGGGCGACTCGCGAGCCGCCGCCTCAGGGTTTCGCCCCTGCCCGCAGAAATGCCGCAGCGACCACGTTCGACAGGAGTATCGCGATCGTCATGGGACCCACGCCGCCGGGCACCGGCGTGATCCAGCCGGCGCGCCGCGCCGCCGGCTCGTACTCCACATCGCCCACGAGCTTTCCCGAGGCGGTGCGGTTTATTCCAACATCGAACACGGCCGCGCCCGGGCGGATCCACTCCCCGGGAACGAAGTTCGGCTTGCCGACGGCGGCCACCACGACTTCCCCGCGCTCGACTTCACTTCGCAAATCGCGTGTGCCGGTGTGGCACACGGTGACCGTGGCGCCGGCGAGCATCAGCTCGAGCGCCATCGGGCGTCCGACGATGATCGATGCGCCGACGACGGTCGCGCGTAATCCGCGCAAGGCGATCCCGTATTCGGCAGCCAGCGTGATCACGCCATAGGGCGTACACGGACGCAGTCTCGGGCGTTTCTGTGCGAGCAGGCCCGTGTTGATCGGGTGCAGGCCATCCACGTCCTTCGCCGGATCGATCGCCTCGTTCACGAGATTCGTATCGAGGCCTCGCGGCAGCGGCTGCTGCACGAGAATGCCGTCAACCCGCGGATCGAGGTTCAAGGCGTGAATCAGCGCGAGCAGCTGTGCCTCGCTCGTGCTCGCCGGCAGGTCGTGCGCGAAAGAGTGGATGCCGCAGTCGTCGCACGACTTCCGCTTGTTGCGCACGTAAATGGAGGACGCCGGGTCTTCGCCGACCTGCACCACGGCAAGTCCCGGACGCCGTCCGAATCGCTCCGCGAATTCCTGCGCACTCACCGTAACCGACTGCCGTACTTTGGCGGCGACGGCCTTGCCGTCTATCACTATCGCGCCGCCTGCGGCACGTGTTGGACCGCCTGCGGCGGCGGCTGTGTTTTGCGCGGCCGGGCCGACCTTGTCATGTGCAGACATGCTCATGCCCTCCGCAAGGCTGCGGCCAGCCGCTGTTGGAATTCCGCGGGGGTGAACGTGTGGTTCTGCGTCCCGAGCGACTCGATCTTGATCGCGCCCATCAAGGAGGCGATCTGGCCGGTGGTCTGCCAATCCAGGCCGCGCAGCAGCCCGTGGATGAGGCCGGCGCGGTAGGCATCACCGCACCCGGTCGGGTCCACGACCGCCTTGGGCCTGGCACAGGGAATCTCGAAGACCGCGTCGCGGGTATGGATGGCGGACCCGTCCGCACCGCGGGTGATGATGAGCGCCTCGACCTTCTGGATCACATCACGCTCGGTCCAGCCGGTTTTCTGCTGGATGAGCTGCCATTCGTAGTCGTTCACGGCAACCCAGGTCGCCTGCTCCACGAAACGCGCCAGGTCCTTGCCGTCGTAGAGCGGCAGTCCCTGGCCCGGGTCGAAGATGAAGGGAATGCCGGCGGCCGCGAACTGTTCCGCGTGCTGCACCATGCCGTCGCGCCCGTCCGGGGCCACGATGCCGAGCGCGATGTCCTTCGCATCCCCGACCTTGTTGAGATGCGATTGCTGCATCGCCCCTGGGTGAAAGGCCGTGATCTGGTTGTTGTCGAGATCGGTGGTGATGAACGCCTGCGCCGTGTGCTCGGACTCGATCACCCGCACGTAATCGGCGCGGACACCCGTCTTGCGCATCCACTCGCCGTACGGACCGAAGTCGCGCCCGACCGTGGCCATCGGATAGCCCACATCGCCCAGCAAGGTCAGGTTGTAGGCGATGTTGCCCGCGCAGCCGCCGAATTCCCGGCGCAGCTGCGGCACCAGGAACGAGACGTTCAGCATGTGGATCTTGTCGGGCAGGATGTGGTGGCTGAAGCGGTCGCGGAACACCATGATGGTGTCGAAGGCGACGGAGCCGCAGATCAGGGCGTTCTTGGCCAAGGCGCTATCCTTTTGGGGTTAGGCGTCCATGGCGAACCTGCCGCCGTCGGGCTTCACTTCGAAGTTGCCGTCGATGACCGCTCGCATCCAGCGCGCCGTGGCGGCCACTCCGCCAAATGCATAGAAATGCGGCTGGACGAGGCGGCTGCCGCTGTG
>CAZDTG010000216.1:0-5823 GCA_964508005.1 uncultured Steroidobacteraceae bacterium
CATGCCACGAACATGATCGCGGGACTCGGCCTGTCGATGAAGGCCACGGCGCTGCCCGTCCTCGCGGTCTGCGCCGCCATCTGGGGCGCGTACGAACTTGGGGCGGCGCATGGTATCGGCCTGTATGGCATCGCCACGGCGGCGACAGCCATGCTGTCGATGACGGGCATGATCGTGGCGCTCGATGCCTATGGCCCGATTACGGACAATGCCGGCGGCATCGCCGAGATGTCCGGCCTGCCGAAGGCCGTGCGCGACATCACGGACCCCCTGGACGCCGTGGGCAACACCACGAAGGCCGTCACGAAGGGGTATGCGATCGGCTCGGCGGGTCTCGCTGCGCTCGTGCTGTTTGCCGACTACACGCACAACCTCGAATCGGTCGGCAAGCTCGTGGAGTTCTCGCTCTCGGACCCTGCCGTCATCATCGGGCTCTTCATCGGCGGCCTCGTACCCTATCTCTTCGGCGCCATGGCGATGGAGGCCGTCGGCAGGGCCGCGGGCTCGGTGGTCAACGAGGTACGGCGGCAATTCCGCGAAATCAAGGGGATCATGGAAGGTACGGCCAAGCCCGACTATTCCAGGGCCGTCGACCTGCTCACCAAGGCTGCCATCCGCGAGATGATCATTCCCTCCCTGCTGCCCATCCTCGTGCCGATCGTGCTCGTGTTCGCCCTCAACGCCATGATGGGGCCGGGGGCGGGGATCAAGGCGCTCGGCGGCCTGCTGATCGGCACCATCGTGACCGGCCTGTTCGTCGCGATCTCCATGACCACCGGCGGCGGGGCCTGGGACAACGCCAAGAAGTACATCGAGGAAGGCAACTTCGGCGGCAAGGGGTCGGACGCCCACAAGGCGGCCGTCACGGGCGACACGGTGGGGGATCCCTACAAGGATACGGCCGGCCCGGCGATCAACCCGCTCATCAAGATCATCAACATCGTGGCGCTGTTGCTGGTACCGCTTCTATAGGTCCGATTCGCGGGCCGGGACGACGGACTGTCCCATCCCCCGCCGCGCCGATAACGTGCTAGACGGGGTGGATCGCGCTGAGCAGCCGATGCAGCACGGTCGGAGAAGCGGGTTTGACCAGATGATGATCGATGCTCGCCTCGCGCGAGCGGCGGCGGTCGGCCTCGTGTCCGAGCCCGGTCAGCGCGATGATCGTCGTGGATGTGCCTTCCGGCATCGAGCGGATCCGCGCCGCCGCCTCCAGCCCGCTGAGCTCCGGCATGCTGATGTCCATGAACACGACCGTGGGCCGCACCTGGCGAAACTTGTCCAGGGCCTCGCGAGGACCGTAAGCGGTGTGCACATCGTGACCCATCAGTGACAGCATGAATGCCACCGCGTCGGCCGAGTCCGCCTGGTCGTCGACGACTAGCACCTTGAGCGGAGTCTCGGCATGAGGCACGTCTTCCATCGTTGTCTCCCCTGCTTCCCACATGGTTCTAGCTAAAGCCATAAGGGTGCCCGGTAGCAAGATTCGTGCGGGGGTGGGAACGCCTCTGGCGTCCGCGCGGCGGATTATGTGAAAAAATCGGAAAATCGAGCCGGATTGCTCAAGCCCGGCCCGCGCGCGACTCGATGAGGACGGCGCTGACCAGTCGATTGAGCCGTGCGCAGTAGGCGGCAACCGGCTCGATGCCCTCTGCCTGCTTGCCGGCCAGGGCGGAGGAGATTTCGGTGAGGCGGCGCTCGATCCGCTCGTCCAGGATCATCGAGCGGCAGATGAGGGCGCTCACGCATGCGTTGATTTCAGCGTCGAGAGTTCGCGCATCGCTACCGGCGATTTCGACGCCGGTAAGCTCGCTAGGACAACCTGCGGCGACATGCTCGCGCCATATACTGGCAAGCTGCATACGCTTGGGTACGGCCCCGGTTTACGAGTTAGGCTGTTTGAACGAAGCGTCCTTCTTACCACGCCCGTGGCTCCGTTGCACTGCCCCGCGCGCCGCGGGCGCACTGTTGGTTGTTGGAGTTTTACCGCCGCCCGGCCGCCCGGCGGGCTCCGGTTACGCACAACTCATTGATTGGCCTGGATTATCCGACGACTGAAAGGATGTTGCTCGGCGGCCTCTCGGGAAAGCTCCGCGAAGGTGAGGAATTGTCGAGCGGCAGCCGCGGGCGCGGTGCGCGGCGCGCGCTCAGGCGGGTCCCGGCCGGTACGGCTTGTAGGACTTCTCCTCGACGAGCCGCGAGCCGAGCTGGAGATTGATGCGCTTCTTGATGGCGGCACGCTCATCGTTGGCGGCGTAGACGGCGCGGGCGAGCTCGATGAACTCGCGGTCGAAGGTCTGCTTGGCCTCCTTGTCGCGGATGAGATCCTCGACATCCCAGAGCCGCTCGTTCACCTCCCCGAGCGCGCGCTCATCGCGCGCCACGTCGAAGCCCGCGCAGCCGGTGTCTCGCCAGGTTTTCTCGAGCAGGTCGAGCTCCAGGCGCACGTTCGCCACCTTGGCGGGATCCATGATCCGCGCGACTTTGATCCGCAGTATGGTGATCTTGTCCAGCAGCTCCCCGGGCGATACGGGGACGAGGATGTCTCTCATGTGCGCCATCGTAACAACTCGTCGAGCTTCGCGGTGACCTGCTCCACGCTGATGAGGTCCATGACGCCCCGTTGCTCGATCTTCTCCGTCCACGGAAGCTTGTCGGGGGAGCGGCCGCGGAAGCGCCGCGCGGCCTGGCTGTATGCATCCACGCACCAGAGGCGTGACAGATAGGGACCGGTCCGCGCGGGATTCGTCGCCGCGTAGAGTCCCACGACGGGGGTGCCGACCATGGTCGCCATGTGGGCCGGACCGGAATCGGGGCTGACCAGGGCGCTCGCGCGCGCGAGCAGTGCGAGCAACTCCGGCAACGTGTCGCGGCCGATCTGGTTAATCACCTGCGCATGGGCCGCCTTTTCGATCGCTGCGCCCATCTCGAGCTCGAGCGTGCTCGGTCCGCCGCACAGGATCACCCGCATGTGGTGTTTACGCGCAGCGTAGTCGGCCACCGCGGCATACCGCTCCGCGCGCCAGTTGCGCACGGTATGACTCGAGCAGGGGCTGATGATGAGCGTGCGCTGCGCATCGGGAATGAGCCGCTCGGCATACGCGCGAGCGTTGTCCGGAAGCGGGATGTTCCACTCCACCAGCCGCTGCTTGAGACCGAGTGCCGCCGGAAACCCGAAGAAACTGTCGAGCACGTGCTCGCGTGTGCGCGCGGGGATGCGCGCGTTCGTGAATATCCATTGCAGGTCGCGCGCCCGCGCCCGATCGAACCCGAGTTTTACCGTCGCCGACACGCTATTCGCGATGAGGCTCGCTCGCAGAGCGAGTTGCATATGGAGCAGGACGTCGAATTGACGTCCGCGAAGCTGCGTCCGCAGAGCGTGACGCGCTCCGAAGCCGGCGCGCTTGTCCACGGTGATAAACTCCACACCGTCGACGAGACTCATGAGACGCGCCTCGGCCTTGCCTATGATCCACGTGAGCTGTGTTGCCGGCCAGGCATGCTGTAACGTGCGCACGATCGGCACGACATGGCAGGTATCTCCCAGTGCCGATAGTCTCAGGATGCAGACAGTGCGCGGCGGTTGGGCGAGAGGCAACAACATGGTTCGGGAGATGGCTCGATGAGCAGGCGTTGGCCGCTCGGCTCCGAAGTGAAGCAAAGTGCCCTCGCGGGCGGCGCCATGCTATATGACGTCTCGCGAGCGGGCAATTTCGCCCCCTCCTGGTTCGATCCGGCCCATTGGCAGTCCCGCGGCGAGCTCGACGGCACGGCGCGGGGCCGCGGCACCACGCACTATTTCAAGACCAACGGCAAGAATTTCGTCCTGCGCCACTATCGGCGAGGCGGACTCATGGCGCGCCTGTCCGCGGACCAATACATCTGGCGCGGCGCACAGAACACGCGGCCGTTCGCGGAATGGCAGCTCACTTACCGGTTGCATCGTGCCGGCCTGCCGGTTCCAGCGCCGATTGCCGCTCGTTATGTGCGGCACGGCCTCGTCTACACCGGCGATCTCATCACGGAGCGGCTCCCGACGGTAGGATCGCTCGCGGAATGCCTGCGTAAGGGCGCACTCTCGATCATGACCTGGATACTCATCGGGCGCTGCGTACGGAGGTTTCACGACCTCGGCGTGTGTCATGCGGATCTGAACGCGCATAATGTTCTGTTGAGCGAGGAGAGCGTCTACCTGATCGACTTCGACCGCTGCGAGTTGCGCAACAGCGGGTTCTGGCGCGACGACAATCTCGTGCGCCTGCGCCGCTCGCTCGAGAAGATCACCTACAGTCTGCCGCGCGAGCGTTTCGCGGAAGCGGATTGGCATGGCCTGCTCGATGGCTACCGTCAATTCTCCGGAGAGCAGCCGCTGACCCAGGCCGGCTGAGCGCAACCTTGTGAGATACCTCTACAGCCTGCTCGCCTACCTCGCCGCGCCGCTGTTTTCCCTGGTCCTGTTGTGGCGCGGGCTGGGCGATCGCAGCTACTGGCACAACTTCGGCGAGCGTTTCGGGTTCGGAGCGGGGGTGGCGAAACGGCCGATCTGGGTGCATGCGGTGTCGGTTGGAGAAGTACAGGCGTCCGCCGCGCTGGTGAACAACCTGCGGGACCGCTATCCCGACATTCCGATCGTCGTCACGACCTTCACGCCGACCGGCGCAGGCCGTGCCCGGATGCTCTTCAAGGACCGGGCACAGGTCCGTTACCTCCCCTATGACCTCCCCGGGGCCGTGCGCCGATTTTTCGCCAGAGTCCGGCCGCGGCTCGCCGTGATCTTCGAGACCGAGCTGTGGCCGAACCTGTATCACGAATGCGGCCGCCGGCGCGTGCCGCTCGTATTGGCGAGCGCGCGCTTGTCGCCCCGCTCCGTCGGCCGCTACCGGCGATTAGGCGCGCTTTTCAGGGAAACGCTGGCGCGAGGTGTCGTCGTCGCCGCGCAGGGAGACGCCGATGCAACTCGGTTCCGCTCACTCGGTTCGGACCCCGGCAGCACACATGTCACCGGCAACCTGAAGTTCGACTTCTCGGTGCCCGACGACATCGCCGCGCGCGGTCGCAGCTTGCGCGCCTACTACGCGGGCGAGCGTCCCGTATGGGTAGCCGGCAGCACACACGGCGGCGGAGAGGAAGAGGCGCTGATCGAAGCGCATAAGATCGTCCGCGGCCGTTATCCGCGGGCGCTCCTGGTGCTGGCCCCACGCCATCCCAATCGGTTCGGCGAAGTCGCGGCGCAGCTCGTGAGCCGGGGCGTGCGCTTCGTACGCCGCTCGCAGCAACCGGCCGCCGGCGCCACCGCGGAGGCCGAGATCCTGCTCCTGGACACGCTGGGCGAGCTGCTCGACTTTTATGCGGCAGCCGATGTTGCCTTCGTGGGTGGCAGCCTCGTACCGATCGGCGGCCATAATTTGCTCGAGCCCGCGGCCCTGGGGCTGCCGATACTCACCGGACCCCACAACTCCAACAGCGAGGAGGCAGCGCGCCTGCTCATCGCGGGCGGCGCCGTCGCGGTCGTGCACGATGCGCAGCATCTCGCTGACAAGGTGGCCACACTGTTCGCAGAGCCCGACACCCGCTCGCGCATGGGGGCGCAAGGGCGTACCTTCGTGGAAGCGAACAAGGGCGCCCTTGCGAAGCTCATGGAATTGATCGTGCCACTGCTCGACCAGTGAGGGGGTGCCCTGCTACCTGGGTTCCGGTGGCAGCTTCGGAGTCAGGTTCTCGGGCGTCTCCACGGGCAGCGACGTCGGTGCCGAGACTCCGAGCCAGCTGTCGATCTGCGCCAACTGCGTGCGATCGAGATTTCCTGCCGCGAAGCGCAGCTGA
>CAZDTG010000217.1:0-5818 GCA_964508005.1 uncultured Steroidobacteraceae bacterium
CGCGCGACCGCTCTGATCTCAAGCTCGGTCTCTCGCCTCGCGCGGGACAAGGTCTGGTCCGCGCAGCCCAGGCATGGGCCTATCTGACGGGCCGCCGCTCGGTGCTGCCGGAGGATATTCAGGCCGTTCTGCCGTCGGTTGTCGCGCACCGCCTCGAGCAGCGCGAGTCAATGGGCATCGGCGACGCCCAGGCGATCGCTCAAGATCTCGTTCGGGCGGTCCCCGTACCTGTATAGGAGTCATGGGAGCCTGTGAGGCGCTTCCTCCGCAAGCGGATGGCCGCCTGGGTGCGACGGCGTCAGGGACCCGATACCCTGCCCCTGACGCTGCAGCGGCGGCGGCTGTACATCCTGCCCACGCCTGCGGGACTGGGGTTCCTGGTCCTGCTGCTCTTCATGCTCATCGCCGGACTCAACTACAGCAACAGCCTTGCTTTGTTCCTGACATTTCTCCTTGCCGGTTTCGTGCTGGTGACCATGCACCTGTGCCACCGGAATCTGCTGGGCGCTTCGTTGTATGCGGCCGATGCGCCACCCACCTTCGCGCTTCGCCCGGGCAACCTCCACGTCACGTTGGCAAACAGCGCATCCGTGCCGCGCTACCGGATCGAGTCGGGCGTGTCCGAGGAGCCAATGCTCGCCGCGGACGTTCCCGCGCAAGGCCGGCAACATATCGATCTGCCGGTAGCTGCGCCGGCACGCGGGATTGTCACGATCGATCGCCTGCGTCTGACCACGACCCATCCCTTCGGATTGTTTCGCACCTGGACGTGGGTGCACGCTCCGATCGAGATGCTCGTTTATCCGCGACCCCTCGGGTCGTTGCCCCTGCCCGGCGATAGCGGCCGTAAATCCGGCAGCCGCTCGCAGGCCCACTCAGGGGCGGACGAGTGGCACGGCTTACGTCCATTTCGGGACGGCGACTCGCCGCGCCAGGTCGATTGGAAAGCCTACGCCCGCGAGGCGCCGCTGCTGGTGAAGGAATACAGCTCGGCGGGATCCGAGTTGCGGATGTTTCGCTTCGCGCAGCTCGCAAATCTGGGCACCGAGGCGCGCCTGGAGCAGCTCGCACGCTGGGTGGTCGATGCGCAGGACCGCGGCGACCGTTATGGCCTGGAGCTGCCCGGAGCGCAGATCGCTCCCGACAGGGGTGTCGATCACCGGCACCAATGTCTGACCGCTCTGGCGCTTCACGGACTCGATGTTGGCAACGGGGTGCCCAGTGGCAGCCAGCGCAGAATCTAATCGCCTGCCACGGCCGCAACTCTCGCGCGTGCCGCTGGCGTGGACGCCCCTGACCTGGACCGCGCTGGTGCTGTGCGGGAGCATTCTGCTGCACATAGACCGTGCGCCGGTGTGGGTGTCCGCCGTCACTTTCGCGCTGGTGGCGTGGCGTCTTGCCGCTTCGGCGCGCACCATACGACTTCCCGGCAAGCTCCTTCGGCCCCTCATGGCGTTCGCGCTCGTCGCGGCAGTGTTCGCCCGCTTTCATACACTCAATGGGCTGAGCGCGGGAACTCTGCTGCTGATCCTGATGTCGGCCGTCAAGCTGCTCGAGACCCACGCTCGCCGGGATCACTTCATCGTCATCGGCGGCAGCCTGTTCCTCCTCCTCGCCGCCTGTCTGGATCGGCAGAGCCTGCTGAGAACGCCGCTGTACCTGGCGCAGGCCTGGCTTTGTTGCAGCGCGCTGGCCATAGTCGCCTACGCCCCGGTGAACATGACGAACGTGCTGGCGTCCCGGAACTCCGCAAGCCCGGCGCTCGGATTGGGCAACCGGGCGGCGGTTCTTCTCGCCGGCCGGACACTGTTGTATTCCTTGCCGCTGGCGCTGGTTCTGTTCGTGTTCTTTCCGCGCCTCCCGGGCGCGTTCTGGGCACTGCCTCGCTCCGGCGAGGCGCAGACCGGCCTCAGCGACACCATGAGTCCCGGAAGCATCTCGCTGCTCACCTCCTCGTACGAGATTGCGTTCCGGGTGAAGTTCGAGGGCGCGCCGCCTCCTTCGCGCGAGCGCTACTGGCGCGGACCCGTGCTGCACGACTTCGATGGCTATACGTGGAGGCGCGCAGCGGACGCCGCTTATAGCGCGCAGCCGCTCGAATATCTCGGCACCGCCTACCGCTATCGCGTCTCGCTGGAGCCGAGCCAACAGAGATGGTGGTTCTCGCTCGACACCGTCGACCGGGCGCCGGACTCGAAAGTCCTTTTCGCCTACGACTACGAGCTGATCGCCAACGATCCGGTTACCGAGCTGACGAGCTACGACACCGTATCGCATACGGCAACGCGGCCCACGGAGCCGCTGTCGAAGCGGGCTCGTCAGGTCGAGACGGCATTCCCGGCGAACCGCAACCCGCGCTCGGTGCAGCTCGCGCGCGACATGCGGGGCCGTGCCGCCTCGGACGGGGCGTTCGTCGGGGCGGTCCTGGAGTTGCTGCGCACGGGCGGCTTCGTGTACTCGCTCGAGCCGCCGCTGTTGAGCTACGACTCGGTGGACGATTTCATTTTCAACACGCGCAGCGGCTTCTGTGGCCACTACGCCTCGGCGTTCGTCATGCTGATGCGGGCCGGCGGCGTTCCGGCGCGCGTCGTCACGGGATATCTCGGCGGCGAATGGAACCCCATCGGGGGCTACTTCACCATCCGGCAGTCGGATGCCCACTCGTGGGCGGAAGTCTGGCTGGAGGGACGCGGCTGGACCCGTATCGATCCGACCAGCGTCGTGGCACCGGAGCGGCTGACCCGGGGCATGCTGGATCTGCTGCCCGATGCAGGATCGGCGCAAACCCGCCTGCTGCGGTCCTCACCGGGGCTCACGCGGCTGCTGCAAAGGTGGGATGCCCTCAACGCCTGGTGGAACGACCACGTGTTGAAATTCGATTATCACTCGCAGTTGCACCTGCTGAGCTTCCTGGGAATCCGCTCACCGGACCTGGCCACGCTGGGCCGGGCGTTCGTGGCGGCTCTGTTGGTCTGGATGGGCTGGATCGCATGGCAGGTCGGTCGCGCGCCGGCGCCACGGCGCCCCGACCGACTGGCGCGGGCATACGGCCGCCTGTGCAGAAAGCTGGCGCGGGTCGGGCTGCCGCGGCCGGCGCACCTGGGACCTGTCGCTTACGCGGACGCGGTGCGTGCAAGCCGTCCGGATCTCGCGGAGAGCGTGCGGTCATTGCTGATGCGCTACGCCGAGTTGCGCTATGGAGCGCCCGCTACAGCCGAATCATACGCGCTCGAAGTCAGAGGGTTTGAGCGGGCGGTGGCGAGCCTCAGAGTCAGGAAGCTCTCGCCGGCGCTCACGCAGACGTCGTGATCGAGCTGCACACGGCGGCGAGAGCAGTGGCTCGCAGCCGTCTCAGTTCGTCGACTTGAACCCGATCTTCGCGTGCGTGCCGTCGCAGAACGGCTTCGACGAGCTGCCGCCGCAGCGGCACAGGCGCGCGGTCACGACGCGGGCGACCACGCGGCCCGTGCCGCTGGTGATCTCCAGGTTTCCTCTCACCGCGAGCGGGCCGTTGATCTCGGGGTCGATCGCCAACACGCCATCGCGTACCGCAAGCCCGTCCGTCTTGCCACTGGGCGGCTCCCCTGTGGCGCTGAAACCCACCTCGTGATGTGAGCCGTCGCAGAAGGGCTTGTTCTTCGACGCGCCACACCGGCACAGCGTTGCGCGGAACCCCATCGGCTCGCCATCGATCTGCAGCTGTCCGCGGAACGCGTAAGGACCGGCCTCGCGGATACTCGCGAGATTGACCGGCGGCGCCGCCTCATCGTGGACGCCATCCAACCGATGGTAGCGGATTGCACCCGAGGGACAGGCATGCGCGACTTCGACGACCCGCTCGACCTCCATGGCGTCCGGGTGGATCCAAGGTCCCTGCACGTTCGCGAGAAACACGTTCGGCGCGCCGGTCACACAGAACCTCGCGTGGATGCAACGCTTCGTCTCGAACGACAGCTCCAGCTTCTGGCCTCTTGCGGTTTCGACGCCATTGACCACCGTTGATGTTGGGGCTTGCGCTGCTGATGCGGCGCCTTGCGCGGTCGCAGCCTGCGCGGAGGCTGTTGGTACCGCCGCGGCTTGGGCGCTCGCGGCGGCCTGTGTGCCACTCGGAGCTTGCACGCCACTCCCGGCCTGCGCCCCGTTGGACTTCTGCGCACTGGCCGGAGCCGCTGCGGCAGCGGCTGCCGGCTTGGAAAGATCAAACCCCCGGCTCGCCCGCTTGGCCAACGATGTCAGCAAATCCGCGGCCATGATGGTCCGCGGATCTCCGCACGCGCGCAGCGACTCCCCGACCGTGGCGAGTTGCGCGAATCGCTCGACGAAGAATCGTCGTGCCGCCCGCCCGGGTGGCAGCGGCGCCGCATCCCGAAGTGCCGTAAACGACATGCCCGCATGACACTCGGGATTCGAGGGCCCGGCCGGAAGTCGCGCGGCGCGCTCGGCCAGCGGCACGACCGCACGCATCAGACAGATCGCGAGATCGACCGCGAGCGCCTTCTCCGCCGAAGGTCCCTGCACGGCATAAGAGTAGCCCAGCAGCCGCAGCATCAAACCATAGGAGGCGTTCGCGAGATCGACGACTGCGATGGCTTCCGGATTTTCGAGCCAGACCCTGCCTTCCGGGCGCGGAGGCCGGCGCAGGACCGGATTTGTGGCGGCGGGGAACGCCGGCACGAACGCCGGATTCTTTTGCAGGAGTTTCTGGTACTCCTCCCGGATACCAACGAACTTCTGGTAGTGCGAGCCGACCGAATCGCTCGGCGCACCCTCTCCCTGCACCACGATGGCATCGAATGCCGCAAGCGCGGTCTTCATACAGATGACCGGCTTGGCGCCCATGAGGTCGATTTCGTGCGGAGACAGCTGCAGCGCCGGATCGCCGTCGAAGGTCCCGTCCTCGCCGTACTGCGCCACCAGCTCGCGAAGCCCCGTCGACAGCGCGATATAGAAATCGCCGACAGTGTCGTAATTCAGCCCCATGGGCGTCAGGTGCCGCACGCCGGTCCCGCGAATATAGGGCCGCTCGTACGCGAACCCCTCGCCATCCAGTTCCGTGGAGCCACGTGGCCGCTCGAGGAATACGAAGTGTTGCAACGTCTCGGGTGTGAAAGGCGCGAGCTTCACGACGATGCCGGCCGGCAGCATCCCGGGATCCAGCGGAAAGTTCGTGCGCCCGAAGCGAGGCATGCCGCCGAGCGCGGCGGTGATGTTCCAGACGGCAGTGAGATGTCCCATCTCCTCTATGGCGACGCCGATGAGCACGCTGCGCCATCGTTTCACCGCGTCCGCTTCCTCCGCCGAGAGCCCGTCCGCTACGCCGTCCTTGAGACTGAAGGCGGCGTACAGGTAGGTGCACATCAGGTTGTGCTCGAGCTCCGCGGCTTCGTACAGAGCATGCAAACCGTGCTCGCGGGTGACCCGTAACACGGGGGCGGCTACATCATTCATGCGACGGCACTCCATTCATGAGGCAGAGAGCCAGGCTCCTAGGCCGCAAGCTCCCGCGTCTCGCGAAACGTGATCTCCGGCCAACGCTCGAGCGTGAGCTCCAGATTCACGCGGCTCGGCGCAAGATAAACCAGCGCGCCGCTGTGATCGATCGCGAGATTGTCATACGCCTTGGCACGAAACTCCTCAAGTTTCCGCTCATCGCCACCGCTTACCCAGCGCGCGGTATGGACGTTCACGGTGTCGAATACGCATTGCACCCCGTATTCGTCCTGCAGGCGGAAGGCGACCACTTCGAATTGCAGTTGCCCGACCGCGCCGAGGATGAGCTCGTTGTTGCGCAGCGGCTTGAACAGCTGCGTCGCGCCCT
>CAZDTG010000218.1:0-5768 GCA_964508005.1 uncultured Steroidobacteraceae bacterium
CCGCCAGTGACTGGGGCTATTACGGCGGCGACATGTTCGGCCAGCGCTTCTCGAGTCTCGACGAGATCAACCGCAAGAACGTCTCCCATCTCAGGGTGGCGTGGATCTACAGGACCGGCGAGAACGGCGCAGGCTTCGCGCGTGCAAACAAACTGTCCTTCGAGGCGACCCCGGTGCTGGCGTTCGGTCTCCTCTATCTGGAAACCCCGACGAACATCCTCATAGCGCTCGACCCGGAAACCGGCGTGCAGCGTTGGCGGTTCGATCCGCGCATCGACCGGTCGCGCCCCTACGCCGAAGCGAGCGCGCGCGGGGTGAGCATCTGGGAGGATTCGGACGCGAAGCACGAGGAAACCTGTGCGCGGCGAGTATTCTCCGGGACGTTGGATGCCCGCCTGCTCGCAGTGGATGCGGCAACCGGTACGCCCTGCCAGGATTTCGGCGCGGCGGGCCAGGTCGACCTGACGGTTGGGCTGCGCGTCCGGGACCGAGCCGACTATCTGATCACCTCGCCTCCGGCCATTTACGGGAATGTTGTAGTGGTCGGCTCCGCGATCGGCGACAACCGCGCCACCGATGTTGAACGCGGTGTCATTCGGGCGTTCGATGCCCGCCGTGGCACGCTGGTCTGGGCATTCGACCCGCTGCCCGACTCGCCCGCCCATCCCGCCGCGGCGGATTGGGATCTCTCACAGGCTGCGCGGACCGGTGCGGGGAATTCCTGGGGCGTCATGTCCGTCGACGAGGACAAGGGCCTGGTGCTGATCCCTACCGGCTCGGCGAGTCCCGACTTCTACGGCGGCAAAAGGCTCGGCAGCAATCAATTCGCCGACTCGCTGCTGGCGTTGGACGCGAAGAGCGGCAAGCTCGTCTGGCAGCAACAACTCGTCCATCACGACCTGTGGGATTTCGATCTCTCCGCCCAGCCCGTGTTAGGGGACATCGAAGTGCAAGGGATCCCGGTGCCGGCGGTCATTCAGGCGACCAAGGCAGGCATGCTGTATGTGTTCGACCGTGCCAAGGGCCAGCCGCTGTTTCCGATCAAGGAGAAGCCGGTGCCGCCGAGCTGGGTTCCCGGTGAGCAGGCCTGGCCGACACAACCGTTCTCGTCCATCCCCTCGCTGGTCTCGCAGAAGCCGATCGATCCGGCGGACGCCTGGGGCGTCACGTTCTGGGATCGCGCCCAATGCCGCGGCCTGATCGCCGGCCATCGCAACGAAGGAATCTTCACGCCCCCGGATACTCGCGGCACCATTCTCTGGCCGGGCTATATCGGAGGCATCGACTGGGGCGGTGTCGTGTTCGATGAGGCGCGCCAGCGCGTAATCGCAGCGGTCAATCATCTGCCGATGCTGGTTACGCTCGTTCCCCAGGCGGAGCTGGGCGGCCAGATGAGGTCGGGACAGTTCCCCAACTCCGAGTTTGGCACGCAGGCAGGCACGCCGTACGCCATGCGCCGCGAGCCCCTGCTGTCTCCCTGGGGTCTGCCGTGCACGGCTCCGCCATGGGGTACACTGGTGAGCGTCGACTTGCGCCGCAATCGAATCGTGTGGCAGGTCCCCTTGGGCTCGACCGAAGGCATCGGGCCGTGGTTCGCACCGACGCGCGACTTCGGGATGCCCAATATGGGAGGACCCATCGGCACCGCGGGCGACCTGGTGTTCGTAGGAGCCGCGATGGACAGCTATTTCCGCGCCTTCGACATCGAGACCGGGCGCGAGTTGTGGAAATACCATCTGCCGGCGGGTGGACAGGCGACCCCGATGACGTACCGCGCGGGCCGCAGTCAACGCCAGTTCATCGTGATCGCAGCCGGCGGTCATGGCGGTCTGAAAACACCGCGCGGCGATTACGTCATTGCATTCGCGCTGCCGCCGACACCGCGCCCTGGAAAATAGGGCGGACGGGCGGCAGCTACGATTTACGGAGATTCCGAATGAGTTTGCTGATTCTTTCCATCGCTATCCAGGCCGGCCTCATCATTCATGTCATCAAGACGGGCCGGAACCAGATCTGGATCTGGGTGTTGGCGCTGCTGTCGTACGCCGGAATCCTTGCCTACATCGCCGTGGAGCTGGTGCCGGACCTGTTCCGCAGCCGCGCAGCTCAGCGCACCGCGCGCGGCTTCAAGAAGGCCATGGATCCAACGGCGGACCTGCGCCGCTATGAGAACGAAGCCCGCCTGGGCGGCAACGTCGCCAGCCGGCAACGTTATGCGGAAGAACTGTCGCGACACGGTCGACACGATGAGGCGATCGCTCAATATCGGGCAGCACTGACCGGTCTATATGCGCACGACCCCAATCTGATGCTCGGTGTCGCGCAGGCGCAGTTCGCGAAAGGCGATCCCGTCGCGGCGCGCACGACCCTGGATGAGCTCATCCGTTTGAACCCGGATTTCCGCTCGCCGCAAGGCCACCTGCTCTACGCAAGGGCTCTGGAGGCTGAGGGCAACACCCAAAAGGCGCTCGAAGAATATCAAGCGCTCGCACCGTCCTATCCCGGAGCCGAAGCAGCCGTGCGCTATGCACAGCTTCTGCAGTCGCAGGGCCGCCGTGAGCAGGCACAGAAGGTCGCGCGTGAGTTGCTCGATCAGGCGCGCATGGCACCGCCACACTACCGCAAGGCGCAGAAATCCTGGTTGGACGCGGCGCAGCGTCTGGCGTGACACGTGCTGACGGTGCGGCGCCTCTCGTCGAGGCCCGCGCCCTTTAAAGGCGCGCCGCGTTTCGCCGTCGCAGACAGGCGGCGCCCAGCGTCAGTGCGCCCGCGAGCAGAGTGACCCCATCCATAGCGCCACCGCCACCGCCGCTCCCCGGGGCAGTGCCAGTAGACCCGCCGGGGCTGGTCGAGTTGCCAGCAGAAGTGCTCGCCGAGGTGACAGTCACCTGTGCCGAGCCGCTGCGGCTCGCATCGGCAGCCGACACCGCCGTAACAGTCGCGGTAAATGTGGACGAAACCACCGCGGGTGCGGTGTACATGCCCCCTGAGGTGATCGTTCCGGCCCCCGGACTGCCCCCCGCAATACCATTGACCTGCCAGGTCACCGCCGTATTCGTGGTGTTGGTGAGTGTTGCGGTAAACACTTGAGTATGACCGGCCTGCAGGGTCACCGTAGCCGGAGCAATGGAAACCGTTACAGGCGTAGCCGACACCGGGCACGTTCCGTTGTAGGCCGACGCCGGAGCGGTCGTCGTCGCCGTCGTCGCGGTCACTACAACTTGCGCACTGTCCGTGAGGCCTGCGTCATCTGTAACGGTCACCTGCACCGTGAAAGAGCCCGATGTTGGTGCCACGACGGTGGCCGAAGGCGTATTGGCACCCTGTATGGGGACAGTCGATGAGCCGACAACACTCCACGCGTAGCTCGCTATCGTGTGACCACAGGCAGCCGCGCTGCCTATCGCTGACAGTGTCACATTCTGGCCGGCGCTGACGGCCGCCGGCGCGGCCAGAGCGGCAATGGGACGCAACGCCGCCTGCAGCGCCCCGGGCGCGTTCGCCATGCCGGCACCGCAGGTCTGCGTCGTGCAGTTGCATTCAGCCGTCTGCAGATCGCTGGCGCCCGCGGGCACATGGCAGTTTGCGACCGTTGGATTGGAGGAGACCGGAAATTTTGTCGCCCCCTCTTTCAGGCGGGCGATGAGTTGCGGCGCGGTCAGATTGCTGTTGAGGCTCGTCATGAGCGCCGCGATGCCGGACACGATTGGCGCCGAGAAGCTGGTCCCCACGCTCGGATTGAGCTGATCGGTATAACCGTTGACAGCAGGAGTGGTGCTGCCGGCGTTGCTGGTGGTATCGATCGGATACAAGCAGGCACCGCCCGTGTTCACGCAATTACCCGCGGGCGCGGCCAGCGAGATTTCCGGACCCAGGCTGCTGTACCCGACCTTGGTGCCCACGTTGCGTAACCCGGCGACGCCGGCCACGCCAACACAGTTCGCCGGTGCGTCGACCGGACCGCCCTCGTTTCCCGCAGACACGACGACGAGAACGCCCAGCGCGAGCACCTCATTGATGACGATCTGCTCGGCGGACGTGCAGCTGCCGGTCGCACCCAGGCTCATGTTGATGATCTTCGCGGGGTGAGCGTTGTCCGGCACACCGGCCACGTGCAACCCGGCAGCCCAGCGCATGCCATCCAGAATGTCGGAATCAGCGCCGCCGCACTTGCCGAGCACTCGAACGGGGAGGATCTTCGAGCCCCAGGTGACGCCGGCGATGCCCGTCGAATTATTCGCGATGGCGCCGAGAATGCCGGCGGTACGGGTACCATGCCAGGAGCTGGGCTGGACCTTGCAGCCGGGGAACTGAGCGATAACCGGATCCCCGGAGCTCACCCAGTCGCCCGGGTCGGAAGCATCGGCATCCCTGCCGCTACCGTCGTTCGCGACGGCCGGATCGGATATGAAATCGTAACCCGCCAACAGCCGCGGACCGCCCGCGGGGCCAAGGTCCGGATGATCGAAACGCACGCCCGTGTCGAGATCGGCGATGACGATATCGCTGCGCCCGGTCGTGGTATCCCAAGCGCTCGCCGCGTCGACCGCCGCGGGTTGTGTGTTCTGCTCGTACCATTGATTTGCATACAGCGGATCGTTCGGCATCGCATGCGGATAGCGCCGCTCGTCCACGTCGACGGACTCGACCGCAGGGTCGGCCCGCAGGCGCGCCAGAACGGCAGCCGCCGTTTCGCCCTGTGCCGAGGTCACGTGCATCAGATGCAGTCCCGTGGTGATCTGCCGGGACTGCTTCAGGGACAAGTTGGAACGTGTCGCGAGAGACTCCACGTCGCTCGCCGGCGATTGCGGCTGCGTGTTCGCCGACCGCGCTTGCTCGCGCGAGGTGGCCGTCGTGGCACGAAACTTCACCAGAAATCGCAGCGGCTGCGGCACAGCGGCCGGCTGGGTCAGCACCGGGTTGGTTTCCGGGGTCCCCGCGCTGGCAGTCGTAAAGGACAGCGAGAACGCGGCCAGAACGCCGATCAGGCAGGAACGAAACGGATCCATTGGCACGGGCTCTCGCTGAATACGCTGGGCTCTGCAGCGAACGATACCGTGGGGCGCAAGGAGCAAACCGTGTCGGGGTCGTGCAACGATGCCTGCCGCCGACACTCGACGACTGGCAACGAGAATGACCGCTGCGGCGATCTTTTATTGAGACGCCCGTCTCTTGACAGCAGCCGCTGGAACCTGCTGGGTGATGCAGTGGATGTTGCCTCCGCCGAGCAGCACCTCCCGCGCAGGCACTCCCAGCACGCGCCGCTGCGGAAATACTCGCTTCAACCGGGAGATGGCCACCCGATCGCTGCGCGGATCCAGCAGCGGCATGACGATGCCGCCATTGGCTATATAGAAGTTCACATAGCTCGCTGCAAGCCGTTCGCCGGCCACACGTGGCTTCGTGCCCTCGCGGGCGACGATGCCGCCGGCCTCCTTCGCGCTCAGAGTCAGGGGACCCGGCATGGGCAACTTGATGACCTTCAGATGCCGGCCCCGCGCATCCCGCTCATCGTTCAGGCGCTCCCACGCGTCCAGAGAAATCGCGTACTGCGGGTCCCGCTTGTTATCCGTCCAGGTCAGACAGACCTCGCCCGGCCCCGCGAAACACGCCAGGTTGTCGACGTGGCCGTCCGTCTCGTCGTTGAACACACCCTTGCCGAGCCAGATGATCGTCGATACCCCCAGGTAGTCGCGCAGATGAGCTTCCAGGCGCTCGCGGCTCAACAGCGGGTTGCGATTGACGTTGAGCAGGCACTCCTCCGTGAC
>CAZDTG010000219.1:0-5666 GCA_964508005.1 uncultured Steroidobacteraceae bacterium
GCGACCGCGGACCGGTATCGATCCTCGCCGTGCGCACGCATGTGCAGTTCTGAGACGAGCGTGTTAGATCGGCGCCTTGCGACCGAACGGACCGTAACGCCTTAACGAAACTTCAGTTTACTTGGCGGCGAGCCCTCTTTAGATTCCTCCGCGTCCCGGCAACACGAGGTTGCATTTCGCATCGGAGGATCCTATGCGTTCCCCGCGGCTGCGTGAGCGGATCACACAGTGGCTGCTCGGTTTGATTGAACGGTGTGCATACGCAGTGCTGCCGCGCGGGCCGCTGCGACGCAGGCTCCTGCAGCCAGTCCACCGCGCTCTGGAGCGGCCACATGTCGACCGGTGCACAACAGCCGCCGGCGCGGAGCAGACAGGAGGCCTGGGAGCGGACGGAGCCGGCGGCGGTTGGAATCAGAGTTGAGCTCACAGCCAGCTCCCGAAGCGACGGATATAAAATCCCTTCAGGAACTGCGTGAGCAGGCAGTACGCGATGAGAATCGCGCCGAGCCAGGCAAAATACCCGGCAGGCAGCGCTTGCAGCCGCAGCGCCGGGGCGAGCGGCGAGAAGGGCAACCAGACGCCGCACGCCATGACCAGTAACGTCAGCAGCACGACGGGCGGCGCGGCCGTGCTGTCGATAAAAGGGATCTTCTCGGTGCGGATCATGTGCACGATGAGCGTCTGCGTCAGCAGGCCTTCGACGAACCAGCCGGACTGGAACAGCGACTGCGCCGCGGGCGTGTTGGCGCGGAATACGAACCACAGGATGAGGAAGGCAGCGACGTCGAACAGCGAGCTGATCGGTCCGATGCACAGCATGAAGGTCGCGATGCCGCGCGGCTCCCACTGGCGGGGCCGGTTCACGAACTCCTCGTCCATGCGGTCCCAGGGAATGGCGGTCTGCGACAGATCGTAGAGCAGATTCTGCACCAGCAGCTGAATGGCAAGCATCGGCAGGAACGGCAACACGGCGCCGGCCACCAGCACGCTCAAGACGTTGCCGAAGTTGGAGCTGGCGGTCATCTTGATGTATTTGATGATGTTGCCGAAGGTACGCCGGCCTTCCACGACGCCTCGCTCGAGCACGAGGAGGCTCTTTTCCAGGAGAATGATGTCGGCCGTCTCCTTCGTGATATCGACCCCCGAATCCACCGAGATGCCGACATCGGCCTCGCGCAGAGCGGTTGCATCGTTGATGCCATCGCCCATGAAACCGACGGTGTGATTGCGCGCCTTGAGCGCCGTCACGATACGGGCTTTCTGCAGCGGCGACACTTTCGCGAATACCGTGGTTCGTTCGGCGAGCTCGCCCAGCGCTTCAGCGGATAGCGGCTCGATCTCGCTGCCCGTGGCCACTTGCGGAGCCTCGAGGCCAACGTCCCGGCAGATCCTGCGGGCGACCGTCGCATTGTCGCCTGTCAGGATCTTCACGCTCACGCCGTGCTCGCGCAGCAGTCGCAGAGCCGCCGCCGCGCTCTCCTTGGGCGGATCGAGGAATGCCACGAAGCCCGAGAAAATGAGCTCGGCTTCGTCTTCGACACTGAACGGCTTCGGGCCGGGGGCAATAGCTTTGAAGCCGACGGCAATCACGCGCAGGCCGTCGTCATTGAGCTCGTCGCGCAAGCGCTTGAGCTGCTCGCGCAGCTCCGGCGTGAGCGGCACTACGCGCCCCTCATCCTCCACCTGCGAGCAGATCTTCAGCATTTCCTCGACCGCACCCTTGCAGATCAGCAGATTGACCTCGCCCGCCTGTCGCAGCACGACCGACATGCGGCGCCGGCTGAAGTCGAACGGAATCTCGTCCACCTTGCGGAACGACTTCGCGAGGTCGCGCAGGCCGTGCTCTGCGGAGCGCTCGACAATCGCGCGATCGAGCAGGTTTTTGAGTCCCGTCTGGTACAGGCTGTTGAGATAAGCGTGCTCCAGGACGCGCGCGCTGCTCTGGCCGTGCAAGTCGACGTGGTTGATCAACGCCACGTGATCCTGCGTGAGCGTACCGGTCTTGTCGGTGCAAAGAATGTCCATCGCACCGAGGTTCTGGATTGCGTTCAGCTGCTTGACGATGGCCTTGTGGCGCGACATCGCCAGCGCGCCACGCGCCAGATTCGCATTGACGATCATCGGCAGCATTTCGGGCGTGAGGCCGACGGCCACGGCGATAGCGAAGAAGAACGCGTCCAGCCACTGGCCCTTGGACAGCCCATTGATGAAGAAAACGATCGGTACCATCACCAGCATGAAGCGGATGAGCAGCCAGCTCACCTCGTTGACGCCGCGGTCGAAGGCCGTCGGCGCCGGCTGGCCGACGAGCTTCCACGCCGTTGCACCGAAATACGTGTGGCGCCCGGTCCCGAGTACCACCGCCTTGCCGGTGCCGCTGATGACACTGCTGCCCATGAACAGAAGATCGGGCTGGTCGAGCAGACTTTCCTGAATCGGTGCACCGCCCGCGCCGCCTTGCCGACCCGGCTCTGCGGCGAGCTTCTCGACCGGCATGGCCTCTCCGGTCAAGGCTGATTGGGTGACGAAAAGGTCCCGCGATTCGAGCAGCCGCAGATCCCCGGGCACCATGTCCCCGGCGGACAGCAGCACCACGTCGCCCGGCACGAGCTGCTCCAGCAGAATGTCCGAGGCGCGGTGGTCGAGCGAGCTGGGCTCGCGCGCGGCGGCCGATTCGTTGTCTGTGCGGCGGACGGTCACCTTGTTGCGCACGAGCTTGCGCAGTGACTCGGCCTGCACGAGGGACTTCCACTCCTGCCAAAAGCGCAGGCCGGTGCTCACGATCACCATCACGGTCATGACCGTGGCGGCGCTCAGATCTCGCGTCAGCAGCGAGACGAGCCCTAGAAGGACCAACACTCCGTTGAAGGGGTTGCGGGCAGCGTGCCAGACGAGCGCCGGCCAGGACGGTGCGCGCCGGCTCGCCACCGCGTTCGGGCCAAAATGCCTCAGGCGCCGCTCCGCCTCGCTCCAGGCGAGCCCTTCCGGACCGGTTCGCAGCCGCGCGAGCACTGCTTGGAGGTCCGCGCGAGCGCTTTCGGCGGGATCCGCGAACAACTGCGGGGGCGGCTCGATGGGTCGCTCGTCGGATCGGCCCGGTGCGGGCTCAGCTTGCGCAACCGCGCCAGCCAGCGGCAGGCGCACGCGAAAGACGCTGCCAACTCCCACTTCGCTATCGAGCTCGACGGTACCGCTCATACGCTCGGCGGCCCACTTCACGATCGCCAGTCCGAGTCCCGCGCCGCCGTCCGCGCGGGAGCGCGACTTGTCCACACGATAGAAGCGCTCGAAAACCCTGGAGTGGTGTTCCCGCGCAATTCCCGGGCCTTCGTCAATCACCTCCACGACCGCAGCCGCGCCGCTGGCCAACGCGCGCAGCCGGATTGCCGTTCCCGGCGGACTGTAACGGATGGCGTTCTGCACCAGATTCATCAGAGCCAGGCGCAGCAGAGCTTCGTCCGCTACCGCCGTCACATCCATGTGATCCACGGCAACACGTTGCCCTTTCTCCGCGGCCACGACACTCAGCGAGTCCGCGACGTCCATCACGACATCGCGCACGTTCGTCACTGCCAGATGCACGGGCATCGTGTCGTGATCGGCCTGCGCCAACAGCAAGAGCCGCTCCATGAGCTGGTTCATGCGGCCCACTTCCTCGAGCATGCTGCCGACCGTATCGCGCAGCATGCCGGGGTTCTCCTGACGCAAGGCCACCTCGCCGACCGTGCGAATGGCGGTGAGGGGGGTACGCAGCTCGTGCGATGCGTCGGCCGTAAAACGCCTCAGCTCGGCGAATGAGTTCTCCACCCGGTCGAGCGTCTTGTTGAAAACCACGGCGAGCTGCCCGAGCTCATCATGGGCGTTTGACACCGGCAGCCGCTCACTCAACGATCGGGCCGTCAATTGCCGTGCACGCTCGGCCATCACTGCAATCGGCGCAAGCGCGCGGCCGGCGACGACATAGCCAGCCGCGGCAAAGGCGCAGGCTGCGCCGGGCAGCCCGACGAGCAAGACAAACACGACGTCCCCACGGCTGCCTGGCGCCCACATGCCGGTGATCAGCGCCACCATCACAGCCACGATCAGCACAGCGACGCCGGCGCCCGCGTACCAGAGTGCCAGGCGAACCCGCAACGTGGGCTGTTGCCGGCCGCCCCTCACCCGCGCGGTTCCTCGCGCAGCACGAACCCAACGCCGCGGACGGTTTGGATGAGTGTCTTCTCCCGGCCGCCGTCCACCTTGCGGCGCAGATGGGCGACATGCACGTCGATCACGTTGTCGAGCGGCGTTGCGCGCTTCGTTTCACGCCACACGTCCGTAGCGATCATCTCGCGCGTGACCACCTGTCCCGGCTGACGCAGCAGGTAGGACAATAGATCGAACTCGCGGGACGTCAGCTCTATGCGCCGGTCACCGCGCCAGACGGTGCGCGTCTCCAGGTTCATGGTGAGATCGGCCAGCCGGCGCAGCAGCGGCTCCGCCACGGGCACGCGGCGCAGGAGCGAACGGATTCGTGCGATCAGCTCCGCAAAGGCGAAGGGTTTGATGAGGTAGTCGTCCGCGCCGCTTTCCAAGCCAAGCACCCGATCGGCCACGGAGTCGCGAGCGGTGAGGAGCAGCACGGGCGTCTTCGTGCCGCGCGCGCGCAAGGCCTTGAGCACTTCGATGCCATCGCGTCCGGGAAGCATCCAGTCGAGCACCACGAGATCGAAGCTTTCCTGGTTGAGGGCCGAAAACCCTTCCTCGCCGGTCCGCGCCAGCACCACGGAGAACTCCTCGCTTTGCAATCCTGACTCGAGGGCGCTGGCCGTCTTGAGGTCGTCTTCGACAATCAGCAGTCTCATAATCGTCCGAACCCGTGAATGATGCACGCGAAAAACTCGCCGGGCGCCGCGGGCCATTATAAGGAACGGACGATCCCTGCCCGGGCGGAATCCGCTGTCTGAACGAAACTTCAGTTTACTTCTCTGCGGGCCCTCTCTAGATTTCCCCTGGTCCTGGCAACGCGAGGTCGCCTTCATGGGCAGTAGTGGTCGCAGCAGCGATACGAGTACGAATCCGAATACGAGTGGCTGTAGCCGTTGCCGCAAGGCAGACGAGCAGCTCCGGGCGAGCTAGCGTAAGTCCTCCGTTGCGCTAGTCCGCCCGAGAGCGGGATGCGCATGTAGCTTCGACACTTCCTGTCGGGCTACCCGTTCCTCCCTCCGCCATCCGACCTGATACGAGCGAGCCGCTTTGGGAGCCTGCGGCCAGGCTCCTCTCGAGCGCTTTGCGCTTCGCATTCGTCGTTCCACCGCCTGGAAAAAGCAATCCGCTCATTGGCAAAGAAGAAATGATCGACACAAGAAAAATCCTGGTGCTTTTGCTCATGAGCCGCGCCGCGCATGGCGCGACGGAGGGTGCACCGGTGACGCCGGCTTTGGATGCAGTCCCGTCCCTGTCGCAGGAACAGGCTGGCAATCGGTTCTCGATTCACTGGCAGGCCACTTACGTCGAGCAGGACACGCGGGGCTTCCATGCACCCTACAGCGGAGCCAATAGCCTTTCGCCCAACATGGGGCGGGAAACCGTCGACACCACCCTCTTCCTCGGCGCGCGGCTGTGGTCGGGGGCGGAGGCCTGGGTCAACCCCGAGGGCGATCAGGGATTCGGTCTGAACAACACGC
>CAZDTG010000220.1:0-5665 GCA_964508005.1 uncultured Steroidobacteraceae bacterium
GGCATCCTGAAACTCATCGCCATTCGCAGGTGCGCGGGTACGCCGTGTAGATTTGCCAATCTCGTGCTTCACCGGAATGACGTGCGGGGCAACGGTGCCGTCCGGCTGCTTCAATAACCACGCGACGTGATGCGCGTGCCGCCGTCCGACGATGCAATGGTCCTTGGCGAGATCGGCGGGGCTCATGGGCGTGCCACGCGCCGCGAGATACTGTGGCGCTCCACAAATCAGGAGGTGCTGCACGCCGAGCGAGCGCGCGACAAGGTCGGGTGTGTCATCCAGACTGCCGATACGCACGGGGCGCTGCTGGCCGCCCATGATGATCATTTCCCGCCACATAGCGCGCATTACAGGATCGCGGCTCTGCGGCAGCTCGAGCAGGAAAATACGAGCGAAGCTGGGGCGGTCGCGGCCACGCACACCGAGCTCGACCAGGCCAACTCCCGTTACCAGGGGGGCGCGGCAGTGCACCTCGAAGTCGTAGTGGCCGAGAACGCCTATCTCGCGGCGCAGTTGAGTGCGGTCGACATTCAGGTGTGACGCATGAATGCCAGCGTGCTGCTGATCAAGGCGCTGAGTGGCGGCCGGGAAGGCCTCGGGGCGCCCGGTCAGATGGCCCGCCGCTGATGCAGCTGTAACGGAGCCACATTGCAAATGAAACGCGCGCCAGGCGGAGGGAAATTGCGGCTAAACCCTCGAGCACGAGCATCGTACCGACCCGGCGGCTTCCAAACCGCCGGGCGCGAGGAGAAGCGGCTTGCAGCTTTGGTAGCTACTACCGGCTGAGCGCTTGCCCACGGAGGAGTGGTAGCCATGAAAGTATCGACTCGAGTTTTTGCGCTGTTTGTCTCCGGTTCACTCATGTTGGGGTCCGTGCAGGCACAGTCGGACCCCGCGGCAGCGGAATCCGAAACGCCCGACACGACTGTGGCCGGGCCGCAGGCCGATGCGCCCCCAGGGACGACCCATGGGCAGCCTCCAGAACAGAACGAGCCAGTAGTGGTGCCGCGGTCGCCCGAAGAGCTCGAGCAGCTCGTGGCACCCATCGCGCTGTATCCTGACTCGCTGCTTGCGCAGATCCTTGCCGCCGCGACCTATCCTGCGGAAGTCGTGGAGGCAGACCGGTGGATGCACGAACACACAGATCTGGACGCAGACGTTCTCGCCCGGAGGGTCGATGCGCAATCCTGGGATTTGAGCGTGAAGGCTCTCACGCAGCTTCCTTCGGTGCTCACGACGATGGACACGGATCTGATGTGGACCTCGTCGCTCGGGGATGCGTACTCGAGCGGACCGGAGGCGGTATTCGATGCGATTCAGGTGATGCGCAGGCGCGCGCAGGAGGCCGGGAATCTGCAGACGACGCCCCAGGAAAACGTCACGACCGACGGTCAGACGATCGTGATTGAACCGACAGACCCGGATCTCGTTTACCTGCCCGAATACGATCCCTGGTATGCCTACGGGAACCCGCTCGCGGTGTATCCAGGATGGGTCGATGTTCCGGACGCCTACCTCGATGGACCGGGAATCGCGTTCGGTTTAGGAGTTGGAATCGGTGTGTTCGCGGGATATGGCTGGGGGTGGCACCACTGGAGACGCGATTGGCACCGGCACGACCATGACAGGTTCATCTCTCACGGCCGCGCTCTTGCGGGTAACGACCACTTCGGTCACGACCATACGTTCGGCGCTCGTCCCGGAGCGTCAGCTCCCGGAGGTTTTCCTCGCGGCGGCGAACCTTTGCACGACGGTGGACTCGCACATCGCGGCGGATTAGCCCACGAGCCTGGGTTTCCCCACGAGGGCGGGTTTTCTCACGAGGCTGGATTTCCTCATCCTGGCGGTGGCGGCGGTTCGCACGCGGGCGGACTGGTCGGCAGCCTGCCGTCAGGTGTTCATCCCGGCGTAGCCGGCGGCTTCAATCACGGAGGGATCACGGGTGTGACCCCCGGGCACGCGAGCATGGGCGCAGGCTCTCAGGGTCCAGGAGGTTTTCATGCTGCTGGAGGCCTCCCGGCCGGAGGGGGCTTCCACGCTGGAGGCGGCCACCGGTGAACACGGGGCCGGCCCTGCGAATAGGCAACTACTGAGTGCTGAACTGCTTGACGGATTTCTTGACGCCATCGCTCACGCCGTTGGCCTCCATCGATTCCACGGTGTAGTACTAGGTTGTCTGGGGCTTCAGGCCGTCGAAGCGCACACGGAAAATGGTTTCAGGTTCAGGATAATGGGAGATTTCGCTGTCTGGCTGAGGTACTTGGGATTCGTACCGTAGTGCACCACTGCGTAGTGCTCGGGCGAGCCTCCGGGGTTGTTGCTGGTCCATCTGATAATGGGCCAGATCGTCCTTGGTTATCTCGAGCTCCGGACTGCTGATGATGCGGACGCGGGCGGCCTTCTTCGTAGAGGGACTGACCTGAGCCGCTGTTGGATCAGAACAGAGCAGAGGGCGACCACTGCAACCATCGTCGCCGGTTGCCCATCACTTTATTCATGTAGGGTACCTCACCAACACTGCTCCGCTCGTCCGGCTCACATCACGTCATGAACGGCGGAATGTGGGCGGACGAGCGGAAACGAGCTGCACTATGGGATAGGCTGGCTGGGAAGCGGCGGAACTCCGCAGATCTCCGGTGCACACGGCGGAAGATGTGGAGTTGGATCAAGAAGTCATTCCCCTGGTTCTCGCTGAACCACCGGTCTTGCACGCCCCCATAAACGTGTTGCGATCCGGATAGGGAGTCGTGAAACCATCGGTGAGGGTCTGCAGGAAGGCCACGATCTGGTCCTCCTCCTGATCCGTCAAGCCGAGGTTACCGACGCCCATTCCGATGTTCGCCGGGACTTCCGGCATGGCTTAGTGCGTGGCGCTCATAGAGCGGTGAGAAGCTCCCGACAACTGAATCCGCGGCTTCGGCTCACGGTGAGCGGCTGGACGAACTCTGCGACGAAATATCGAACCTCATCGATGCGGTTGCACACGGCGCATTGCGATTCAGTCCAATGTTCGCTCAGCCGCTCACCGAGGCGGAGTTGA
This sequence comes from uncultured Steroidobacteraceae bacterium, assembly GCA_964508005.1. Taxonomy (GTDB): domain Bacteria; phylum Pseudomonadota; class Gammaproteobacteria; order Steroidobacterales; family Steroidobacteraceae; genus 13-2-20CM-66-19. Next base: position 3,041 of record CAZDTG010000220.1, read on the forward strand.
AACTTCCAGCGGAAGAGGGCGTGTGGCACTTCAACAGGAGTAGGCGCTGTATCGCCCCCTCAATCAGTGCAGTTCTATCAGCGCTTTGTGTCGACCTTGGGAAAACGATTCAAGGAGAGCGCACGCGAAACGCGCCGCGACTCTGACCGAACTCGTAGGCGGTGGAGTTAGATTGGTGGCCACCAAAGACGGACAGGAGTTGATAGCGTCTTGCGGCTTGGGCAGTACGACACTGCCACTTGCACCGCTCACCCGAACACTGGTTGCGATTCTGCCGGCGTCACGGGCCGGGTGACCGGATTTGAACCTACACGCGATAGTGCGTGTAATCAGCTGAATTATAAGACAAAATATAATCAGTGGTAGCGGGGGCGCGATTGCGACTAATAGTACGTTCGTGGTTCCGTTTCCGAACGTCGAGCGCCGCAAGAGCGGCCGCGCCGAAATTCCGGGCCATAGTGGCAACGGGCATCCACTCACGCCGGACAACCTCCGCATTGGTCAGGGCCAAGGCCGCTGGCGGTGTCGGCAGTGTGGTCGCGAACGCGCTGCGGCATTTCGGGGCCGACAGAAACCGGCGATCTGAGATTTCTCTCATGTGGACCCACGGTGAGCCAGGCAGGTACGGATACACACTTTCGCAACAGACGAGGTCGCCGCGACTCATGCGTTGCAAGCCTCTACCGCAAATGAGCCACCGCAACCTTGATAGGCATCAAGTCCGCCGCGGATTTGCGGCTTTAAGCTTCTTGTCATAGATCGGCCCTGGTCGCCCCCGGCTCGCTGGAGGTTCTTGGAGTGACGCACGGGCAGCGGCAAATCCAGAACGAGAGTGGCGTGGCTGTAGTGGAGCTCGACCTCGAGACCGCTCAGAGCGGCCATTGCCTGGCGGCGCATCATCGAGTCCGCCCGAGCGAGGAATCATGAACGTCGCGACCGCGAGTTCCACGCAGACCCCAGCCTACCCCGGTGCAAGCAAACTGTTTCAGCCCGTCGCGCTGGGACGCTACAGGCTGCCCCACCGCATCGCCATGGCGCCGCTCACCCGCTCGCGAGCGCGGCAGCCCTGTAACGCGCCGGGGCCGCTCAACGCGAGCTACTACGCGCAGCGTGCCTCAGCTGCGGTGATCATCAGCGAGGCGACTCAAGTTTCAATGCAGGGACAGGGGTACGCTTGGACACCCGGGATTCATAGCCTCGAACAGATAGAGGGCTGGCGCCTGGTGACTGGCGCTGTGCATGGAGTAGGGGGCCTCATCTTTCTGCAGCTTTGGCATGTCGGGCGCATTTCCCATCCTTCACTACAGCCGGACTGCATGCTTCCCGTCGCGCCCTCGGCCATACGGCCCGCCGGCGAAGCGTTTATCGAGAACGAAACAGGCGAAGGCGCGCTGGTGCCCTTTGTCACTCCGCGTGCCCTGCAGGCCGAAGAAATGCCCTATCTCGTGCGGCAGTACGTACGCGGAGCCAGGAACGCGATGGAGGCTGGCTTCGACGGCGTCGAAGTCCACGGCGCGAACGGTTATCTGCTCGAGCAGTTCATCTGCTCCCGCACCAATCTGCGCGACGATGACTACGGCAGGCGCGTCGAGAACCGTGCGCGGCTATTGCTGGAGGTGCTGGGTGAAGTGTGTGAGCTGTGCGGACCGGATCGCGTGGGCGTGCGGCTGTCTCCTCTGAGCACATTCAACGACGTCGCAGATGACGAACCGGAGGCGACCTTCGGCTACATCGCCGGCAAACTGAACGACTACGGGCTCGCCTACCTGCACGTGATCAACCCGGATGCCGCCGCGCTCGAGCAGGGCTCCGACGTCGGGCCCGGAGCGCGTCGCATGCTCGATCTGGTGCGCGAGACATACCGTGGCACTCTTATGATCGCCGGCGGCTTTGGGCGCGACAGCGCCGAAATGTGGCTGCAAGAGGGACGAGCTGATCTGATTGCCTTCGGGCGCAAATTCATTGCTAACCCGGATCTCCCGGAGCGATTACGCCAGTGCGCGCCGCTCAACGATCCCGACCCAGCGACCTTCTATGGCGGGGGGGCCAAAGGCTACACGGACTACCTCACGCTCGCGCAAGAACGAGGCGAGGCACCGAGGCCGCAAATCGACGATCGGTGGCGCTGACGATCGTATCGACAGCGCTCACCTCGCGCTGGCAGGTCTACGTCGGATCGCCACTCACTTCCAACGTGCTCAATAACTGCAACAATTTCCAAAAGAGTCACCGCCCGCCGGAGTGACGGAATGACGACGATCGTTGTTATTCTGCGTGAAGGGTAGCTCCTATGAACGACAGTCAGAAATCAATTTTGACCGGGAGGAGCCTCGGCGAGAACCAGGTAATCCAACGGAAAAGAACACAGGAGAGAGGATATCGAATCAGCGCATGTCGCTCTGCCACTCACGGCCGCTACCGCGGCTCCATCAAACCCTCAACCAGACTACAGAGGCACACCAGTGAACGCCAACGCAAACCCTGCTAGTCCCCTTCTCGAGCCCCGAACGCAGGCCTTCATCGATTCCCTGAATGCTGCGGGCGGCCCCCCGCTTTACACGCTCACTCCAGATGCAGCGCGCGCCGTGCTTGCAGAGGCGCAGTCGGCGCCTGTCGAAAAGCTGC
>CAZDTG010000221.1:0-5653 GCA_964508005.1 uncultured Steroidobacteraceae bacterium
CCGAGACCGGTATCGAAAGTAAGTATCTGGATTGGTAGCGGGGGCAGGATTTGAACCTGCGACCTTCGGGTTATGAGCCCGACGAGCTGCCAGACTGCTCCACCCCGCACCAGGAAGCCGCGCATTATACGAGGCAGCACCGGGGCCAGCAAGAGCGCGTCGTGGAAATATTCCAGACCGCGACTTCTTATCGCGTAATCCTGGGTCTGGGTCGCGTCATCCTCGCGTAAACGCCCGGCTGGCTTTATCCGGAGTCCAGGTCTCTACCGCACACACACCGCTCAAGCCATGGGCGGGGAACCCCAATCGGCGCCCCGCGCCTCACTCCCCAGCGGCCACAGGAGTCGGAGCCGTCGCCGACGCAGCACCACCCGCCCCGCCAACGTCCGCGGCGCCCGTCGCCGCCCGCGCCGCGTCACAGCCAACCGCACCGGCCCGCATGATCTCCTCCAGCGCCTCGACATTGACCGGCTTGATGAGATGGTGATCGAAGCCCGCCTGTCGCGAGCGCTCGCGCGCCTCCGGCGTGCCATAGCCGGTCAACGCAACCAACTTCACGCCGTCGGCGTTGGGCTCTCTGCGGAAGCGCCGCGCGATCTCGTAACCGTCGAGCCCCGGCAATCCAACATCGATCACGGCCACATCGGGACGTGCCGACTTCAACAACTCGAGCCCGGCCAGGCCTTCCTCGGCTTCGAGCACGTGGTGGCCGGCGAGCTCGAGCGTCATGCGCAGCATTTCGCGGGCGTCGCGGTTGTCCTCGATGATGAGCACGCGGCGCGCGAAGGAGCCGGAACGCGCCGGGTCGAGTGACGATTGGGCGCTTTGGGGCATCGGTATTCTCGGCAGCCGAACGGTGAACACGCTGCCCTGGCCCGGTCCGTCACTGAAGGCGGACACCGTGCCGCCGTGCAGCTCCACGAGCCGCCGTACCAGTGTCAGGCCGATGCCGAGTCCGCCTTGCGCACGGTCGAGCGTCCGCTCGCCCTGCACGAACAAATCGAACACGCGCGGCAGGAGCTCCGGGGCGATGCCGTACCCGTCGTCCTCGACGCGCAGGATGGCATCGGTGCGGTCGATGGCGAGCCGCACCCGGATGGAGCCGGTAGGCGGCGTATATTTCACCGCGTTGCCGACAATGTTATTCACGATCTGCTCGATTCGGACGAGATCGCCTTCGATCCACACCGGCACCGCCTGGACCTCGAGTCGCGGGTCGGTGTGGCGCTCCCCGCAGCCTGCAACGGCCCGATGCACGAGGTCCGCGAAGTCGATGGGGCGCCGATCGAGCACTATCTTGCCCGTGACGACGCGGCCGACTTCGAGCAGGTCGTCGACCAGCCTGGCGAGATGATGCACCTGTCTTGCAATGATGGAGCGGGCGCGCAGGGCAGGGGCGTCCTGGCCGTTGGCGGCCTCGAGGACCTGCACGGCAGCGCTGATCGCGCTCAGCGGGTTGCGCAGCTCATGCGCCAACATCGCCATGAACTCGTCCTTGGCGTGATTTTCCTGCTCGGCGCGGTCGCGGCCGCTCTGCGCATCGAGCAGCGCGCTCAGGTCCGTGACGATCAGATTCAGCCTCTCGATGCCGTCGTCGGATTTCGAGGCTGACAGCGAGAGATAGACATCGATCGTGCGGCCGTCCGCGGCTGCCAGGCGCGCCCGGCACTTGCCGAAACCGGCCTTCCTCAGCGCCGTGAATGCTGCGCGGTCGACCCCGCTTAGAAAGCGGTCGAATGATCTGCCAACCACATCCTCCAGCGGTATTGCCGCCAGTGCGGAGAACTGCCGGTTGCAATACATGATGTCACCGGCAGGGGTCAGAATCGCCGCTCCCTCCTGCATCTCTTCGACGAGATTGCGATAGGGCTGTTCGGCGCTGCGCAGTGTGTATACCTGCTCGCCCGCGGGTCCCTGCACGACGAACGCATCGATTTCCCCTGCGCGTACCGCGCGCAGTGTCTCTTCCGCTTCCTCCAGCCGTGCCCTGAGCTCTGCGATTCCCTGTCGAGCGTTCGAATCGTCTGCCACCGCTGTGTCTGCTCCGGTTTATGACTGGCGTGTTACTGGTGTGGAAGGATGTCGAGTCCGACGAGGATGCGCTCCTCGTCGGACATGTCTCCGATGAGCCGGCGTAGCGGCAACGGCAGCTTCTTGATGAGAGTGGGTGCCGCGACCAGTTGTTCGGTACGCGCCAGCTCGGGCTGTTGGTAGATGTCGATCACCTGCAGCTCGTAACGACCCGCGAGATGCTTCTCACAGAAGGCCCGGAGGTTCTCGATCGCACGTGCCGAGCGCGGGGTCATCCCCGTGACATAGAGTCTGAGGACGTATCGCTCGCCCTCGTACGCATCCTGCCCCAGAGTATCTGACGGCATTCCCTCGGATGTGGTCACGTGCTTCCCCGCCGGGCAGCACGCAGGTCGAGCCCGACCAGAACACGCTCCGTGTTGGAGAGATCGCCGATGATCTTCTTGATCGGCTCGGGGAGGCGCCTCACCAGTGTCGGCACCGCGAGAATCTGATCGCCGCGGGCGAGCTGCGGGTTCTGCAGCAGGTCGACCATCTCGATATGGTAGCGCCCCGCCAGGTACTCCTCGCAGATGCGCTTGAGGTTTGCGAAGGCGCGAATGCACTTCGGTGTCTGACCGGCCACATAGAGCCGCAGCAGGAATGTCTCGGTGCTTGGGGTCACCGGCTCCGCAGATGTTTGTTGTTGCACGTTCCTATACTCCTCCCGACCGACTCTCCCGCGAGGGTTCGCCGTCGAGCACCCGAAGGCCGTGATTGGTCAGCATGTATTCGCGCACGCTGTCGGAGTGTGCCATTCCTCGGGACTTGAGCACGGTCAGCCAGCGCCGCCGCTTGTGATTCTCTTCATTGATCACCAGAACGACCCAGGTATCCATCAGTGATGATATTCCGGCATCCGTCTCCTGCAGCTCCGCCTTGCCCGGACTCAGGCTCGTGAACACACCGGTAATCGCCTCCCGCTTGAGGTAATCGATGACGCGGGTCAGCATCGAGCGCACATCGGCTTGTGTGCCGACCGTCAGGAGGTTCGTCACCGGGTCGGTGACGGTGACCATGGGCTTGAACTCTTTCACTGCCCGGTACATGGCCGCCAGATGCGTCTCGAGGTCGAAGCGCGACGGACGATCCGCATGAAACTGCAGCAAGCCGCGGTCCACCCATTGCTGCAGGTCGATGCCGATGGAGCGCATGTTGCGCATGAGCTGCTGCGGCGATTCCTCGAACAGAAAGTAGAGCGAGCGCTCGCCCCGGCGGCAGGCCGCATCGACGAAATGAGCCGCGAGGCTGGTCTTGCCCGTGCCGGCCGTCCCGGAGAGCAATACCGTGCTGCCCCGGAAGTAACCTTTGCCGCTGAGCATCTGATCGAGCTGCCCCACCCCCGTCGAGACACGCTCCTCGAGCGCCGGGTGTGAGAGCCCGAGCGAGGTGACGGGCAGGACGGTGAGTCCATCCTGACCGATGAGAAAGGGATACTCGTTGGTCCCGTGGTGCGAGCCTCGATACTTGACGATCCGCAGGCGCCGGGTGGACACCTGCTCGTGGACGCGGTGATCGAGGAGAATCACGGCGTCGGAGACGTACTCCTCGAGCCCCTGACGGGTGAGACCGGACTCGCCACGCTCGCCGGTGATCACGGCAGTGAGTCCCTTCTCCTTCAGCCAGCGGAACAAGCGGCGCAATTCCGCACGCAGGATTCCGGGATTCGACAGGCCGGAGAACAGCGACTCGATGGTGTCGAGCACGATACGTTTCGCGCCGATCGAGCGGATCGAGTGGTCCAGGCGTACGAACAGCCCCTCGAGGTCGTACTCTCCGGTCTCCTCGATCTCGCTGCGCTCGACCCGCACATAATCCGCGATGAGCTTGCCTGCCGCGGTGACGGCCGGCAGATCGAACCCGAGTGAGGCGAGATCGCTGGCGAGCTCCTCGGCGGTTTCCTCGAAGCTCACCAGTACGCCGGGCTCGTCGAAGTGCACCGCCCCGTACAGCACGAAGCTTGCGGCCAGCAGCGTCTTGCCGGAGCCGGCACCGCCGCAAATCAGGGTAGGGCGCCCTTTAGGCAGACCGCCACCGGTAATATCGTCCAGACCGGGAATACCGGTAGGTGTTTTTGCGAGTTCTTGATTGAAGGACACGGCTCGCCACGTCGGTAAGTGCGACGTGCGCCAGAGAGCAAGATGCGTTCCCGACTGCTGAGGCCCGGGTGCCGTCAGCCCCCGCCGGAGCCCTCCTCAGCCCCTTCCGCGTTCGCCGCAAACGATTTGAGAATCCCCATCCAGCCTCCCTCGGAGCCGATTGCATCCCGAACGCGCGCCGCCTGATCGCCATATCTTTCGAGATTGCGATGCTCGATATCGACGCGGGTCTCGGCGCTCGCCAGGGCGGTAAAGGTGACCTCGACCTCCGTCACCAGGCTCGGGTCGTACTTCCAATTGGCATCGATCTGCCAGGCCAGAACGAGGCGCGCCGGCGGCTCCCAGACGAGCACCTTGCCCCATTCACACTCGGCACCGTTGGCCCCGAGCTCGTACCAGCGCCCGCCGGCGCGGCGCTCGAGAATCACATCCGTTTGCGGTGTCGACCCGATCGAGTGCGTACGCGGCCACCACCGTCCGATATTGCCGGTGAAGGCCGTGAACGACCGCTCGACGTTCGCCTTGACCACCACGCTTCTTCTTACCGGCGCGGGACGAATCTCGAGACTGCTCATGCCAGTTCCTTTCGCGAAACGGATTGCGGGAATCTCATTTGCCTTCTTGCTCGCCGGCCTTCTCGATCTGCGCACTGAAGCTCTCCAGGGCTCCGCCCCACATGTCATCGAGCCAGGCGCGGATGGCCCCGAGTCCCTTCGGATCGATCTCGTATACACGGCGGGTGCCCGAGGCCGTGTCCCTGACCAGCCCCGCGGCTTTGAGGACCGCCAGGTGTTGGGACACGGCAGGCCGGGACACAGTTACACCGCGGGCGAGCTCGCCCACCGCGCGCGGCCCGTTTCGCAGGCGCTCGAACAACTGCCGACGGGTCGGATCGGCGAGGGCAGCGAGGGCGGTGGCGGCCGAAGGGCTTCTTCTGCTCATGTCATCATGCGATCTTTCTCAGCCACTCGGCCTGGGTGGCCTGCATGCTCGCACGCATGCTCATCCGCGTCAGCCACGTGTCGAACGAGGTGCCGTTGAGGAGTCCGGCTCCCTCGGGAGTCGCCCGAAAGAACTCCAGCTGCGGCGCGAGCATCAGCGCAAGCCGATAGGGGAGGCCTTTTTCCTCGAGACCCAGAAGAGCGCTGCGGAGGTAGGGGCTGCCGGGTACGCCGTGGATAACGATCTCGCTCATGATGCGATTCCTGAGGATGGAAGACGATCTAGCTTGCGGGCTCGACGTTAATGTCAGTCCATACTTACAGTAAGTTAATACTTACTAAGTGTCAAGCACCCATGACCCGCGGCCATCCCGCGCCTGCGGCCCGGTCACCGTCCCGATCGGGCGTCGAGCGCCGCGCGCAGCTTCGCGGCGAGCTCGTTGCCGGCCTTATGATCGAAGGCCTGCTGCGGCCAGCCTATACCGAGACCCTCGATCGCATTGGGCTTGGGAATGATATGGAAGTGCACGTGCGCGATCGCCT
>CAZDTG010000222.1:0-5649 GCA_964508005.1 uncultured Steroidobacteraceae bacterium
CTGACATTCAACCTGCCCCGCGGCGGCATCGTCGGCATCATCGGCCCGAACGGCGCGGGCAAGACCACGTTGTTCCGGATGCTCACCGCAGCCGAGAAGCCGGACTCCGGCGAAATCCGCGTCGGACCCTCCGTGAAGCTCGCCTACGTCGACCAGTCGCGCCAGGCGCTCGACGACAAGAAGACCGTCTGGCAGGAGATCTCCGGCGGCCTGGACATCATCAAGGTCGGCAGCTACGAGACACCCTCGCGCGGCTATGTCGGACGTTTCAACTTCAAGGGCACCCAGCAGCAGCAGGCGATCGGCGAGCTTTCCGGCGGCGAGCGCAACCGGGTGCACCTGGCGAAAGTGTTGAAACAGGGCGGCAACGTCCTGCTGCTCGATGAGCCGACCAACGATCTCGACATCGAGACCTTGCGCGCCCTGGAGGATGCGCTGCTGAACTTTCCGGGCTGCGCCGTCGTGATCTCGCACGACCGCTGGTTCCTCGATCGCATCGCCACCCACATCCTCGCGTTCGAGGGCGACTCGCAGGTGGTCTGGTTCGAAGGGAACTACCAGGAATACGTCGAGGACTACAAGCGCCGCACCGGAGACGATGCCTCACAGCCCCACAGAATCAGATACAAGCCGCTTACGCGCTGAGCGCTCGTCGTTGGCCGCGTCACCGACACCCGCAGGTCAGGAGATGAGCGCGGAGGACCGGAGCGCCTTCCGCTGGATCGGCCCGGTCATGGCGCTCCTCGTGTTCGCGGGGGTCGCGTACGTCCTGCATCGCGAGATGGCGCATCTGCACGTCCGCGCCGTCTGGGCGCATCTGCACGAAATCCCGCGCAGTCACGTGATCGCCGCTCTCGGCTTCACCGCCCTGAGCTACTGGCTGTTGAGCACATACGAGCTGCTCGCGCTGCGCTATCTCGGCAGAAAGCTTGCGTACGGGCGGATCGTCTTCACCTCGTTCATCGCATATTCGTTCGGCCATACGTTGGGGTTCGCGGCGTTCACGGGCGCGGCCATCCGCTTCCGCCTGTATGCAACGGCGGGTGTCACGGCGATCGAAGTGGCGACGGTCTCGGCATTCTGCAGTCTCTCCATCGGCATCGGCCTGGCGACGGTCACCGGAGTGTCCCTGCTGGTCGCACCGGAGCAGGCCGCGATGGTGTTGCATCTGAGCCGCTTCTGGTCGTTGTTGATCGGCATCCTGCTCCTGACCGCGGTGGTCGCCTATGGTGTCTGGGCGTCACTGTCGCGAAGCACACTGGAAATCCGCGGGTGGGCACTGCGTGCCCCCGGCCCTTCCGTGGCATTGCCGCAAATCGCGCTCGCCATGATGGATCTGAGCCTGGCCGGCGCGGTCGTCTGGTGGCTGCTGCCGGCCGACACCAACGTCGACTTCATCACCTTCCTTGGCGCGTACGCGGCGGCGATCATCGCGGGCATCGTGAGCCACGTGCCCGGCGGCATCGGCGTGTTCGAGGCCGTGATGATCCTGGCTCTGCCGAACGTCCCGCCGGAAGTGCTCCTCGGCTCGCTGTTGGCCTATCGGGCCGTGTATTACCTCGTGCCCATTCTGTTCGGCGCGATTCTGTTCGCGAGCAAGGAGCTGAGTGCCGCAAGCACCCGCATCGCGCGGGCTCACCAGCTGGCCTCCGCCTATATCGCGCCGGTGGTGCCACAGGTCGCCAGCGCTCTGGTCTTTCTGGCCGGTACCGTACTGCTCATCTCCGGAGCCACCCCCGGGATCAACGAGCGGCTGGCCTTCCTCAACCGCTTTCTGCCCCTCACCGTGCTCGAGGTGTCGCACCTCGCGGGCAGCATCATCGGCCTGGGCCTCATCGTGCTGGCGCGCGCTCTGTATCGCCGCGTGCAGGCCGCCTATTTCATCGTGTTCTGGCTGCTCGTGGCCGGCATCATCGTCTCGCTGCTGAAGGGCCTCGACTTCGAGGAGGCGATCATCCTGGCTCTGGTGCTCGGCGTGCTCGGACTCGGCCAGCGCTCCTTCTACCGCCCGACGGCCATTCTCTCGGAGCGCTTCACGCCCGCGTGGATCGCGAGCATCGTGGGCGTCATCCTGATGGCCATCTGGATCGGCTACATGGCGCACCGGCGCGTCATCTACTCGCAGGAGCTGTGGTGGACCTTCTCGTTCGACGCCCACACGCCGCGCATGTTGCGGGCCTCGCTCGCGGTCGTCATATTGGCCGCGGCGTACCTGCTGCTGAACATGCTTCGACCGGCGCGGCCGGCGCCGGCGGTGGCGGGCCCCGACGATGTGGAGCGCGCCCGCCGCATCATCGCGAATTCGGATGTCACGATGGCGAACGCGGCGTTGGCGGGCGACAAACGATTGCTGTTCTCCGAGTCGGGCGAGACGTTCGTCATGTATCAGATCGCCGGCCGCAGCTGGGTTGCGCTCGGCGATCCGGTCGGCGCGGAAGCGGGTGCCGAGGACCTCGTCTGGCGCTTCCGCGAGATCTCCGACTATCACGGCGGCGAGACTGTGTTCTACCAGGCAAGCAGCGACCGCCTGTCGCTTTACGTGGATCTCGGACTCGCCGCACTCAAAATAGGCGAGGAAGCGCGTGTGCCGCTCGCGGAGTTCGGGCTCGAGGGCTCGGCACGCGCGGACCTGCGCCAGGCGCATCGCCGTGCGGAACGCGACGGAGCGAGCTTCGAGGTCGTGCCGCCGGAGCGCATCGATGAGATCCTGCCCACGTTGCGGCAGTTGTCGGATTCCTGGCTCGCGAGCAAGTCCACGAGCGAGAAACGCTTCTCCGTGGGCGCGTTCTCGCGCGAATACCTGCGCCACTTTCCCATCGCGCTCGTGTATTGCGAGGGCATGCCGGCGGCCTTCGCCAATCTGTGGACCACGGGGACCAAGGACGAGCTGTCGGTCGACCTGATGCGGTTCGGTCCCGACGCGCCGCGCAGCGCCATGGACTACCTGTTCATCGAGCTCATGAAGTGGGGCCGCGCGGAGGGCTACCGTTGGTTCAATCTGGGCATGGCGCCTCTGTCCGGCCTCGAGGTTCACCCGCTCGCCCCCGCCTGGCACCGTGTCGGCAACTTCGTGTTCCGCCACGGCGAGCACTTCTACAACTTCGATGGCCTGCGCCGCTACAAGGCGAAGTTCGATCCGGTCTGGGAGGCGAAGTACCTCGTGGCGCGCGGCGGCATCTCGCTGCCGCGCGTGCTCGTCGACGTCTCCGTATTGATCGCGGGCGGCATGAAGGAATTATTCGCGCGATGAATCGCAAACGCTCCCGCGCCGCGTCCGCGCTGCCTGCTTTCCGTGCGGCGCTGCTGTGGACACTTGCAGCAACGACCAGCGCCGCGGCTGCCGATCCGCCGGGCACCGGCGTGCCGATTGCGCAGGCCCCCGCCGCCGGCGTGTCGCACTCCAGCTCCAACACACGCAGGACAGGAGCCGCGGCGCAAAAGTCCACCCCGGCCAAGGCAGCGCCCGCCGTGCCGGCCGAAGGTGAAACTCAGTTGCCTGCCGGCCGCTTCGGCAAGGTGACCGTCTACATTCCCGAAGGCACGCCCCAGAGTGTCGCCATCTTCATCTCCGGCGACGGCGGCTGGAATCTCGGCGTCGTCAACATGGCGCGCGCGCTCTCCGACATGGGCGCCGTCGTGATCGGCGTGGACATCCGGCAATACCTCGGAGCCCTCGGCAAAGCCGCGCAGCACGAGAGCGCCCCATGCCAGCTCATCGCGGGAGACTTCGAGAGCCTCAGCCACCAGATCCAGAAAGAAATCGGCATGTTCGTCTACCACGTGCCTGTGCTGGTCGGCTATTCGTCCGGCGCCACGGTGGTCTACGCAGCACTGGTGCAATCGCCGCCGGGCACGTTCGCGGGTGCGTTGAGCATCGGGTTCTGTCCGGACCAGGATTTCGCGGGCGCCGCGCTGTGCCCGGGCGCCGGGCTGCACTACACGCAGGGCAAGAAGAACGACCTCATCTTCGAGCCCGCCAGAACACTGCGACAGCCCTGGATCGCTTTCCAGGGACAGCAGGACCAGGTTTGCGGCCCGGCGCCTGTCGACCGGTTCGCGGCGCAGACGAGCGGCGCGCAGGTCGTCAAGCTGCCGCTCGTCGGCCATGGCTTCTCGGTCGAGCGCAACTGGATGCCGCAGTTCCGCGAAGCGTACCGGAACATCACCGCGCACGTGGAGACAGCACCCGCGCGCCCGCAGGAGATCGACGATCTGCCGGTGAACGAAGTGCAGGCCGAAGCCGGCAATTCGGATGAGATGGCGCTCCTGCTCACCGGCGACGGCGGCTGGGCGGGCCTCGACCAGGAGCTCGCCGCGCGGCTGGCCGCCAGCGGCGTACCGACCGTGGGCCTGAACTCGCTGAAGTACTTCTGGACCGAGCGCACCCCCGAGGAGACGGCCAAGGACGTCGCGCGCGTGATGCGCCACTATCTCGCCGCCTGGAACAAACAGCGCGTGCTGCTCGTCGGATACTCTTTCGGGGCGGACGTGTTGCCGTTCGTGGTGAACCGCCTGCCGCCGGAGCTGCGCGCGCGTGTTGCAACCGTCAGCCTGCTGGGCGTGGACTCGAACGCCTCGTTCGAGATCAGGATCGCCGACTGGGTTGGGTCCGATGAGAGCGGGCCGGCCACGCAGCCGGAAGTCGCGGCCATCGGCGGCGTGCCGGTACTCTGTATTTATGGCGCCGGCGAGGCGGACTCGATCTGCCCGGGCCTGCCGGCCGCCCCCGAGCACACCCGCATCACGCTGGCCGAGGTTGGCAAGGGCCATCACTTCAGCGGTGAGTACGCGACACTCGCCGAGCGCATCCTCGCGTTCGCTCGAACGGGGCGGCCTGTTACATAACGCAGGCGTGTGCGCGGCAATATGCGCGCAGCGCGGTGAATACGCCCGCTGCGCTGCCGCGCCATGGGTTAGAATGTCTGCCATCGCAGACACAACAACAAGACCAGCCGGCACAACATAATGTCGGTGCACATCGATCTCGCCAGCCGCCTCATTCACGACCAGGCCGAAAACCTCGTCGTAACGTGTCCCCATTGCCAGGTCGTGGCGCACATCACGCCCGTCGCGGCGCCCCGTTTCGAGGAGCTCGCCGTGCACAAGCCGAAGCAGGTCGGGGTCGTCTACCTGTGCGACAACTGCCACGCGCCGATCTTCCTGCGCTTCACGGTGCGCGCCTATCAGAGCGGGCGCATCGAGCTGTCGCCGCAGTTCGTCGAGGTGGAGCGCGCCCGGGAGAAGTTCACCTTCACCTACCTTCCCGAGGAGGTCGAGCTGCTGTTCAAGGAGGCGCTGCTGTGCTTCTCGAGCGGTGCCTACAACGCGTTCGCCTCCATGTGCCGCCGCACCGCGCAGGCCGTGTTCTCCGATCTCGGCGAGGCCGGGAAAATACGGCTGTTCGATGAATTGAACAACGCGCGCGAGCTGGCCGGCATCGCCCCGGAGCCGTTCAACAAGCTGCGCACCATACTGTTCGGCGCCGACACCGATCCGCATCCCAACATACCGGTGCTCGACAGTTATGAAGCCGGCATCGTGCTCGAGGTGGCCAAGGACCTCCTCTACGAGGCGTACGTGCGCAAGGGCAAGCTGCAGCAGGCGATGATGGTGCGGCGCTTCTTCCTCGACGAGACCGCCAGCCACGCG
>CAZDTG010000223.1:0-5621 GCA_964508005.1 uncultured Steroidobacteraceae bacterium
GGCCAGGAGGCGCCAACCACGTCGTTGCAGGAGGTCATCGTCACCGGCACGCGCTTCCGGACGCCGAACGCCAGCAGCCCGGCGCCGATCACGATCATCGGCGGCGCGGACCTGCTGCACCAGGGCACCACGAAGACTGAGGAACTGTTGAACAGGCTGCCGCAGGTCAACGTCGGTCTGGCCGACGCGACAAATGGGAGCGGCGCATTTCCCCTTACGGGCACGGCGACCGTCGATTTGCGAGGCATCGGCTCGTTCCGAACGCTGGTGCTCATGAACGGCCGGCGGGTCAATCCGGGCGATGCCATCAACCCTTCCGCGGATATGCACACCATTCCCGAGATCCTCATCAAGCGCGTCGAGGTGCTGACCGGAGGCGCCTCGGCGATCTATGGTTCGGATGCGGTCTCGGGCGTAGTGAACTTCGTCATGGACGACCACTTTACGGGGAGCAAGGTTACCGTGCAGGGCAGCGGTCTCTACGGCAACAATGACAACTCGGGGATCCAGTCCATCATGCAGGCGAACGGCGTTGCCCCAACGACCGGCAGTGCGCTCGACGGCAAGACCATCAACCTCAACGCCGTTTACGGCACCGATTTCGCCGGGGGCGCGGGCCATATCGAGGCGTACGCAGGCTATCGCCACAACAGCGGCATTCTCGGCTCGAGACGGGATTTCAGTTCCTGCCTCCTGCAGGGGCAAGCGCAGGGGCTTCCCTACTCCTGCCTGCTCGACCCCACGACGCCGGCCGGGCAGTTCGTGCCGTATGACGCCACCGGGACCACGCCGGGCACGCCCTATACCCTCGGAGCCGGCGGCACGCTGCGTCCGTTCACTCCCGCCGATGCGTACAACCCGGCACTCGTCGAGACCCTGCAGCGGCCTGACACCCGGTATAACGCCGGCGCCTTCGGGCAATTCACCTTCAACGAGCATGCTCAGGCATACCTCGAGACGCAGTTCACGAATGACTATACGACCCTGCGGTCGGAGCCCTCGGGCACAACCGCGACGCGCTTCAGCATCGTAGGGACGGACCCGACATCCCTGGCCTCGGCTGCCGCGGGCCTGAACACCTACAGCATCCCCTGCAGCAATCCGCTCCTGTCGCCGAGCGAGGTGAGCACCTTCTGCACTCAGAACGGGCTGGGACCGGCTGACATGGCGACGGTCGGCATCGGGCGGCGCAACGTCGAGCAGGGCTTCCTGGAGGATTCCTTCGGCCACACGTCCTACCGCATGGTACTGGGCCTGAAGGGGGAGATCAGCGAAGGCTGGAGTTACGACGGCAGCGTGAATTACGGCAAGGTCACCGCGCATGAGCGGCTGTCGAACGAGGTCTCCAGCGTCCGCCTCGCCCGGGCGCTCAATGTGGTGAGCGTCAATGGCACGCCGACCTGCCAATCGGTCGTCGACGGATCGGACCCGAGCTGCGTGCCCTACAACATCTGGAGTCCGGGGGGCGTGACGCCGGCGGCGGCCCGTTACATCTCTGGCAGCGCCTCCCAGGATGGTTACGCGTCCCACACAGTGGTCAGCGTGCAGGCGGTTGGCGATCTCGGACGTTACGGCCTGAAGAGCCCCGCGGCGTCCGATGGGATCGGCCTGGCCGTAGGCACAGAGTACCGCGACGAGATCGTCAACAGCCGCCCGGGCGGGGGTTACGTCACCGGCGATCTGGTGATGAGCGGATCGAAGAAGCTCACACTCGGCACCTTCCACGTCGCGGAAGGGTTTGCGGAGCTGAAGGTACCCGTGCTGAAGGACTTGCCACTCGCCCAGTCGCTGAATCTCGATATCGCCGACCGGTTCGCACAGTACACGCCTCAGGGCTCGGTCAATTCCTACAACCTCGGCGCCGACTGGGCGCCGATCCGGACGGTGCGCTTTCGCGGCAGTTACACCCGCGCGATCCGCGCTCCGAATGGCCACGAGCTGTTCTGGTCCCAGGAGATCAACCCCCAGCCCATCGGGGACCCCTGCAGTGGACCCACTCCGGCGGG
Organism: uncultured Steroidobacteraceae bacterium; assembly: GCA_964508005.1. GTDB lineage: Bacteria > Pseudomonadota > Gammaproteobacteria > Steroidobacterales > Steroidobacteraceae > 13-2-20CM-66-19. The sequence continues at coordinate 2,007 of CAZDTG010000223.1, forward strand.
AACGCAGGCGCAGTGCGCGCTGACGGGCGTGACGGCGGCGCAGTACGGGAACATCCCGCTGACCAACGTGATCAACGTGGCCCTCGGCGGCAACCCGAAGCTCAGGCCGGAGATTGCCAACACGCTCACCACGGGGATCGTGTTCACGAACTTCGATTGGGCGCCGAGCGCGCTCCTCAGCGTCGATTACTGGCGGATCCGTATCAAGAACTACCTCGGCGCGCTGGGCAACCCGCTGGGTGCCTGTCTTGTCGGCAGCGAGATCGGCTGCGCGAACGTCGTCCGCGGAGCCGGCGGCTCACTTGCTCCCGGTAGCGGCGGGTTCGTCAACCTGGGCAATACCAACACCGGCGGGTTCGGGGTGAGCGGCATCGACATCGCAGGCCAATACATCCTGCAGCTGCATTCCGCGGGGTCTGTGACCTTCACCTTGAACGCCAGCAAGGCGATCGACAATCCGATCACGGTAGATCCGTCGGCTCCGCCGTACGACTGCATAGATCTGTACGGCGTGACCTGCACCGCAAACGGCCCCACGTCGCCCGTCCCGAAATGGCGGCACACCCTGCGCACGACGTGGTCACGGAAGAATCTGGAGATGTCGCTCAACTGGCGCTACATCGGAGCGCTCAACTTCGAGGCCACGGACCCGAGAGTGCCCGTGGCCCCCAACGAGGTGGTCTACCCCGCCGATTCGCACGTGGCCGCATACAACTACTTCGACATCGACCTGGGTTATGAGTCCGCGAACGTCGATGTCCGTGTGGGAGTCAACAACCTGTTCGACAAGAAGCCGCCGATCGTCGGACTCAGTTCGTCACCGGCGATAGTCAACGGCAATTTGCTAGCCGGCGTGTTCGATCCCTTCGGGCGCGAGATATTCGTGGAGGTGACCGCGCATTTCTGAACGCTGCACTGCGCGGGCTGGTGCTGCACACCGGGGGACGTGAACGTGCCACTCGTGCTGTGCGTCGCGACGCACAGATAACCACGGCGTGGAGTTGGATCAGGAGGTAAGAACGATGGCACGCGATGACGGCGACGTCGACAACCGGGTTGGCGGGAGTCTCAGGACCCGGCGCGAGTTCTGCGAATTCGCCGGACTGGCCGGTGCCGCCGTGGCGCTCCCGTCTGCGCGAGCGCTCGCCAGCGAGCACCCGATTCAGGTCGGTGCCCCGCAAGAGGTGGGTCCGGTCATGGACAGGTTGAGCAGCTACATGAGCGAGGCCTCCGGCCGTGCCCTGCCGGATGAGGTCGCCGAAAAAGCGAAGCAACACCTGCTCGACACCCTGGCCGCGATGATTTCCGGATCCACCCTGCCTCCCGGACGCGCCGCCCTGCAGTTCTCTCGGGCGTACGGCGGTCGTGAGGTCGCCACGGTCGTAGCAGCCGACTTCCTGTGTGGCCCGATCGAAGCGGCTTTTACAAACGGCATGCTCGCTCATGCTGATGAAACCGACGACTCCCATGCTCCGTCTCAATCTCATCCGGGTTGCGCAGTGGTTCCCGCGGCGCTTGCGACCGGCGAGCGGTTCGGGATCAGCGGAGCCCACCTCCTGCGCGCCGTGGCCCTCGGCTATGATATTGGGACGCGCTTCACCATGACCCTGGGCGGTCAGGACTTCGAGGTGCAAAGCCACTGGAGCACACACAGCATCGCACCGCTGTTCGGTGCGGCTGCCGCCGCGAGTTGCGCGGCAGGCTTGAATGCCCGTCAGATGCGCTGGATGTTGAGCTACGCTGCGCATCAGTCGTCGGGACTCGGAGCGTGGACTCGTGATACCGAGCACGTCCAGAAGGCTTTCCACTTTGGCGGCATGACCGCTCGCAGCGGGGTGACCTCTGCCTTGCTGGTCGAGGCGGGCTGGACCGGCGTCGAGGACATCCTCTCGGGCAAGGACAATTTCTTTGCTGCCTACAATCCTCATTGCGACCCGGCCGGCCTGGTCGACCAGCTCGGCGAGCGTTATGAGCTGACCCGCACGAATATCAAAAAGTGGCCCGTGGGCTCGCCAATCCAGGCCGTTCTGGATGCGATGGAGATCTTGCGCGCACAGCGGCCCTTTGATGCGGTGCAAGTGCGCGAGATCGTCGTACGGCTTGCGACCGACGAAGCCGCCATTGTCAACAATCGCGACATTCCGGACATCTGCCTGCAGCACCTGGTGGCAGTAGCGCTGCTGGACCACACGGTGACATTCGCTTCTGTTCACGATAAGGAGCGCCTGAAGGACCCCGCGACGCTGCGCGAGCGTGCGAAGGTAAAACTCGTTCCGGACCCGGAGCTGCAACGCCTGATGCCGCTGCGGGTGGCGCTCGTGGAAGTGACTCTGGTCGACGGCTCTCGTCTCAGCCGGCGCGTGGACGATGTGCGCGGCACACCTAAGAACCCCATGACGCGAGCGGAAATTGTCGCCAAGGCCACTGATCTGAGCGCGCCCCTCATCGGCGCAGAGCGATGCTCGAAGCTGATCGAAAGAGTGTTGCAGCTCGAGCGCGTGGCTGACGTTCGTGAGCTGAGAGCATTGCTGCAGCGCAATTGAGGCGATTTTGCGGTTTCCGCTTCAGAGGTATCGTCGTGAGAATAGTCGACATTCGCGAGAAGGTTGTCCCCATCGCCTCGGAGATTCGCAACGCCTACATCGACTTCAGCGCGATGACGGTCAGCGTCGTCGCGCTGGTCACGGATGTCGTTCGTGACGGCAAGCCGGTCATCGGCTATGGGTTCAATTCCAATGGGCGTTATGCTCCCAGCGGCCTGCTGCGCGAGCGCTTCATTCCGCGTCTCAAGGCTGCGCCCGCGGAATTGCTGCTCGATGAGACCGGCGAAAACTTCGATCCGCAGCGGGTTTGGGCCGTCATGATGCAAAACGAAAAGCCCGGCGGACACGGCGAGCGCTCCGTGGCGGTAGGGGTCCTGGACATGGCGGTGTGGGATGCCCTCGCCAAGATCGCCGGCCTGCCGTTGTATCGTCTCCTCGCGGATCGTCACCGCGCTGGAGTAGCGGCGAGCAGGGTTTTCGTTTACGCCGCCGGCGGTTATTACTACCCGAACAAGGGACCGCGCGCCCTGCAAGAGGAGATGCAAAGATACCTGGCGCTCGGCTATTCCGTCGTGAAAATGAAAATTGGCGGCGCGCCGCTGGCCGAAGATCTGCGACGCATCGACTCCGTGCTCGAGATATTGGCGAGTCCGCAGCAACTGGCGGTGGACGCGAATGGCCGACTCGACCTTGACGACGCCATTGCCTATGCTCGCGCGCTCGCCCCCTATGGCCTGCGCTGGTTCGAAGAAGCCGGCGACCCGCTCGACTTCGAGCTGCAAGCGGCGCTCGCGGACCACTATCCCGGCGCGATGGCCACCGGGGAGAATCTCTTTTCCGTGCAAGACGCGCGCAATCTCATCCGCTACGCGCGATTGAGCCCCGATCGCGATATCCTGCAATTCGACTGCGCGCTGAGTTACGGCCTCGTCGAATACCTGCGTATCCTCGATATGTTGAAGGAGCACGGCTGGTCGGCGCAGCGCTGCATCCCTCATGGCGGCCATCAACTCTCGCTCAACATGGCGGCCGGATTGGGCCTGGGCGGAAATGAGTCCTATCCCGGCATCTT
>CAZDTG010000224.1:0-5614 GCA_964508005.1 uncultured Steroidobacteraceae bacterium
CGAAAACGACGTCGGCGCGAAGCTCGCCGATCGCGTGCTGCATGCCGCGGATGTACGCAGCCCCGAGCCCGGCCTTCACGCCCGTGAGCAGATGCACGTTCGGTCGTGTCTGCATGGCCTCGCGCACCAGCCCGGCCGTGCCGTCGGGCGAATTGTCGTCGACCACCAGGATGTGCATGTCGTGACGCAGACGACGGAACTCCCCTTGCAGAGACGTAAGCAGAGCAACGATATTGTCGCGCTCGTCATACGTCGGCAGGATGATGACAACTTTCATTCAGCATTCCCAAGTAGCAGCCCTATTATGAACCCACTAGCCATGGTATCCCGCATTCCCGAGCGAGCCGCCCGCAACTGCCGGTCCTGCAAGTGATGAAGCGCCTTGCACTGGCCCTGTGCCTGGCGTTCGCCTGTGTCCGTCCCGCTTCAGCCTGGAACAGCTTCGGCCATATGATGATTGCCGCCGTTGCCTACGAGCAGCTGACGCCCGTGGCGCGCGCGCGCATCGCACACCTCTTGCAGCTCAATCCCGACTATCCGCGCTGGGTCTCACATACCGCGCGGGAGGAGCGCGACGAGCTGGCATTCGTGATCGCCGCGACCTGGGCCGACGACATCAAATCCGAGCCGGGCTATGAGAACGATGGCGAGCGGCCCTCCGGCCCGGATGCGGCGCGCAACATCGGCTATGCCGATCGGCTGCAGCACCGCTATTGGCATTTCATCGATCTGCCGTTTTCGCCCGATCACACTCCTGTGGTTCCGCCTGCGACTCCCAATGCTCAGACGCAGATTGGCGTGTTTCGCAAAACGTTGGCCTCCGCGGACGCCAGCGATGATTTGAAGTCATACGATCTTGTCTGGCTCCTTCACCTGGTCGGCGACGTACACCAGCCGCTGCATACTACTTCGCGCTTTACGCGTGCGCTGCCCCACGGAGACGAAGGGGGGAACCTGGTGATGCTGTGCGAGAGGCCGTGCCGGCATTCGCTGCACGCGTTCTGGGACGACCTTCCGGGCACTGGCAAGAAGGCGATCGTGGCGATCCGGCGTGCAGCTCATCTGCCCACACCGGATGCCCGCGTCGCGGCCGTGGACGACGAGCGGCAATGGATCCGGGAGAGCTTCCTCATCGCCCAGAATTCGGTCTACATCCCCCCGATCGGGGACGGCCCGGGACCGTACTTCATCGACCGCCCGTACTTTAGAATTGCGCATCGGGTGGCCGGCGACCGGCTCGCTCTGGCGGGCGCGCGGCTGGCGCACGTGCTCAACCAGGTATTCCGTTGAGCTTGCGCACACAAGCTCTTGTGTGAAAAGCGTAAACTACTACCTCGAGCGCGGCTTTTTCAGGCCCGCCCCGGGAGGGCGCGAGAGACTGTAATGCGGTCTCGAGGTGCTCGGAGTGGTGAGCTCTTTGGGAGGATTCTTATGAAGGCCCCGTTTGCGCGGGTGATCGCGGTTGCCGCCGTGACCGCTACCTTGTCGAGCCTTGCCCTTGCTGGTGACGACAAGATCGAGAACGCCAAGACGACCATCAAGCAGGACGCCCGGGACGTCGGGCACACGGTCGCCAGTGACAGCAGGGAGCTGGGACATGCTGTCGCTTCGAAGTCGAGAGAGGTCGGACATGCCGTCGCTCAGAAATCCAAGGAGGTCGGGCACGCGATAGCGCAGGATTCGCGCGAGGCGGGTCACACGATCGCCGAGGACTCGAAGAAAGTGGGCAGTGCCGTGGCCCACGGGGCCAAGAAGGTGGGCGCGACGGCTAAGCAGGACAGCAAGAAGGTGCAGGCGGCCGTCACGTCGCATAACGGAGATGACGCAAAGTAGCCGCCGCGGGCACCATCCGCCGACCGGCCAGCCGGTGGACCGATTGGCGTGGGCACGATAACCTGGGTTTCAGAACTTCGGAGCTGTGGGGGCTATGAACGTTGAGACAGGGTCGTCGCCGGCGCTGGCGCGCAGGTGCGACGTGCTCATCATTGGCGGCGGCCCGGCCGGCTCCACTGCCGCGATCACGCTGGCGGAAAAGGGCTACGACGTCACGCTGCTGGAGAAGGCGCGCCACCCGCGCTTCCACATTGGCGAGTCGCTGCTCCCGGCCAACCTGCCGCTGTTCGAGCGCTTGGGCGTTGCCGCTGAAATCCAGGCCATCGGCATGCAAAAGTGGGGCGCCGAGTTCGTCTCCCCCTGGCATACCGTCGGCAGCCAGACGTTCGAGTTCGCGGACGCCTGGAACAAGTCGCTGCCCTTCGCCTACCAGGTGCGGCGCTCGCAATTCGACGAGATCCTCCTGCGCCGGGCTGCCCGGGGCGCGCGGGTAATCGAAGGCTGCCGCGTGCGTGACGTTGAGTTCCTGCCTTCCGGCGGGGGTGCGCGCATCTGTGCCGAGCACGACGACGGCCGCAAGGATTCGTGGCAGGCACGGTTCGTCATCGATGCCTCGGGCCGCGATACTTTTCTAGGCAGCCGCCTCAATACCAAGCAGCGCGACCGCAAGCACAACAGCTCCGCGATGTACGCGCATTTCAAGGGCGCGCAGCGTGATCCGGACTGCAGGCGAGCCGGCAACATCTCGCTGTTCTGGTTCGACCACGGCTGGATGTGGTTCATACCGCTCGCCGACGGCGCGACCAGCGTCGGCACGGTGGTGTGGCCCTATTACATGAAGAGCCGTAAGAAGCCGCTGCGCGAGTTCTTTCTCGACACGCTCGCCATGTGTGGCCCGCTCGCCCAACGGCTGCAAAATGCCGAGCTCATCTGCGACGTGGAGGCCACCGGCAACTACTCCTATAGCTGCGGGCGAGCCTACGGCGATAATTTCCTGCTCGTCGGCGATGCCTATGCATTCGTCGACCCGATGTTCTCCTCGGGCGTCATGCTCGCCATGACCACTGCGGTGACCGGCTCCGAAACGGTGGACACGTGCCTGCGCGAGCCCGCACGGACCGCGGCCGCTTTGAAGCATTTCGAGCGCGTCTCGCGCCATGGACCGAAGGAGTATTCCTGGTTCATCCACCGCGTCACGAATCCGACGATGCGCGACCTGTTCATGGGCCCCCGCAACACCCTGCGCATGAAGGAGGCGCTGCTCGGGCTCCTCGCGGGCGACATATACGGAAGCACCCCGATCTGGTCGTCATTGAGGGCGTTCAAGGCCGTGTATTACATCGCCTCCCTCGCGCACCTGAAGCGCTCCATCGCCGCGATGCGGCGCCGGCGCATCAACATCCAACCGGCCGGGCCCGACCGGATGATCGCGGGCTGATGGGCTCGAGAACCGGGCTGCATCTCGACTATCTGTCGCTGGCCGAATTGGAGGCGGCAAGGTGGGCGGGCGTCATGGGCGTAGCCACCTTCGACGGGCCGCGCCTCGAACGGCGTGCTGCGGATGTCCCTGTGGCCGAGGTCAACACGCCCGTCCTCGGCAATGCCGGTGCGTTGTGCGAGGTCTGGCGAACACAGCAGGCCATCGAATCCGGAGTGCGCGGCGGCGTCCGTTATGCACGCACGGCCGACATGCTCTTTGGTTGTATTGCCGTTGCCGAGAACGAAGGGCCCGAGACATCCGCGTCCGCCGGGCGGGAACCGCGGACGCCCTTGTATGTCGCCACGGAGCGAGCCTATCGGGAGATTCTCGCCACGCTCGACGCACTGAGTTATGTGCATCTCATCCGCGTCTGGAACTACGTCCCGGAAATCAATCGCGACACCCACGGGGTCGAACGCTATCGGCAGTTCAACAGCGCACGGCAGGCAACGCTCCATGCGAGCGGCCGGCCAGTGACGGGCAACGTCTCCGCTGCCTGCGCGCTTGGCGCGGCGGTGGGAAGTCCGCTCGTGGTCTACTTCCTCGCGAGCCACAGTGCGCCCACCTTTATCGAGAACCCGCGACAGGTGAGTGCCTACAACTATCCGCCCCAGTACGGCGCCCGCAGTCCCGTGTTCTCGAGGGCCGCGGTGTTGCACGAGCCGGACGGCATGACCTTGTTCATTTCCGGGACCGCAAGCATCGTTGGACACCGGACGGTCCACGCTGGTGATACAGCGGCGCAGACGCGCGAAACTCTCACCAACATTGAAGCGCTTCTCGCGGAAGCGAACCGGGTGACCGGCAGTGAGGAGTTCACGCTCGATACACTGGCGTGCAAGGTCTACGTGCGCTGTCCGTCAGAGCTGCCCGTCATTCAGACGGAGTTGCGTGCGGCCCTCGGCGCGGCGGCTCGCGCGGTCTATCTGCAGGCAGATATCTGCCGACGTGATTTGTCTGTCGAGATCGAAGCGACAGCGATGGTGGCGCACGCAACGTGAAAGTGAAGGGACTCATCCTCCTGGTGCTGGCGGCGCCCGCGCTGGCACGGGCGCAGTCGCAAGAGCAGCCGGAAGTGCCGGTCCAGGATGCGGCGCCGGCGCGCAGCCGCGAGCTGCCGCTGTGGGAATTGGGTCTCGGCATCGGGGCGGTCGGCTTTCGCGACTATCGCGGGTCTGACACAACTCACGCGTATCCTGTGCCGGTGCCTTATTTCATTTACAGAGGCCGCTACCTGCAGGCTGACCGGAATGGCCTCAAGAGCAAGCTGTTCCACCAGGACCGGGTCGAGCTCAACATCAGCCTCAACGCCACCACCCCCGTCCGCAATAACGCGACGCGCCAGGGGATGCCGGAACTGCGGCCGACCGTGGAAATCGGGCCTGCTCTGGACGTGCACGTGTGGCGCTCGCGGAATGAGCGCGTGAAGCTCGACGTGCGGCTGCCGGTGCGGGCCGCATTCACGATCGGCTCACCTGGCTCCATCGGCTGGTTCTCCACGCCGAATGTGAACGTCGATATCGCAAACGTCGCCGGTTTCTCCGGCTGGAATCTCGGCCTGTTGACCGGTCCGGTGTTCGCCGCGCGGCGCTACGACGACTACTACTACTCGGTGACACCCCAGTACGCCACCTCGGGACGCCCGGCGTACCAGGCGGCGGGCGGCTATGCCGGGTCCCAGGTGCTCGCGGCCTTGACGAAGCGCTATCCTAAGTTCTGGACCGGTGCGTACCTGCGCTATGACACCCTCGCCGGCGCCTCCTTCGAAAGCAGCCCGCTCGTCAAGAGCCGCAGCTACTGGTCAGGTGGCATCGGAATTGCGTGGATGATCGGCCATTCCGCGCGCCTGGTCGAAGTACCGGAATCCGAGAGCCCTTGACATGCAGCGGCTGCTCAAAAGCCTCGTCGATCACCTCGTGACGTACGCCATCCTGGTATTTCTGGGCGTGATCTCTCTGGGCTGGTCGGTGGTCGCTCTCAGCGCCTACCCGCTCTTGCCGCGGCGCTGGGGGACGGCGTTCGGCCGCTTCGGCATCATGGCGGGCTTTCGTCTGTTTGCCTGGGTTTTGTCGCTTTCGGGAGCCTACCGCCTCGACCTGCGCGCGCTGGATGCGCTGCGCGAGGGTCCGCCGGTGGTCCTCGCGCCCAACCACCCGAGTCTCATCGACGCGGTCCTTATTCTGACGCGGCATCCGAACGTGGCCTGCGTGATGAAGAGGGAGCTGATGCGGAACGTTTTTCTCGGCGCGGGCTCGAGGCTCGCCCGTTATATCCCCAGCGGGCAGCCGCGCCACATGATCA
>CAZDTG010000225.1:0-5570 GCA_964508005.1 uncultured Steroidobacteraceae bacterium
TGGAGAAAACCGCACGCGGAACATCGCCGGGGTACGGTAATGGACGTTCGCGCCAACGGACAGCAGGGTTCACTATCACCTATTGACTTTCTTGAGTTCCAGGACTTGGTGACGTTCAACGGCGGAACGTTCCTGCACGAAGGGGAAGGCACTCAGAATGAGCACTACCATGTGCGGTTTCTAGGGAGGGCGCAATGATGTTGAGGTACGCGAGACTTACTGCCGTGACTACTGTCATGGTTGCAACCGGTTCAATCACAAAAGCCGCGCAGCCCGGAGAGGCCATCACGCTGGATGCCGGGAGCGGCAACTACGTTATTACGTACTGCAGCTCCGAATCTCAGGACGACAGCTGTGAACTGCGCCAGTCCACTTTCGTTCCGGCAACCAAGATAGTCCCGGAGATCAATTCGCGTTTCGAGCTTGAACAGAACTTGAGGATTGGATATCGATACACGGTTCGCAACGGACGAACCGGCCGCCAAGCTCTGATTTCCTTCACGCTAGATCCCGTTAGCGACATCGTCAGTTCAGTGCCACTTCCAAAGGATGCATCGGAAGCTCGCGCGGTATCCGTAACTGAGACACAGGCTGTAAGCAGTGCAGCCATTTCCAGCCCCGAAGGATGGCTGGCCCAATCTCGATACAGTACTGTTGGTAAAGGTGTACGCATTGGTTGGCGCTATGGCCATCATCATACTGGCGGCGATGGATTGCCTCTTGGCCGAGAACAAGGCGGGTTTGGGTTCATCAGCAAGGACCTTCCGGGAATCGTTGCCTCCCGTCTCAGTGGCAATTCTGGCCTGACACTGCGGTTTACCGACGAGGGGCCGGGCAGCACAGACATTCTCAGCCAACTGAACGAGCTGCAAGTGCATGACTATGTGACACGTTTTGCGGCGGTTCCTGCAGTTACAGTCCCAACGCCTTTTGATCGCGCGGAGCTCTTGCGGCGTATAGACGCCCAGGTCAAGACGTGGGTCGATCTAAAGCTATTGGATGCGACGATGTTTTCGCGGATCGATGGATTCATACAAGCGGCAATCGCCGCGGCCTCCAGCAACGATTTGAAGTCATGCGAGGCCCATATCGGCAATATTGCGAAGCAAATACGCGGAATCTATGAATCGCCAGAGAACACGGACGATGGCTCGGGCGAGGGGCCGGATTCGCCGTTGTTGTCACGCTTGGCCGCCCGCGTGTTGAAATTTGACTTGAATTACGCTCTCCGCGAGGGACGCAGTGCGCCCCCGTACGACTGACTGCTTTCCGGAAGTCTGAGCCAAACGCCTCTGTGTCGGCTCTTGGCCGACCTCCGCCGAACATGCCGCGCTGAGAGGCGCGCTGACTGATGGCTCGCCCGTCTCCGGGGCGCAGCCGTACCGTGATCCGGTCGGTCGCGGCCTGGCGTCTCGATTCAGGTGTCGTCGCGCCGGGCAGAGGCCCATTCGATTCTAACAAAGCGCGGATGGCAATCAGCGCTAATGCCGATTCTGAGAACCCACTACTGGCTGCTAACTGTGCGAAGCGCTCTTTCTCAGCAAGCGCCGGGCGCGCTGTGATGGACGGATTGCGCGGCGTGGGGTTGCTGTCGTTCATGGAATGCGCTCTGAAGGGACTTGCTCGCTGGCTATTCGAGGACGTGCGCCAAGGCTGACATTGACCCGCCATACGTCTGCACCAAAACACGGTATATTGACGCGGAGATTCGTCTAACCGGCGCATCGGTCAGCGATGTGGAGCTCTCGTCGATACGTTTAGGTTTTGCCCTTGCACCAACGACGGTAGGAGCTCGACGTCACCACGGTGAGGATCGCGCTGAGATTCGCGCGAGGTTCGATCTCTACGCGCCCGACGCCCCGAAACTTCAATCTGGCGCTAATGTCTTGGCGCTCTCCGGAAAGCTCCTCAGCAGGAACAAGACGTTTGGCGCTGTGGCAACCGTAACTCTGCTTCCCGGCTCACCACGCCGGTAAGGACGAAGACAATCGATGCGAACGGGATGACCGCCATTGACGTGGGGAGTACAAGAGGCCCCTTTGACAGCCTCGCGCAGCGTATCGGATCCGCCAGACCGGGTTTGATGCGCGTCGAGGGCTCGCTCACCAAAGAGCCGATCGGCGAGCCGGCTGGGGGAGCACCAGTTGCGGGCGCAACGGGGTCGGCCCTCTCGGCGTCCAGGGGCCTTGCGGACCCGGGTCCTGCATGGTGTTGAAGCTCAAGCTTGCTGATAATCTCCCGCTGATCCTTAATGTGTGACCATCCGTCTGCATCATCTCCGAGTCCAACGATCATCTGCTCGGGTGGCAAATCCATCGTTATCTGAAGCGCGAAAATAGTTGTCTGACTCCGAAAGGGTACGGCTGTGCCTGCTGTGGAGTCTCGCGGCTCCGGGCATCCGGGGCCTCTGGAGAAAACTATGAAGCACCTCAAGGTCGCTGCGTCGCTCGTCAATCTAGCCATCCTGATTTCCTGTACCGTTTCCTGCAGCAGCTCTCGCCCATACCCGACAGGGTCGAGGAACGTCCACGCTGTGGCCGGGGGACATGAAATGCTGGCCCCACATCTTCCCGACGCGGTGGTCAACGGCCAAGCTGCGATGATGGGTGCGATGGGGCTTCAGCTGCGTCTCAAGCTCGCAATGCAACTGCCGCTCCGCAATCAGGCCGAACTGACCCGGTTATTGCGCGACCTCTATGACCCGAAGAGTCCCAACTTTCACAAGTACATGAGTGTGTCCGGGTTCACAGAGCGCTTTGGGGCGACGTCGGGGGACTACAACAAGGTGGTTGCCTGGGCCAAGGCGAATGGCCTGACCGTGACTGCTACGACGCCAAACAGGCGGTTGGTCGGCATCGAGGGCTCGGTGGACACCATCAACAGAGCATTCCATGTACGACTGAACTATTACCGCCATCCGACCGAGGCGCGAACCTTTTATTCGCCGGATCGCGAGCCCAGCTGCGCCGGACTGAGTGTGACGCTGCTGGAAATCACCGGCATGAACAATTATGTCCTGCCGCATCCGATGCTGCGGCAAAAGGCGGTAGCGGGAAACCTCACCGGCTCCGGACCCTCCGGTGAGTATCTGCCGAGCGACATGCGTGCGGCCTACTACGGTAATGGTCCGCTCACGGGGGCAGGGCAAACAATCGGCATCTTTTCGTTTGACGGATATCTGGCAAGCGACGTGCAGCTTTATTACTCGACGACTGGCATGTCTTCAACCGTACCGATCAGGAATGTATTGGTCGGCGGATTCAGCGGTGCCTGCACCACGGTGAGCTCGCCCACGAGCTCCACCTGTGATGACGGCGAGCAGGTGCTGGATATCGTGAACGCGATCGGCATGGCCCCGGGGATCAAGCAGATTCTCTTCTATGAAGGCTCGAGCGACACCGAGATCCTCAATCAAATGGCGACCGACAATGTCGCCAAGGTGCTCAGTTCCTCCTGGGGCTGGAATCCGGGGGATGCACCGAGTGACGACCCCATATTCCAGGAGTTTGCAGCACAAGGCCAGTCATTCGTCAGTGCAAGCGGCGACGGCGGCGAGTTCAATGGCGCGACCTATAGCTTCCCCGGAGTGGATCCGTACATCACCGAGGTCGGTGGGACGGAGTTGACCACGAAAGGTCCGGGCGGGGCATGGTCAGCAGAGACCGCCTGGCCGCAAAGCGGCGGTGGCTATGTCAGCGACACGCCGATTCCCAGCTGGCAGAAAGTGAAGGGCCTGATCAATTCGTCGAATCTGGGCTCCACAACGTTGCGCAACTCTCCCGATGTGGCGGCGGAAGCGAATTTCGACAATCCCACCGTGAGCAATGGCAGATTCCTGACCGGCTTTGGCGGCACGAGCTTTGCCGCGCCACGCTGGGCGGGTTTTTTGGCCCTGGTGAATCAGCAGTCCGTTGCGAACGGAAGGGGCACTGTGGGGTTCATCAATCCCGCCCTCTACAACCTCGGCAGCAGCTCGGGGTACTCCAGCGCATTCCACGACATAACCAGCGGCAGCAACCCGCCCACGACGGGTAGCGGCAACGGCTTCGACGCCGTCCGCGGCTACGACCTGGTGACCGGTTGGGGTAGTCCTGCCGGGGTGGGGTTGATCAATCAGCTGGCAGGTAGCGGTGCGAACCAGCGAGTGTCGGCCACCAACTGACGGACGGTTGCATGCACCGCAAACCTGGACTCGCCATACTGGTCAAAGCGACACTGTTCGGTGCCGCGGTCACGTACGGCTCGCTGCCGTCAGCACCAGCGGATGTGGCTGCGGCGGACAACACGTTCGGCTTCCGCTTACTCAACGCAGTCCAAAAGACAATCCCGGGCCACAACGTCGTCCTCTCGCCGGTAGGTGCAGCGCTGGATCTATCGATGGTGCTCAATGGCGCCGCCGGTCAAACGAGACAGGAGATGCTGGCGGTGCTGTCGCTCAGTGGGTCGGAGCTCAGTACAATCAACAGGGCCAACGCGCAGCTGCTCAAAGTCATCCGCGCACCGGCCAAGAGCATCACGTTGACGGTCGCGGATTCGTTGTGGGTCAACATTCGTCGCGCGGCGCTTCGGCCCGATTACGTAAAACAGACGCAAGAGTCGTACGACGCTGAAATGACGGATCTCGATTTTTCGAGCCCGAGTGCCGCGACCCGGATCAATGGTTGGGCGTCCAAGGAAACACACGGCAGGATTTCCAAATCAATCGACAGGATCGACCCGGCCGATCTCGCGCTGCTTCTCAACGCGGTCTATTTCAAAGGGCAATGGGCGCAGAAGTTTGACAAAACGCAGACGCAGCAGCGCGACTTCACGCTCGCCGGCGGTTCCGTCAAACAAGTGCCGCGCATGGTGCAATCCGGACGCTTCGACTACTTCGAGACGCCGCAGATGCAGGCGATCCGCCTGTCGTTCGGCGAGGGGGATCTCGTCATGGAGGTACTCTTGCCGGCGAAATCATCAAGCTTGGGCGAATTGGAAACGCAGCTTACCCCCGAACATTGGACTGCCTGGCAATCGCAATATGCGCTGCGCTCCGGGAAGGTTGAACTGCCGCGCTTCGAGCTGAAAGGAAATTATCGCTTGAATGAGCCGCTGCAAACCCTGGGTATGACGCGCGTGTTCAAGCCGGAGGGCGCGCAATTAACGGGCATGTTCTCATCGGCACCGGGTCAACCACCCGCTGGGCCCTTCTTCATTTCGTCGGTGCTTCAATCGACCTACTGGAAGGTGGATGAGGAAGGCTCCGAAGCCGCCGCCGTTACGACGACGGGTGTGAGGAGCACCGCGGTAGCGCGCCCAGAGCAACCATTTCTGATGATCGTCGACCGCCCGTTTTTCTGTGCGATTGAAGACCGGCGCAGCGGTGCACTGCTGTTCGTTGGGGCCATCTACGATCCGTCAGCGTGACGGCGACACGTTTCGCCGCGATTACCTCGCCGCGACGCTCGGCTCTTGCAGACCCGTATCTTGGCGGTGGGGCAACTTCCAGCCCGGTCGAATGAAGTGGCAGGTATAGCCGTTCGGGTACCGTTCCAGGTAATCCTGATGCTCGGGCTCAGCCTCCCAGAAGG
>CAZDTG010000226.1:0-5548 GCA_964508005.1 uncultured Steroidobacteraceae bacterium
AGCGCCGCTCCGAGGATTGACCCAACGGTCATCGCGATAAGCGTAGTGCGCTTCATGGAACCTCCTTCGTCACTTAACAACTGATTACCTGACTATCGTCGGTGTGTGGTTGTGTTCCAAGCGCGCCTCCCGCGACGCTCGGACGCGTCTTACTGATTCGGGGGCGGCTGCGCAGCCGACTGCCTGGGCTGGGGCCGGTTGGCGGGCGGCGGCGCATCCTGCGCCAGCTCATTGGTCAACCGCGCCGGGCGCTTCGCCGGCGGCACGGAGTCGTCGCTATCACTGGCCAACCGTGACCCTTGCGAAACCCTCTCCTGGTCCGCGAAATTCTGCACCAGTGTGAAGAACTGACTGTAGAAATCCGGGTCCGTGATGGTTTCGCGCCGCACCGTGCCGAGAACTCGCGCCGAGCCGGAGGGCATGGTCAAGGTCGCAGGTCCGACGCCCATGCTGGTGGTCTGCTTCATCTTCTGCAGCTGATTCTCCTCGCGCGTCGCGGTCACGAACACGATGCTCGTACCGTTACGATTGTCGGCGCAGGTCGTCTGCAGCCGCATCGTGACATTCAGTTTCGGCTTCGGCTGCTCATCACGTGAGCCCGTCAGCACGCCGGCATCGTTGGGCCGCTCGAGCATATAGCCCTGGCTGAGGAGCGCGCGTTTGACACTCCAACACACTGCGTCTCCGGATCCGGTAAAAGTGCGGCTGAAAGGGGCGGCTGGGGTGAACTGCTGCGGTGGCGGGTGATGTGCGCAGCCTGCTGACATCGCAATCGCGGCTGCCGCGACGCATATGAGCTCTGACCCTGTTGAGTTGTGGCTGTGCATGACATCTCCACCTTGGCTTCACCTTGGCCATTCCCCTGACACTGAGGCGAGTATGACTGTGCCCAAGCTGCGCACAGTCCTCAGAACTGCGCGTCCCCCGGCCGGGCTTTGTCTCAATGGCCTGTCAGGCGACCTGCAACGTCTCCCGTCGCCGACATGTTCCGGTTGCCTCCATGAATACGTACTGAACAACTCCAAACGCCGACCGCACAGTGATCGACATCCGGAGGTTCAGTACGATGGCCTTCTGAGCCTGGAGCGTGGCTAACTCGATCCTCAGATCCGTTCATCACGGGACACCCGGTGGTCCCCGAGTTCGAGACGGGTAGGGCATAACCATGAGTGCGCGAAGGGCTGTCGAGGAACGCTGATCGCGTTGTCGTCAGTCTTCTTGCTCCAGGTCTTCGCATCCGCGATCGCCACGCGTCGTGAATAGCGCACCTGGGACCACGAAGTTTCCCGTCACTCTGGCGTCCGCTTACAATGGAACGACGATGAGCTCACCGCAGTCCGCACGAATACCCGATGGAACCGCGCCGGGGATCTTGCGAATCGCGGGGCCCGCGATGGAGCGATTTGAGCAATTCTCTTTCGCATCTGGTCGGCTCGCTCATCCGGTCTACTATGCCGGCGACCCCCGCAGTCCACCATTGCTGCTCCTGCCTGAGATCGCGGGCTTCTCTCCCGGACTGCGCATGTTCGCCGAGCGTCTGATCGACGCCCGGTTCCGCGTCTGTGTGCCTTGGCTCTTCGGCCCCTTTGGCAAACGAGCGCCGCTGCGAAACGGAATCAGGCTGTGTGTCTCCCGGGAATTCGCCAACCTGCGCGCAGGTGTCTCCTCTCCCATAACAACATGGCTTCGTGCGCTAACAGCGCACATCAGCAGGCACTCCGGCGGTGCCCAGGTCGGTGCTATCGGCATGTGCCTTACCGGCGCCTTTGCGATTCCGCTGGTCATCGATCCACGTGTCGTTGCGGCTGTCGCTGCTCAGCCGTCCGTTCCCCTCTCGCCGCTCTTCCTGGCCTTCGGCATTGGGCGCGAAAGACGGTTGAGCCAACTCAACGTCAGCGACAGCGAGATCGCGGAGGCGCGCGCTCGCCTCGATGCCGGCAACGCACATCTGCTCGCTATCCGCTGCCGTTCCGACCGCATCTGCCCGCGCGCGAAGATCGATCGATTGCAAAGAGAATTTCCCGTTGGGCTCGAGATTCGCGAGTATGCGGAAGCGGACGAGCGAAACTGCCTCGGTGAGCGTCCGCATGCCACCTTCACCAGGGAATACCGGATCGCGCCGAACGCCTCGGCCGATCATCACTCGCGGCGGGCGTTCGCGGATCTGGTGGCGTTCTTCGACAGGCACCTGCGCTCGAACCGATGACCACCTGCGCGCCTTCAGCCAAGGCGCCCTCGGCGTGCCACCATGATACTGGTTCAGGTCCTTCGGCTGCATCTGGCCGGGATCAACCGAGCCGCCGCAGGAGGCCGTCGGTCGTCCTGATGGCGTGGCGGAATATTGGTCCATCAACTCGTGCGCCGCGCGCATACAATGCGTGCTGGCGCGGGTGACTAAAGCCCCAAGTTCAGCATCAGGAGGTATCGATGGACTCACCAGCAGAACGGTATGCCAAGGAGCCAGTGCGGTATCCCGCGTTGCACATAGTCGATCTCGCGGCCGAAGGCGCAGCGGTCACCGAGCGGTACCGCAACATGGTCATCAGCCGCGTCAATGACAGCTGTCTGCGGCTCGCCGTGTTCGACGAAGCATACCGTTGGCACTATCATCCCACCTCCGATGAGCTGTTCATCGTTGTAAGCGGATGCCTCGCCATAGATCTGGCTGACAATCGGGAACTGCAGCTGCGGCCTTGGCAATGCGTGACGATTCCGGCCATGGTCCGTCATAGAACCCGCGCCATGGGCCGCACCGTGAACCTATGTTTCGAGAATCTGGGCGCAGAAACAGTCTTTGTCGACTCGCTTTAACTCGCGGGTCTCTGGCCGGGTGGAGCCTGACTGCCCCTGCCGTTCAGCGCTCCTCGTGGGCGCGTCCTGTCCACCCTGGCCAACGGCTCCCTTTGGGGGGGATGTAGCCGGTCGATTGACCAGCAAACTACCCACGTTAGCGGGGCGACCGAGCACGGTGTAGGCTTCGGCCACCATCACCACAAACGAGGGGGAGCGCCATGCGATCGACTCACCTTTCTGTGCTGGCCGCACTGGGGTCGGCCTGGATTCTTGCAGGCTGGGCCGCTGTGGAATCGAGAGCGGCCAGCCCGGTGCCAGCGCGCATCACTGTACTCTACGATGCCTTCGGTAAAGACACGACGACAACCAAGGACTGGGGTTACGCTGCCTTAATAGAGATCGGCGGCAAGCGCATTCTGTTTGATACCGGCAACGACCCCGGGATTCTTGCAAAGAACGCCAAGGCCAAGGGTGTCGACCTCAAGAGGCTCGACTTCGTGGTCCTGTCCCACCGCCACAGCGACCACGTTGGCGGATTGTCCTTTCTGCAAAGCGTGAATCCGAAGGTCAGGATTTATGCACCGAAGGAGAACTTTGGTGTCTTTGGTTCCGACCTGCCGAATACGTTTTATCGCAAGGACGAGTCCCTGCCCGCCGAGATGCGTTACTACAGCGGCACGCCGCCCGAGACGATGAAATTTGGTACCGCCTTCCCCGGCGCCAACTTTCAGTTGATCGACAAGACCACCGAAGTGGGCCCGGGCATTACCCTGATCGCCCTGATATCCGATGCGCCCGGAACCAGGGAATTGAAGGAGCTGTCGCTGGCCATCAACACGCCGGACGGCGTCGTGCTGATAGTCGCCTGCGCGCATCCTGGAATCGAGGCGATCGTTGCCGAAGCAGCCAAGATCAACCCGCACATTCACTTCATCGCGGGCGGATTTCACCTGGTCGCGGCCCAGGATGCCACCATAGAGAAAGTAGTCGCGGCTCTGCATGACACCTACAAAGTCGACTACATCGCTCCGGGTCACTGCACCGGTGAACCGGCTTTCGCAGCCCTGCAAAAAGTGTTCGGCGACCGGTACCTCTATGCCGGGTTGGGAACGACGCTCGATGTAGCTGCGAATCCGCGTGCCGAATCCTATTCAAGAGCTTCGAATATCCTCAGCGAGGGCGATTTGCGAAGTTATCGAGCGTTGCTCTCCCGGAACGATGACATGAACGACAGCAGCACCGAGGCTGCGCGTCTCGTGCAGGCCCAGTAACGGTCCGGTCAACGGGTGCGCGGCAAAGGCAAAACGACGCGGTGCGCGCGCAGTTATGGTGGGGATGGAGCGGAGCAGCTGGTGAAGCCGGTAGATCTAGCCTGCGGAGGCTCCAGCGAGCCGCTCGAGACCATACCTCGTAAGACTATATCCCGGGGGATGGGCGGGGGTGACTTCGGCTCGCACGGCGCCGGCCTGTTCGAGCACCGTCATGTAGCGCTCCGCGTGGCGCCTGGCGAGGTGCGCCGCGTCTGCAATCTCGTCAAGGACCAATGCGTGGTCGAGATTGCGCGCTTTGGATAGAACTCCGAGGATCCTGAATACGACTACGGTCTCACTCTCTGGCATGACCGGCTCCGCGGCTTGGTACTGCGAGGTAGCGTAGGCCGTCCGGTGCAAGCGGCCGGTGAGTATTTTGGGGCAGTACTGGAGCGCCAGGCTACTGAGGAGCATCGGAGTACTCATGAGTGGATCGGTCACTTTCCTCGAGCTGAATGAACTGGAGGACGCCGCCGAACTCGTGCGGCGCGTGCTGCCACCCACGCCGCAGTATGCCTGGCCGAAGCTCAGTCGCAGAGCGGGCGGTACGGTCTGGGTCAAGCACGAAAACCATACGCCGACTGGCGCGTTCAAGGTTCGGGGCGGCATCGTCTACATGGATCGACTGATTCGCTCCGAGCCGGGCGTTGCAGGCGTGACGACGGCGACACGCGGTAATCATGGCCAATCCGTCTCATTTGCCGCCGCACGTGCCGGCGTTCCGGCAACAATTTACGTGCCTCATGGAAACTCTCCGGACCAGAATTCGTCCATGAGGGCGTTCGGGGCGACCGTCCTGGAATTCGGCAGGGATTTCGACGAGGCGAAGCACGAGGCGCATCGTGTGGCGGCCGCCCGGGGCTTGCACTTCATTCCCTCATTCCATCGAGATCTCGTGGCGGGTGTTGCCACTTATGCGCTCGAATTCTTTCGTGCGGTGAGCGACCTCGATACCGTCTATGTCGGAGTCGGGATGGGCTCTGGAATCTGCGGACTCATCGCGGTGCGCGATCTGCTTGGCCTGAAAACCGAAATCGTGGGTGTGAGTGCGGCCAAAGCGCCCGCAAGTGCCCTGTCCTTCAAGGCCGGCAGGCCGGTTCCCACACCGTCCGCGCTCACCTTTGCCGACGGGCTCGCGACACGCGAGCCGCATCCCGATGCGATCGCAACGATCTGCCGTGGCGCCGCCCGTATCGTGGAGGTTAGTGAGGATGCGATCGCCGAAGCCATACGCATCTATTTCGACGATACCCATCAGATTGCCGAGGGCGCAGGAGCGGCACCGCTCGCAGCGTTGTTGCAGGAGTCCTCGCGAATGGTACATAGGCAGGTCGGATTGATTTTGACTGGCGGCAACATTGAGCGCGCGCGTCTGGTGCAGGTACTGAGCGGCAGCACACCCGCAGCGGCCGACTCGGAGCGGTCGGCGGGTGGCGGCTAGCGCG
>CAZDTG010000227.1:0-5528 GCA_964508005.1 uncultured Steroidobacteraceae bacterium
TCTCGAGGGGTTGCTGGTGGCCCTGCCCTCGCGGCTGCGCTACGGAGTGCCCGTCCTGTACGACGCCCATACGATGTTGTCTTCTGAGCTGCCGAGTTATGGGCCCGGTTTTACGCGCCGGATGGTGGGTATGGTCGGCCGGTGGTTCGATGGCGCTCTGCCGAGCGCGGCGGATCACGTCGCCTCGGTGACGAACGACATTCGCGATCTGCTCACGACGCGTCACCGCCTGCCGCTCGATCGCATCTCCGTCGTGACGAATGGGGTCGAGACTGCGCAGTTCCGGGTGGCTGCCGCGGCGCGCTCCGATGGTCTCGTCAGGCTGATCTATGCGGGAACCCTGGCACCCTATCAGGACGTCGATCTGTTGTTGGAGGCATTCGCCGTAGCGCGGCGGGCGCGTCCCAACCTGCGCCTGTGCATGGCGGTGAGCTCACCGTTCGATCCCTACGAGGCGCTGGCGAGGAAGCTCGGCATCCGCGCTGCCATCGAGCTCGTTCCGGACAGCTTCGCTGCGCTGCCCCAACGGCTCGCGGACGCGGCGATCGCGGTGTTGCCGCGCATGCACTGCGACGGTATCCCGCAGAAGCTGCTCAATTACATGGCCGCGGGCAAGGGCATCGTTTGCAGTGCCGGGTCGGCCAAGCTCCTGGAGCACGAGCGCACCGGGCTCGTCGTGCCCGACGGCGACGTGCAGGCCTTTGCCGCTGCCATCATGCGGCTCGCGGCAGATCCGCCGCTCGCTGCGGCTCTGGGAAATGCAGCCCAGGAGTACGTCGAGCGTAACTACAGCTGGGATCAGGCCGCCGAACGGCTCGAGCGCATATATCAGCGGCTCGCGCCGGTTATCCTGACTGGCTGAAAGTCAGCCCGGGCGCGCCCGCGGCGCTCTCAGCTCTTTCTCGCCAGCTTTTCTTTCGTCTTGCGCGCGAGCTCGAAGACGATGGGCGGGGTCAGCAGGTTGGCGGCGCGGATCGCGAAGCGGCGCAGATCCATGGGTCCCCGGAATTCGACGGCTTTCGAGCGCGCCGCCCAGCCCGGCACGGGGGGCGCCGTGTAGTAATACCAGGACAGGCACAGGCGTGCGCGGCCTTGCGGGCAGGTGAGCGGCTTGCGATGTCCGTGCAGCGCGTTCGGTGTGTTGAAGATGGCCACCCGATTGAACAAGGGCGCGATGGCCACCTCCTGGTGCACCGGATCGGTGACCGGATCGTTCGAATGCAGCTCGAGCGCGCCGCCCCATTCCGCGAGCCAGTCACGGTTGAGGTACAGGAGCACGTTTATGCGCCGATCGAGCTTGAGCTCGCGCTGGGTCGCGAAATCGTAGTGCAGCCCCAGAAAGCCCCCCGGTGAGACCTTCATGTATCCCGCCGCATGCAGGTGCGGATCGGGGATGAGGCCGGCGATGCCGGTCAGCCGCTCGAGAAAGCGCACGAACGGTGCGCTGTTCAGCGCGTGCACGATGATCTCGGCCGTGGGCCCGAACAGGCTCGCATCCGAGCAGACCTGTTTCGACTCATTGACCGTGTTGTAGGTGGTCCACCTGGCGCTCGCGGCCGGCAGCTCGGCAACCGCCTGGTCCAGCAGCGCCGCGGAGAACAGCCCATCCAACACGATGTGCGGGAAGGGGGCGGCTGCGCGGTAGTCCGCGCTGCGGGCGGCCGCGATCTGCATGAGCCGCTCCACATCCAGCACCTGCGACGGCACGAGGCTCGGGCCCGCCGCCGCGGCGGCCTCAGAGAGGCAGGAGTTCGGGTTGGAGGCCGCGAGTGGCGAGCTCATGGCGGATTTCCTCGGTGTAGATCGAGTTCATGATGATGACGGCATCGGGGCGGAGCGCCCGCAGCGCGTCAGGTCCCTGGATTTCCCAGCCACTGCCGGCAAGGAATTTGCCGTGCTTGTGGGGGTTGATGTCAATGATGGCTTGCAACGTGTCCCCGAGCTGCACCGAGCTCATGAGCGAAACGCACTTCGATCCCGAGCCCCAGATGGCGACCGTCTGTCCTGCTCGCCGCCAGCGCTCCGCGGCCGCGGCGAGCTCGCGCAGGCGCTTGTCGACCTCACTCTGGAATTTCCTCACCAGCGCGGCGGTCGCGGCCAGATCGTCCTCCTGCGGCAGCCTCGCCGCCGTAGGACCGCTGGCAGGGGTGGCCTCGATCATCAGGTACTGATCGTCGTAGGCCTTGTAGAGCCGTTGGACATCGAAGCCCTCGGCTCGGAAGAGCCGCGCGAGCGAGCCGCGTGTGAAGTACGTGCAGTGCTCGTAATAGACGTCCCAGAAGACGCCGGTTTCGAGCACACGCTCCATGTCGGGGAGCTCGAAGAAGACGTTCGCGTGCCGTTTGCCGATGGTCTCGCGCACGAGGCGCATGAATTCCTGCACGGGACCGATGTGCTCCAGGGTATGCCGGCAGGAGACGTACTGCGCCTGCAGGTGCGCGTAGCGCGGACCGTAGAGATCGCGTATGAACGTCATCCGCCCGGCGGCACTGCTTTGATTGCGCTCCGGGCGATAGCCGGGATCGATGCCGATGCCGGCGCAGCCGCTCAACTCGCACAGCCGGGTGAGGAACTCACCTTTGCCGCAGCCGATCTCCAGCGCCGTCACGCCGGGGGCGAGGCCGAATTTGCGGATCTGGTCGCGGCAGAGCTCATCCAGGAACTCCAGGAAACGCGGGGAGAAGGCCTGCGTTTCCTCGTACGCCGCGCTGTACTGGTTCAAGCCGACATCGAAGCGGGCGTTGCCGATGAATCCACAATCGTGGCAGAAGACGAGCTCGAGGTCGCCGCGTGGAAAGGCCAACGCTTCCTTGCGCGTTGGGAGCAACAGACAACTGTGCGCCGGCACGCCCCGCAGCTCGTAGAAGCACTCCAGTGCAGTACCGCCGCATGCCTGGCAGGGCAGCGTGGCTCGGCTGTCGGGGTAGGCGCTCGTGGCGAGCGGCTCCGCCAACCGCTGTCTCAACTCCGGCATTGCGTTCCCCTTCAGATGATGGTCGGCCGCGGCACGGGCACGATGAACTTGCCGCCGCGGCGGCGGTATTCCGCCTGCTGCGCCATGATCTCGTCTTTGAAGTTCCACGGCAGAATGAGCACGTAATCGGGCTGCTCCGCGAGCACGCGCTCGGGCGCGGCAATCGGCAAGCGGACACCCGGGATGTAGCGGCCCTGCTTGTGGGTGTTGCGGTCGGCGACGAAATCGAGCGTCTCCTGCCCGATGCCCACGTAGTTGAGCATGATCGTGCCCTTCGCGGCCGCGCCGTACCCGACGATACGTGCCTTGCGCTCCTTGAGTCCCTGCAGGAGCTCATTCAGTTCCGTGCGGATCTGGCTCACGCGGCTCGAGAAGTCGGCGTAGTAGTCGAGGCGATCGAGCCCGAGCCGTTGCTCCGACTCGATGTACTGCGGCACCGACTGCTCCGGTCGATTCTCCTTTTCGGCGAACACCCGCAGCGAGCCGCCGTGAATCGCCAGCGGCACGATCCGGGTGATGTACAGCCCATGCCGGCTGAACAGCGCGCGCAAGGCCGTTACGGAGAAATAGCACAGGTGCTCGTGATAGATGGTGTCGAACTCGCCGTGCTCGATGAGATCCTTCACGTACGGGCATTCGATGACCGCGACGCCGTCATCCTTCAGCAGCGTGGCGATGCCCGCCACGAAGCCGTTGGTGTCGGCCACGTGCGCGAGCACGTTATTCGCATGAATCACGTCCGCGCGCCGGCCTTCGGAGGCCAGCCGCTTCGCCAGCTCGATTCCGAAAAACGCCTCCAGCGTGTCGATTCCCTTCGCGCGCGCGGCGGCGACCGGTCCGGGCGCGGGGTCGATTCCCAACACCGGCACGCCGCTCGCCTGGTAGTACTGCAGCAGGTAGCCGTCGTTGCTGGCGAGCTCGACGACCAGGCTGCCGGCGCCCAGCTTGCGCTCCGCGATGCGCTCTTTCACGTTGGCTTCCGAGTGGCGCAGCAACGTGTCGGTGAAGGAGGAAAAGTACGGGTAGTCCGCACCAAACAACTCCTCCGGCGGAACGGTCTCCAGGATCTGCACCAGCGAACAGGCCGAGCAAAAGGCCACGTCCAGCGGGTAGCGCGGCTCGTTCTCGATGAGTTGGCGCGCCTCGAGAAGGCCGTCGGACAGCGGCAGCTCGCCCAACGACAGGAACACGGACAGGTCGGCGCCGCCGCAGGACCTGCACTGCGCTCCGGTGCGCTGTGCGCTGATTTGCAGGGCCGTCATGCCGCGGACCGTCCCCTGGCGCGCCAGGAAAGCGTGTCATCCAGCCTGCCGGCCTTCTGCAGCTCGCGGATTTTCTTCAGGCGCACGAATTGCGAGCTGAGAAATTGGTCGGAGGTCGTGCCGTGCTCGCGGTAGGCCGCGTAAACCTCTTCGACGCCCTCCCGCACGGTCCATCTGGGCTGGAACGACGGCAGGACCTTGCGGATCTTGTCGCAGTTGACGCGGTAGTTGCGCGTGTCGGGGCTTGCATCGCCCGCATAGGTCACCTGCGCATGCGGGACCACTTCGGCAACCATCTGCGCGACTTCCCGAACGCGGTAGTTCTCGGATGTCTGCCCGACATTGAAGGACTCGTTGTGCACCAGCTCGCGCGGCGCTTCGAGCACAGCCACGAAAGCGCGGGAGATATCCTCGATGTGCACGAGCGGGCGCCAGGGCATCCCGTCGCTCTTGATGAGCACCTGCCCGGTGGTCACGGCATAGCCTACGAGGTTGTTGACGACGAGATCGCCGCGCAGGCGTCTCGAGACCCCGAAGGCGGTTGCGCTGCGCAGGAAGGTCGGGCTGAACGACTCATCTGCCAGCGGCGCCACGTCGCGCTCGGTCCAGACCTTGCTCTCAGCGTAGGGCGTGACGGGATTGAAGCTGGCGTTCTCGTCCAGGTAGGAATCGCCTGCCGCGCCATAGTTGCTGCAGGACGAAGAGAATACGAACCGGGGCACGCCCGCCTGTTTGGCAAGCCGGGCGAGCCGTACCGAGGCTTCGTGATTGATCGCGTAAGTCGTCCGTGGCGCCAGATCGCCGAGCGGATCGTTGGAGATGCCGGCGAGGTGGGCGACCGCATCGAAGCCGCGCAGGTCCTCCAGCTCGACTTCCCGCACGTCCTTGCGGATGACAGGTACCGGCAGTGCCTTGTCCGTGGCAAACCCGCAGCCTTCGTAGAGGCAGCTGTCGAGTCCGGTAATCTCGTGCCCCCGCTCGAGGAGCATCGGCGTGAGCACGTGCCCGATGTAGCCGTCGTGTCCCGTCACTAATATGCGCATGCGCTTGATACCTTCCTCATGAGGATGAGCTGTCGTCATTTGCCGTCCCGGTGTTACCGCCAGACTTTCCACGGCGCATCACCGGTCTCCCACAGGGACTCGAGGCGCACCTTGTCGCGGATCGTGTCCATGCACTGCCAGAAGCCGTGGTGTTGATACGCCATGAGCTCGCCGTCGCGCGCGAGGTTCTCGAGCGGCTCGCGCTCGAACTGGGTCGCGTCGCCCTCGATGTAGTCGAATACGCGCGGC
>CAZDTG010000228.1:0-5520 GCA_964508005.1 uncultured Steroidobacteraceae bacterium
TGCCAGCCGCCAAATGGCTCGAAGACGACGGGTGGCCCGCCGCTGGGTACAAGGTCGCGCAGCCTGCACCGTCCGCCTGCTGGCAGGGTTACTGAGCTCGTTTTGTCGATGTTGCCCGAAGCGCCAGTGTCAAAGATGAGCGAGTTCGTCGAGCTCACGCCTTTACACAACCCGGTGAACCGAGCGTAGAACCACTTGAGATTGCGCGCCTGGATCCAAAGGCCGAGTTCGCCATCGGCCAGCCACTTGACGATTTCCGCGCGGTTGACGAACGCAGCCGTCGCTCGAGCAGCGGCTGAATTGGGCTCGGCGATGGTCACTGTCATGGGTGCGCTTGCGAGCATCGCAATGGCGGTGAACTTGCACAAGTCTCTGGAGCTATTCATGGGATGTTCTCCTCTGGTCGGCGTCCTGGTGTTGGACTGAGGCGGCGCAGGAAGCCCCTGCGCGACCACAAAGGAGGACGTTCCTTTGCCAAGGATCACCGAGTGTTTGCAGGCTGAAAAGCGGCCTCGTCTACCGTCAAATTGAGGGAGCGTTGCGAACAACGTAACTTGCCGGCGCTCTGGTTGCACTTCCGAAAGACCGGGTCTGTGCAAATCTTCGGCATTCGGTTTTGGAGAGCAACACAATTCTATGCCGTACCTCGACCCCCGAGAGGGTGAGGGACTCGTCGCCGAACTCTTTGTTATGCGTCGCGGCGCTTGTGGATGATCGGCGGGAAATTCGGAAGAATTGCACAGCGCCGGTCTTTTGGAACTGCAGCCAAAGCGCTGGCAGGCTAGCGTGACCTCAACGTTCCTCGATTGAGCGCGCAGCAACTGGCGACGCCGCTTTGAGGCAGAAGCCCTTTCCTGATGTCTACAATCTGGCATTGGCGAGTTTGGGGTGTCCCGGCCCGACGAGCGGTCGCGTTCGAGGACTCGCGAATCGGTGTGCAGGCAGCCAAGGCGGCCGGCGTCTTCACGGTGGCCACCCCAAGTGTAGGGACCGTGGCGGAGGACTTTGCAGCCGCCGATCTGATCCTGTCGTCGCTGGGTGATGTTGAGGAGCGGCTGGATCCAGCCGATGAGCGGCGGATTGGGGCGGCGAAATACCTCGACCTGGAACAGCTGGCTGCGTTTCATCTCGCCCGGGCGGCGGCTCCGCAGAGGAATGTACGATGACTTCTTACGCTCTTCCGGTCGGGAGGCAAACTAGTGCATACGATCCAGGAACGCCGTACGCGTAGATCCCGTCGACCCTTCGAATGAGGACTTCATAGTGGACCCGACTTATGTTTTGTTGTCAGCTTTTCTGATATCCGTCCTCGCTCTGGGTGTTTTCATCTGGTCGATGCGTAACGGAGCGTTCCATGATTCCAGTGGCGCGAAGGTGATATTCACGGCGCACGAGCTCGGTCATGCCGAAGATCCGGCGGCACCATCACTCACCGCGCTGCAGCGGACGGTGGATCTCAAACGGGGGCACACCTCGGCGACCATCGAAGAGGAGCTTGCGCCGCGCGCCCAGGCCGATCGTTCGAGCGCAACAGTCACATTTGTGTTTCTGAGCTGCGCGATCGGGTGGCTTCTGCTCGGATCCTTCGCTGGCCTCATCTCCTCGATCAAGCTGCACAACCCGGACTGGCTCGCCGGGTACGAATGGCTCACTTTCGGCATCATCCGCACCATTCATCTCAACGCAGTGATTTACGGCTGGAGCTCGATGGCTGGACTGGGTCTGGCCATGTGGATGTTGCCGCGACTGCTGAAGACCACGCTGCAAGGGGGACGGTTTGCGCTGCTCGGCGCCGTGTTGTGGAACGCCGGACTGATCGCCGGCATAGGCAGCGTCGGCGCGGGCTTCAGCACTGGACTGGAATGGCTCGAGATGCCCTGGCAGGTGGCTCTGCTGCTGGTGTCGGGCGGCGCGCTGATCGGGATTCCGCTGCTGTTGACTGTCGCCCGGCGTACGGTCGATCACTTGTACGTCTCAGTCTGGTATCTCGGAGCGGCGGTCTTCTGGTTTCCGATACTATACCTCGTCGCCAACCTGCCCGGTGTGCACTTTGGTGTGGAGCAGGCGGCGATGAACTGGTGGTACGGCCACAATGTGCTGGGGTATTTTTTTACCCCGTTGTCGCAGGCGGCGATCTACTACTTCGTGCCGAAAGTGATCGGACGCCCCCTCCAATCCTACAGCTTGTCGCTGCTGGGATTCTGGACGCAGGCGTTCTTCTACGGGATGGTGGGTGCGCACCATCTGATCGGCGGCCCCGTTCCATCCTGGTTGATCACGCTTTCCGTCGTACAGAGTGTGATGATGATCGTTCCGGTCACCGCGTTTGCGACCAATCATGCCTTGACGATGCAGGGTTATTGGAAGACGTTAGTCTACTCGCCGACCTTGCGCTTTATGGTCGTGGGCGGTGTCATGTACGTGCTCGTATCGCTGGAAGGGACCGTTGAGGCACTGCGTAGCGTCAACACGATCACGCATTTTACACATTTCACGGTCGCACACGCCCATCTTGGGATGTATGCGTTTGTCGCGATTACGCTCTTCGGCGGCATTTACTTTGTGATGCCCCGGGTAGTGGAGCGCGAATGGCCGTATCCGCGACTGATCGCCGCTCACTTCTGGCTCGTCGTAGTCGGCATCGTCGTGTACGTCGTGTCGCTCAGTATCGGCGGCTGGTTCCAAGGACGTGCAATGCTCGATGCGACTCGACCCTTCATGGATTCCGTGGCCCTCACATTGCCGTGGCTCAAGGCACGAAGCATCGGCGGTGCCCTGATGACCGCGGGGCATCTCGTATTCGCTGTGCACTTCCTCGCCATGGTGCTTGACCTCGGACCGCGGCGCGACCGCGCGGCGCTCTTTCACGTTGCCCGGAGCGCCGATCATGCGTAGTGAAACCCAGCTGTTTGCAGGCGCCTTGGTGATGATTGCGGCTGCAACGGCCGCGTTGGTCGCCTTGCCGTACTTCCAACTTCACGATCTGCGGCCGCCGACGGGACTTCATCCGTATACGAGCGCCCAGCTGCGAGGCCGGCAGCAGTACATCCGTGAGGGATGCATGTACTGCCACTCGCAGCAGCCGCGGGATCGCAGCCAGGCGCCCGACGGGGAGCGCGGGTGGGGACGGGCCTCTGTACCAGCGGACTATTTCTACGACACGCCGCACCTGCTTGGGACGATGCGTACCGGGCCGGACCTGTTCAACATCGGGGCGCGGCAGCCGAGCCTGGACTGGAATTTGGGCCATCTGTACCAACCGCGCGCCTACGTTCCGGGCAGCATCATGCCCTCATTTCCCTACCTCTTTGAAGTAAAGCGCAAGGCGGAGCCGGGAGATCGGGTGGTGGCGGTGCCCAGGGAATTTGCGCCACGCGATGGGGTGGTGGTCGCGAAACCGGCCGCCCTCGATCTCGCCAGCTATCTCCTGTCGCTGGATCACACGTATCCCGTGATCGCGACGGACGTCGCGAGCCGTTAGGAGCTACTCTCATGCGTGAACCTGACATCAGCCCGCAAGAGTCGCGCGAGAACCCAGATCCTCGGGAAGCGCCACGTCCGCTCCCAGTGTGGGTGTTGGGCATGACAGCGCTTCTCGTAGTCTCGTGTGTGTATTACATCACGCGCTCCGGTTCGGCAGAGGCTTCGGCTTACGGGGATCACAGAACGCTCAGTGATCTCGCGACCAAACCGAAGTCCGCGGCCGATGCTGGGGCGGCGAACGGCGCAGCGATCTTCTCGGCCCGTTGCACCGCTTGCCATCAGGCAACTGGGACGGGTCTGCCCGGGGTGTTTCCACCGCTTGCGGGCTCAAACTGGGTAAACGGGCGCGACACTACGCTGATGCAGATTTTGCTGCACGGTGTCCAGGGAACCCTGACAGTCAATGGCTCCTCCTACAATGGTGCTATGCCGGCCTTCGGCACTCAGTTGAGCGATGCGGAAATTGCCGCGGTCCTCACTCACATCCGCAGCCATTGGGGCAACAAGGGAGGACCGGTCAGTGCCTCCCAGGTTGCCACGCAACGTGCCGCAACCGCGTCACGTAACCAGCCGTGGGGCGGCGACGCCGACCTCACGAAGCTACAGTGACGAGGGTCACCGGTGTGGCACGCGCATCGTGGATTGGTACCGGCGCGGGTCTGGTTGCGTTGAGCGCTGTTGCGACCGTGGTCGTCTGGTTCACGACGTTTGGACTGCGCGCCTGGACGACCGAGGAGATCCGGCGTTTGCGTGTACAGGCAAATCCGCCGGTACTCAGTGTCTTACAACTCACATCCTCTACCGGGGCATCAGTGGTGCCGTGGGGCGAACTGAAACGCAATCGGCGTGTTTGGCTGGTGACCTTCATGTACACGCGCTGTCCAACTGTGTGCACGACGCTCGGGATCGAGTTCGAACGGCTCCAGCGCTCGCTCGGCCAAAATCCGCGTGATGATCATATCGGGTTGCTTTCCATCTCGTTCGATCCGGCGCACGACGATACGCGCGCACTAAAGGCGTACGCGGCCGAACACCACGCCGATCCGGCGCGATGGGTCGTGGGCGTGCCGTCAAGCGTCGCTGCGCTCGCCAGGCTCGAGCGTGAGGCCGGCATAGTTGTCATCAACGATGGGTTGGGCGGCTATGCGCACAACGCGGCGATCCATGTCGTGCTCGATGACGGACGGTTGGTCCGGATCTTCGGTTTCGACAATCCGGAGGCAGCACTCAGGTGCGCGCGGATGCTTTAACAGTCGATTCCAGATTCCGGAGCCGCCACGCGCTGCTCATCGCCGCGGCTGGTGGTCTGCTGGTGTTATCGCTCAAGGGCTGGCTGGAAATCGAAATGGCTCGACACATGCTGCTCGAGTTCCCGCTGTTGCTCATCGCCGGGGCAGCCATCGGGCGCGCGTTGGATGAGCGCTTTGGGGCCCAGATCGAGCGTTGCAATCAGATGGGCCTTCTCGGATTCGTGTTCGCCTCGACTGTCCTGGCGTACTGGATGATTCCGGCCGCTCTCGATGCGGCCTTGCTGGACGGATGGATCGCGGCCGGGAAGTACGCCAGTCTTGTGCTCAGCGGAGCCTTGTTATGGAGCTCCTTCGGAGCGGCGCCGCTCGCCCTGCAGGCGTTCTTTGTCGGCAATTTCGCTTGGATGACGGCGACAATCGGCCTCATTTATCAGGGCGCGCCTCAACAGCTCTGCCTGAACTACCTACCGGACGCGCAATCGTCCGCCGGCGAGGGGCTCGCGGCGGTCGCAGTGATTGCCGCCTGTACGTGGTGTGCGTGGGTGGCACCGGCGCTCCTCGGCAGCGTACCAGATACCTAAGCGGCATGTCGGGGCATGCTCCATCTCAGTTATCAGAAGAGCATCGGTGGCAAACCCGATCGGCTTGCAGCGACGGCGTGCCTCAGAGGCGCCCCTCGCGTTGGGACGCAGGCGGCGGCATCAGCCTCGATGCTACAGCCGGTTAGGTCGTGCGCCCGAGCTGTTGTGCAGCCCCTGTCGAAAGGATAATGCGCCATGGTCGATTC
>CAZDTG010000229.1:0-5476 GCA_964508005.1 uncultured Steroidobacteraceae bacterium
TCTCGCGCCGTAAGAAGTTCTGTCGCTTCACTGCCGAGGGCGTGAAGTACATCGATTACAAGGATCTGGCTACGTTGAAGGGTTACGTGACCGAGACGGGCAAGATCGTCCCCAGCCGCATCACGGGTACGAAGTCGTTCTATCAGCGTCAGCTCGCGGTAGCGATCAAGCGCGCGCGCTTCCTGGCCCTGCTGCCGTACACCGATCAGCATTGAGGCCACCGCAATGGACGTTATTCTGCTTCAGAAGGTTGCCAACCTCGGCAACATCGGCGACCGCGTAAAGGTCCGTTCCGGCTACGGTCGGAACTACCTCCTGCCCCACGGCAAGGCGACACTTGCGACGCCCGACAACGTCGCGCGTTTCGAGGCTCGTCGGGATGAGCTGGAGAAGCTTGCTCGCGAGCACCTGAGTTCCGCGCAGGAGCGGGCGGCTGCAATGAAGGACTTCAAGCTCACCATCACCGCGAAGGCCGGCACCGAAGGCAAGCTCTTCGGCTCGATCGGCACGAGCGATATCGCTGAGGCGGCCACCAAGGCCGGCTTCAAGGTCGAGCGCAGTGAAGTACGCATGCCCAACGGACCGTTGCGCATGGTTGGGGAGCACAGCGTCGGCCTACACCTGCACGCCGACATTGATGTTCCGCTGACGGTATCGATCGTCGCGGAAGAGTAAGGCTCCGGTGGCCGGTCCCGCCAAAGCGCGTCGCGATTCCATCGCGGCCGTTGACGCACCGGTCCCTCCGCACTCGGTCGAAGCGGAGCAGGCTGTCATCGGCGGCCTGCTCCTCGACACTTCCGCCTGGGACAACGTCGCGGATGTCGTCAAGCACGAAGACTTCTACCGCGCCGACCACAAGCTCATTTTCGAAGCCATCGGCGCTCTCGCCGGCGCTGGCAAGCCGTGTGATGTCGTCACCGTTTCCGAGCACCTCGAGCGCAACGGCAAGCTCGACGAAGCGGGTGGGCTCGCCTACCTCGGCTCCGTTGCACGCGACACACCCACGGCTGCCAACGTTCGGGCCTATGCCGAGATTGTCCGCGAGCGCTCGCTCCTTCGGCAGCTCATCACTGCCGGCAGCGAGATCACCTCGGCTGTTTTCAACAACGATGGCCGCACCGCCCGCGACCTCGTAGACGAGGCCGAGCGGCGCGTATTCGAAATCGCGGAAGGCGGTTCCCGCGGCCGGCAAGGGGCAGTGGCGGTTCGCACTCTGTTGCCCGGCGTGATCGACCAGATCGACGAGGCTTACGCGAACCCCGACATCCTGCGCGGCTTGCCGACCGGCTTTTCGGACTTCGACAAGATGACCGGCGGCCTGCGGCCGGGCGACCTGGTGATCGTGGCGGGCCGTCCGTCCATGGGAAAAACCACCCTGGCGGTCAACATGGCGGAGTATGCGGCGCTGCGGCCCGGCGACAAGCGGGCGTCGGTCGCGATCTTCAGCATGGAAATGCCGTCCGAGCAGGTGATCACCCGCATGCTGTCCTCCATCGGCGGGGTGCCGTTGCAGAACCTGCGCAGCGGCCGCATTTCCGACGACGACTGGGTGCGCATCACGAGTGCGACCAGTCAGCTGTCGGAAGCGAAGATCTTCGTCGACGAAACACCTGCCTTGTCCCCCACGGAGCTCCGTGCCCGCGCCCGCCGCGTGAAGCGCGAGCACGGCCTCGATCTGATCGTGGTGGATTACCTGCAGCTCATGCAGGTGCCGGGCAACAAGGAAAACCGCGCCACCGAAATCGCCGAGATTTCCCGCGGCCTGAAGGTCCTCGCCAAGGAGTTGGCAGTGCCCGTGATAGCGCTGTCGCAGTTGAATCGCGGTGTTGAGCAGCGGGAAAACAAGAAACCTGTGATGTCAGATCTTCGTGAAAGTGGGAGTATCGAGCAGGATGCTGACATGATCCTGCTGATCTACCGCGAGGAAGTCTACGATCGCCAGACGACCAAGAAGGGCATCGCCGAGATCGATCTCGTCAAGCACCGCAACGGCGAGATCGGCACCTTCGTGTTGACCTTCCAGGGGCAGTTCACGCGCTTCGCGAACTACGTGCCGGACTCCTACGCCGACGGCGTGATGCGATGAGGGCAGCGCCGTGAATCGGCTGATCCGCGCCGCGATCGACACGCACGCTCTGCGGCACAATTTGAACGTGATTCGCGAGCGGGCCGGCGGCGCGCGTGTGATGGCGATCGTGAAGGCGAACGCTTATGGGCACGGCCTCGTCCCAACGGCTCTCGCGCTCGCGGACGCGGATGCGTTCGGTGTGGCGAGGCTGGAAGAGGGCCTTGCTCTGAGGGCAGCGGGAATCATGCAGCCGATCGTGCTCCTGGAGGGGGTTTTCGCCCCCGAGCATCTGTTGGAAGCCGCCCGGCACGGCTTCGACCTGGTCGTCCACGACAAGCTGCAGATCGAGTTGCTCGAGGAGAGCACCAGTCCGCAGCGTTTCCTGCTGTGGATCAAAATCGATACTGGCATGAATCGCCTGGGCTTCCGCCCCAGCGAGTTTGCTGGCGCCCTGGAGCGCATCCGCCGCCTGCAACCCGCGCCGCTGGAGATACGGCTGCTCACCCATCTCGCCCGCGCGGATGAGCGGGACAATGCGGAAACCAAGCGGCAGCTCGCGCGCTTCAAGGACGCGATCAGCGGGCTGGACTTCGCGCGCAGCATTGCCAACTCGGCGGGCGTACTCGGCGGCGTGCCCCTGGGTTGCGATTGGGTTCGGCCGGGCCTGGCTCTATATGGGGGCTCCCCGTTTGCTGACCGCTCGGGGGTCGAGTTGGGGTTGCAGCCCGTGATGAGCCTCGAAACATCCGTGATCGCCACCCGTGCTGTGCCGATGGGCGAAACAGTCGGCTACGCGGGCACCTGGAAGGCTCCGCGGGACTCCTTGATAGCCATTGTGGCCGCCGGTTATGGGGATGGCCTGGCTCGCAACCTGCCGAACGGCACCCCCGTCCTGATCGACGGCCGGCGCGCCCCACTGGTAGGGCGGGTGTCCATGGATATGATCGCGGTGGATGTCACCGAGCTGTCGGGCGTGCATGTCGGAACGCCGGTCGTTCTGTGGGGAAGCGGGCTCCCCGTTGAGGAGATTGCGCGCCACGCCGGGACGATTCCCTACGAGCTCCTGTGCGGCGTCAGCCAGCGCGTGTCGCTGGAGCTTCGCTAACGGTCAGCCCGATCGGGTCGGGCGGCCGCCGCATCACTCTGCTGTGCGGTGCCGGTGTCCTCGCCGCGAGCCTCGCCAGGCCAGCCATTCTCGTGCAGCAGCTCTTCGAGCGGCCGCGGATTGCGCCACCGCTCCAGGACCAACATCGGCGCCGAATAGAACCGCTCCACATGGCCCAGGCACAGCACCGCGATCGGCCGTACGCCCGTTGGAAATCCGAGCAGCCGCCCGAGCGCCTGCGGATCGAAAATCGACACCCATCCCATGCCCAATCCTTCGGCGCGCGCGGCCAGCCACAGGTTCTGGATGGCGCAGGCGGCGGAAGCAACATCCATTTCGGGTAGGGTACGGCGGCCGAAAACCTCCGCGGTACCGCCGTCGCGGAGCGCCACGACGAGAAGCTCGCCGCATTCCAGTACTCCGTCGACCTTGAGGCGGAGAAACTCCTCGCCGCGTTCCTTGAGCTCTGCAGCCGTGCGCGCGCGCTCCTGTTGCACCAGCTCATGGATCTGCTGCCGCAGTGCGGGGCGCGTGATGCGGATGAAGCGCCACGGCTGGCTGAGGCCGACACTCGGCGCAGCGTGGGCGGCGTCGAGCAGGCGCCG
Organism: uncultured Steroidobacteraceae bacterium; assembly: GCA_964508005.1. Taxonomy (GTDB): domain Bacteria; phylum Pseudomonadota; class Gammaproteobacteria; order Steroidobacterales; family Steroidobacteraceae; genus 13-2-20CM-66-19. Next base: position 3,779 of record CAZDTG010000229.1, read on the forward strand.
CAATGTCTGCGGGTCGACCGGCAACGGCACGAAATGCCGCATGTCGCGCCGCTCATGGATGACACGGTGGACGGCCTCCAGCGAGGCCGGGTCGTACCGATGAACGGATTCGTGACTGCTCACGGTTGTAGACGCTTTTCCCTTCCGTGAACCCGCGGTAGCGGCCGGCCTGCGCCGCCGGATAGAAGCCGGCTCAGGCTACGAAGAAACCCATCTTGACCCCCGCCAGCTGAATGACGTCGTTGTCATTCAGCCGCGTCGCCTGCGCGCCGATCGGCGAGCCGTTGACGAGCGGGAAGTCATCGCTCTTGCCGCTATCGACATGGACGATGAAATAGCCTTCCGCGCGCCGCGTGATGGCCGCAACCTGTACACCCGGCCGACCTAACGTGGTGAGTGCCTTGTTGAGCTCGAGCTCGCGGCCCGCGAAGGCGCCCGAGAGCACCTGCAATTTGGCTTTCTTCAGAACGGCGGCGCCATCCGCCGAAAGCGCCCGGTTTTTCGCCGTTGCCGAGAGGGCGGGGGATACCTTCTCGGCGGCCTCCGCGGCGGTCCGCACCTTCTCGACCGGGCGGGCCGAGGGTTGGATCACCATGGTCTTCTCGAATTCGTCCTGGGCCTCGTCGTCCTCGACGAAGCGCAGCTGGTGGTGCCCGACGGTGATCACATCGCCGTGCTGCAGGGCATGTTTCTTGATGAGCTTGCCGTTGACGTAGGTGCCGTTCGTGCTGTTCAGATCCTCGAGGAACGAGTCGTTGAGGATGTTGATGATCAACGAGTGATGGCCGCTGACGGCGGCGTTGTCGATGCGGATGTCGTTGTCAGGGAGGCGGCCGATGGTGTACCGCTCCTTGTTCATGTTGTATTCCGCCATCACCTGGCTGTCCAGGCTCAAGACCAACCTTGCCATGCTTCGCCTCTGCTCGTGTCAGTGTCAGCCGAACCAGCCCAGGATCTTGTCGAAAATCTTCGGCCGGGCCGGAAACGCGTCGATGACGTGCGCCATGACCACCGAGACGTTATCCCGCCCCCCGTTATCATTCGCCAGTTGAATCAGCTGCTTGGCGACTGTATCCAGATTAGCACTAAAGGTGTTTATGGTTAAGTGAATATCTTCGTCCTCGACCATGTCGGACAGGCCGTCCGAGCACAGGATGAAGACCTCGCCCTTGCTCACGGGCACTTCCTGGATCTCCACTTCCACATTGGGCTCGACGCCCAGCGCGCGCGTGACGTAGTTCTTGTTGGCCGCGCGCTGCGCCTCCTCGGCGGAATAGAAGCCGCGGTCGACGAGCTCCTGCAGCAGGGAGTGGTCCATCGTGACCTGCTCCAGCTTGTCACTCCGTTGGCGATACAGGCGGGAGTCGCCCACGTGGGCGACGGTGATCCTGTTGTCGAAGAAAAGAGCGGCCACCACGGTGGTCCCCATGCCCTCGCACTGGGGCTGGGTGCGGGCAGTCTGGTAGATGATCTTGTTCGCCCGATGGATCGCGTCCCGCAGAATGATGGTCGGCCGGGACAGCCCCGCCTCGCGGTCCTGGACGTTCAGGTCTTCCCGCTCCAGCTGCTCCTTGACGAGGTTCACGATGGTCTTCACGGCGATGCCGCTGGCAACCTCGCCGGCGTTATAGCCGCCCATGCCGTCGGCGAGGACGAGCAGACCGATGTCGGGGTCGACAGCGATGGTGTCCTCGTTGT
>CAZDTG010000230.1:0-5438 GCA_964508005.1 uncultured Steroidobacteraceae bacterium
TGGAGAGCGCGAAGATGATGGGCCGCTCATTGAGCCGGCTCATTGCCTCGACCACGCGCTGATTGAAAGCGCCTCCATGGGTGCTCACGCCGATCAGTACGGTCGGCTTCAGCCTCTCGATGGTCGCGACGAGATCGTTGGAGGGTGGCGCCTTGTGGGCGTAGACCTTCTGCTCCGCAGACAAGCCCGCCCGCGAAGGCTCCAGGAGTCCGTCAATATCGAACATCGAGACCCGGCTGCGGGCGGCCTCCTGCGATAGACCCTTCATCTGCATGGCGGAGACGATCAGATTGGCGATGCCAATGCCGGCAGAGCCGGCCCCCAGGAACAGGATCCGCTGTTCAGTCAGTGGCTTGTCGATGATCTGCAGTGCAGTCGTCAACGCGGCGAGTGTCACGCTCGCGGTTCCCTGGATGTCGTCGTTGTAACACAGCACCTTGTCACCGTAGCGATTGAGCATGCGGATCGCATCGGTACCCTTCCAGTCCTCGAAATGGATGCAGCAGTCCGGAAAGAGCTCTTGCACGGCACTCACGAATTCATCGGTGAGCGCGTCGAGCTCCTCGTCCGCGGGCGGTGTCTGTCGCAGTCCGAGGTAGAGCGGATCGGCACGCAGCGGCGCGTTCGTGGTACCGATGTCGAGCAGAACCGGCAACATGCAGTCGGGCGGGACTGCGGCGCAGGCGGTATACAGCTGCAACTTTCCGATCGGAATGCCCATCCCGTTGGCACCGATGTCCCCGAGCCCGAGAATGCGCCCGCCGGTGGATACGCAGATGAAGCGCACATCCGTCGTAGGCCAGTTTCTCAGCACGTCCGCAATGCGTCCCTTCATGTCGCGGTTGATGTACATGCCGCGCGCGCGGCGATAGATGTGGCCGAAAACGAGGCAAGCCTCGGCAATGGTCGGGTCATAGACAATCGGCACGAACCGCGCCGGATCGGACATGAGCGTGCGATAGAAGAGGGTCTCGTTCCGGTCCGCGAGCCCGATCAGATAGATGTAGCGCTCGAGATCGCTCGGCTTGGCCTCGAGGTGTTGCAGCACACGCTCGAGTTGTCGATCGAGGCCCTCCACCGAAGAGGGGAGAAGTCCCTCCAGTCCGTAGCGGCGGCGCTCGTCGGCGCTGAAAGCGGTCCCCCTGTTCTGAACGGGGTCATTGAGTATTGCCTGACCGCGCAGGGTTTGTGCGGGTGTGCTGGCGGCAAGCGGAGGACGGGTGGTAGTGGTCGGACTCATACAGTGGTCTCCAGTTATCACATTGAACAGCCGGTCAACGGCGCAACGGGCAAGAAGAGGGGGAGCGGGCAAACCGCATCAGGCCGCCAGCCAGGCATGGCCGTCGGCCTTCATCGTCTTTTCCAGATCGCTGCCGCGGGTCGCAAAGATGCGCTTGACCGGAAAGCCGCTCTTTTCCAGCAGATAGCCAAGTGCCGCGTATTCGCGCGGATACTTGGTCACGAGCGCGCGGTCGATCTCGACCACGCCCTGCGGGAAGGTGAAGTAGCCGAAGTCGTAGATGCTCTGGCGCTTCACGATCTTCCATACGCCGTGGCGCTTCTCGAGCCGATCATAGAAACGAGCGTGCGCGCTGCAGCCCAGATTGAGGCGCGCGTTCTCGGCAATGACCGCGGCATTGGTCTCGGCAAGGGCCTTGTGAGCTTTGCAGGTCACCAGGGGTGCGCCGACGAAGTGCTTGGTACGCAAATCCGACTGGCCCATCCGCATCGAGGCATCGACGAAGTCACTCGCGCGACCCTCGAACCAGGTGATTTCGATGCAGCCGTCGGGATGGAACAGCTCGCGCAGCTGATCCCACTCCGCCAGATCCCGATGAATCCAACCCGTCATGAGGTCTGCAATGCTCTGGCGATCTTCCAGAGCCGTCTGGTTCAGGATCGCCTTGACGCGCGCATGCTGCGCGGCCTTGTTGGTGGTAATGAGGGGCCGAGGGGAGGGGGTCTGACTCATGTATTGGTCTCCGGAGTTGAGGTCAAAGGTGCGTCGACCGCGCAAACGGCAATACGGACAACGAGCGCACACCCTGTGCGCCGTGGATGAGAACGCCTTCGATGTCCGCGGTGGCGGACGGGCCGCTATGGAACGCGGCATAACGCCGTTCGCGAAACTCGGGCCGGCGATAAGCGTGGTGAAGATTGATGACAATGTCGGCGGGGTCGAGCAGTACGATGAGATGCTGCGCGAGGTAGGCCAGCGCGTTCACGCGCAGGTCCGCCTCGCTCAGCAGGATGGATCCGGTTTCGGCCACGGCGAACGAGGCGCGCACGATCGCGAAATCGACATCGGCCAATTCCTCAGACGTCCGCACGCCGGTGATGTCCCGGTTGCCGCCGATCTCCATGACCGTGGAGCAAACGACTTTGGCCTTCGCTATTTGCGCGCGCACCGGCGCGAGGGAGTCGCCTGCGGCGGATGGCTCCAGGAACAGCCCTCCCATGCGCTCCAGACTGTCTTTGAACACCGCGAGTAGCTGCGGCGGCGGGGCATCGTCAAACAGCGGAACCACAGGAAGGGGGCGCTCGAGCTGGGGCCGGTGCAGGCGGATGGCCTGCAGAATGTCCTCGCGGCTGCTCATGACTTGCCTCCACGATTTTCCTGGTACCAGCTGTGAAAGGTCTGTTTGGGAGGGTGTGGCACCTCACGATGCTTGCCCCAGGCGTTGAGTCCGTTGTAGATGACAAACCGAGGCAGGTGCGCGAGCGCCGCATCGGCGGCGCCGATCGCCGCCCGATAGGCAGCGGGGCGCGATAGCAACTCGCCCGCGGCGATCATAGTTGCCTTCTTGGCCAGCGGGACCTCATGGCGGTTGACCAGCTCGCGCCGCCAGGCATAAATCTGCTCGTGGATGTTGATCTTCACGGGGCAGACATTGGTGCAGCTGCCGTTCAGAGATGAGGCGAAGGGCAGGTTGCTGTATTTGCGGGCGTTGAAAGTCGGGTCGATGATGAGCCCGATCGGCCCGGAATACGTGGCCCCGTAGCTCAAGCCGCCGCTGCGCCGGTAAACCGGGCATGTATTCATGCAGGCGCCGCAGCGGATGCATTTGAGCGACGTCCAGAACTCCTTCAGCCCCAGGCGCTCAGAACGCCCGTTGTCCACGAGCACCACATGCATTTCTCCGCCAGCGCGGGGGCCACGGAAGTGCGAGGTGTATTGCGTCATCGGAGAGCCGAGCGCACTGCGTGACAGAAGCCGAACGAACACGCTCAGGTGCTCGAGGCGCGGGATTATCTTCTCGATGCCGATCGAGGCGATGTGCAGCCTGGGCACGTTGGCCGAGAGGTCGGCGTTGCCCTCATTCGTGCACACGACGAACGTACCGGTTTCAGCAACGGCAAAGTTGCACCCGGTCATGCCTGCGTCGGCGGCGAGGATCAGCGGGCGTGTGGCCTGGCGCTGCGCCTCCGCCAGGTAGTGGACGTCACTGTTGCCGGGGTCGGTGCCGAGCGTCCTGGAAAACACCTCGGCCACGTCGGTCCGCAGTTTGTGCACGGCCGGCACCACGACGTGACTGGGATCTTCGTTGTCGAGCTGCTGAATGCGTTCGCCGAGGTCCGTCTCGATCACCTCGATGCCGACCGACGCCATGTACGCGCGGAAGCCGCACTCCTCAGTGAGCATCGATTTGCTCTTGATGAGCGATCTGGCACCGTGGTCCTTCAGGATGCTGTGCACGATGCGGTTGTGTTCCGCGGCATCACGCGCCCAATGAACCGTGATGCCGTTCGAGCGCGCATTGGCTTCGAACTGCTCGAGATACTCGTCGAGCCGGGTGAGCGTGTGCTCCTTGATTGCGGAGGCCAGCGAGCGCAGCTCTTCCCATTCGGGGATGCCGTGCATCTCACGGTCGCGTTTCTGCCTGAGGTCCCACAGCCGCTCGTCGTGCATCTTCTCGTGCTGCGAAGCAGCAATGAATCGTGCGGCGGCTTCCGCCTGATCGACGGGCCGACTGCCGTGGATTTTGGCGCCGCGCGGCTGCTTTTCAGGCTGCGACCGCAGTGGCGTCGAGGCTCCCTCCGCGTGATCGAGGCGCTGGCCATGGCGGATGATCGCATCACGATCGTCCTCAGCGCGCAGCTCCGGATGCAACATGGCGTGCCCGTTCCCGGGGTGCTCTGCGGAATTGCTCATGAGCTTGCTCCGTTCAGGATCTCGGCGATGTGAATGAACTTCATGCCCACCCCGATACGCTCGGCGCAGCCCTTCTGATGCATCAGACAGGACGTGTCCGCTGACACGATGTACTCGGCGCCGGCACGGGCGTGATCGCTCACTTTGTCGTAGCCCATCTTGGTGGACACCACTTCCTCGAACACGGAGAAGGTGCCGCCAAAGCCGCAGCACTCGTCCGGCCGCGCCGGGGTGACGAACTCGATGTCCGCTACTTTGGAGAGCAGATCCAATGGCTTGGAGAAGAACGGCTCGTGCAGCTCGGAGGCTTTCGCATGCCGCAGGCGGCGCAAGGTGCCACAGCTGTTGTGCAACCCGACACGGTGGGGAAAGCGGGCCCACGGAAAGGCCTCGACTTTCTGGATGTCGTGCAGGAATTCGACGATCTCGTACGTGCGCCTGCGAACCTCGGCAACTTCGGGGGTCTGCTCGATGGCATCGAAATTGTCGCGCACGTGGTGAACGCAGCTCCCGGAGGGGGCGACGACATAGTCGAACCCCGAGAAATTTCGGACGAACAGCGCTTCGGTAGCGGTGCAGGCAGCATTGAAGCCACTATTGGCCATCGGTTGACCGCAGCAGGTCTGATCGCGCGGATAGAGCACTTCGTGCCCGAACCGCTCGAGCAGCTCGAGCGTGGCGATTCCGACCTCGGGAAAGAACGCGTCGATGTAGCAGGGAACGAATAAAGCGATGCGCATGTGTCCTCTCGCTGGTAGGGCGCGGCGAGAACGCTCTGCCGCTGTCCGGGGAGCGATTAACCCTCCGCCGGGTCGGACTTGTCGCGTTAGAAGTCGTTAGAGCTCGTCGGGAACGGCGTTCCCCACTGTGAATCAGGCGGACTCCATCCGCTCGTTCGCCGGCGGGCGCTGCCGGCACCTGCGGCGGCAGCCCGCGACAGGTTCTAACAACGTCTAACGGGCAACGCGGACGCAGTTTGTCAATGATGGCGTCAAAGCACGCACCGCCACAGGAGACGACTCATGAGCACCGTTGCCGATCAATTCGCAGCCACCTTAGCCGCAGCCGGCGTCAAGCGCATATACGGAGTGGTCGGCGACAGTCTGAACGGTTTGACTGACGCCCTGCGCCGGCAGGGCAGGATTGAGTGGGTGCACGTCAGGCATGAGGAGGTGGCCGCGTTCGCAGCGGGTGCCGAGGCGCACCTGACGGGCGCGCTTGCAGTATGCGCCGGCAGCTGCGGCCCGGGAAATCTGCACCTCATCAACGGTCTGTTCGATTGCCA